>NZ_WUMM01000029.1:0-10434 GCF_009826875.1 Shinella sp. AETb1-6 | reverse complement strand
CTGATTTCTCAGACACACACCTTGCTTTATCATTGATGAAACAACGTGACATCGCCCAATGGATTTATGCTGCGTGAGGCTTCTTAACCTGCGCACGCTCCAGAAACGCCAATGTACTCTCAAGATCGACGATACCAGCCTGGCTCCCGAGACCGGACGCATTCAGGGCAGACGAGGCCTGACCAAGCCGGGTCGTTTCTTCAGGGTTGAGGCCATTGATAATGCCGGCTGTGAATCCCGCATTGAAGGCGTCTCCGCAACCGCAAGTGCAGATGACGTCGATGTCGAAGGCCGGCATGTGGAAGCGGGTGCCATCGACATGATGATAATATGCGCCATGCTCGCCCATCGTCATCACGGTGCATTGCACTCCGAGATCATTAAAATAGCGCCCGATGTCCTCCTTCGTCTTCAGGCCGGAGAGGGCCTGCGCCTCCTCGATCGAAGGGATGAAATAGTCGGTATAAGGCAGGAGGCCGGCAACATTCGCCATGTCCTTCCTATCCGCCGCAAAAACGTCGAGGGTCGTGACACTACCGCGCCGTTTAGCTTCTGCCATCAAGCGGAAGCTCCGCTCACCGTCCATCCTGTCCATGAGACCGGTCCCGCCCATATGGACGACCTTTGCATCGAGAACCTTGTCATAGTCGTCTTCGGCAATCACGAAAGCGCCGGTGGCGCCGCGCATGTGTAATGCCGGTCGCTGTCCATCCGGGCGGGTGGTCACGATGGACGATGACGTCCCGACACCCGGGCAGAGCTGCATCATGGATGTATCGATGCCGAACTGTGCCATGCGGCGAATGACCCAGTCCCCCATCAGATCATCGCCGATGCCTCCGACGGCAAGAACCTTCATCCCGTACTTCGCGGCGACAACGGCCGCCGCGCCGGCAGCGCCGGATACGGCCATCGTCAATTCCTCAATGAAATAGGTGCTTCCACCGGGCGGGATCTCGGTGACAGGGCGCCCCAGGCAATCGAAGGTGTAGAAACCGATAGAGGTATAGTCGTAGGTCATAATGTTTCTCCTCCTGAAAGTGAGCGCTTTGCGCTGCTTTCACTTCAGATTTGCGTGCACAACTCTCCCTTGCGGCAATCCACCCGGGTCGCCACATGGCCTAAATTGAAATTTCGAACCCCTCCCGCCCGGCGCGCTAGCCGTCGAGCAACCTCTCTCCCACCTGCTCGTCCGTCAGGATCACATGCGGAGAGAGTAGTTTCATCGCGGCCCTGAACACGGCCAGTTTGTGCCAACCACCCGATGCAAGCACGATCTTG
The DNA here is from genome assembly GCF_009826875.1 of Shinella sp. AETb1-6. Taxonomy (NCBI): domain Bacteria; kingdom Pseudomonadati; phylum Pseudomonadota; class Alphaproteobacteria; order Hyphomicrobiales; family Rhizobiaceae; genus Shinella; species Shinella sp. AETb1-6. Next base: position 9,153 of record NZ_WUMM01000029.1, on the reverse strand, counting down.
CGTGATGTCCGCAACGCCCGAGGGTCGACGGCAACAACCCGGCGGTTGACGTCATGGTCTACAATCTGACCGTCGGCGTCGATGAACCGGCAAAGGATGTCGCCAATGGCGCCGGCCCGTTGCAACGATACCATTTCTTCCTTTTCGAGCAGGCCGTAGCTCACGAAAGTCGATGTCGGCGAAAGGTCGCCGACGCTGACAATAGCCACATCCAGGTTCTCCGAACGCCGAAACACCTCCCGGATGCCCGGATGCGTAAGCAATGCTTCACGCGTTCGCGCGTCCGGCGCGAAGACGGGTGCCGCGATGAGATAGCTTTCCGCCGAGAGCCTGTCGCCGAGACGCCAGGCAAACTCGGATGGATTGAACGTGCTGACCCTCGTCAGCCCACCCAGCAAGGAGACGACCGAAACACCGGCATGCTGCTGCTGCGGGATGGACGGAAGACATGAGCTCAGCGTCTTGCCCCATCCCAGCCCTATCGTCATGTTTCCGCTCAACAGGTCCGTCAGATACTCCCCGAGTACCGTGCCGATGATTTCCGGAACCATGTCCGGCTTCTGAGGCACCGGCACGACGATCGCACGTTCCAGTTTGAACTTCCGCTCCAGTTCGCGCTCCAGTTCCACACAATGGCTGTGTTTCGAAAGAACGCGGATCTGCACGGTTCCGTCCAACCGGGCGGCGGCCAGCATGCGGAGCACCCGCGTGCGTGTCATGCCAAGCTCTTGGGCGACCTGATCCTGAGTCAACCCTTCCTTGTAGTAGAGCCAGGCCGCCCTGGTCCGCAGATCATCATTGAGATCAGACACTACTTTCACACTCTCTGTTCGAAATTGTTCCAGTCTGCCTATAAATGACGGCGCATTCGATTGCCACAAGTCGGAAAACAACGTTTTGGCTCGTTAGCTGCGGCGGCGGAAGAGGTCGACCAGCACGGCGATCAGAACGACGCCCCCGACGATGACACGCTGCCAGAAGCCGGAGACATTCAGAAGCACGGTGCCATTGGCGAGCACGGTCAGGAGCATGGCGCCGAGCATAGTGCCGACAATGGACCCCTGCCCGCCACGCAGGCTGGTGCCGCCTAGAATAGCCGCGGTGATCGCACCCATCAGCCAGCCCTCGCCGACCGACGGCTGCCCCGCATCCATGCGGCTTGCAAACAGGATACCCGCGAGAGCCGCAAACATTCCGGCAAGCCCGAACACCATGAACTCGACAAACTTCGCGCGGATGCCGACGAGTACCGCCGCATCCCGGTTGCCGCCGACGGCAAAGATGTTGCGGCCGAATTTGGTTTGAGTAAGCAGCCAGATGAGAACGATACCGGAGGCAATGAAGACAAGCACGGGGATCGGGACGGAGAGGATCTCTCCCTTGCCGAAGACGCCGAACGTCTCCCCCAGTGGTCGAATGGGATAACCTTTGGTGATAACCATCGTCAGACCCGCAAAGATTTCCCAGGTCGCAAGCGTCACGATGAATGGATTGAGACGCAAGCCGGCGACAAAGAACCCGTTCACGAAGCCAAGGCACATGCCGAAGATCATGGTGAGCGGGATGACCATGTAGGGATGGACACCGAACATGGTGAGCAGCAGGGATCCGACGATCGCGGAAAGGCCGGCCGCCGCCCCGACGGAAAGGTCGATGCCACCAACGAGCAGCACCAGTGTCTGCCCCAGGGCCACCAGGCCGACGAATGCCGCCTGGCGTGCGACGACCGACATGTTGTAGGTCGACAGGAAATTGTCCGTTGCAAAGGAAAGGACCACCATCAGAGCGATGAGAGCGACGAGAATGCCGCTGGCTTCCCACTGCCAGAACCGCGTTAATGGCCCCGAACGCTTCGTCCGGGCAGGGGTGGAGGTAACGGTGATGTCGTTTGTCATTGGTTGTGACCTTCCGGTGCCTAGCTCATGGCAAGCTGCAGGAGCGATTCCTGCGTTGCGCTTGCTGCGGTCGGGATTCCCTTCACTTTGCCTTCGTGCATCACGACGATGCGGTCGGACACGTCGAGAACCTCTTCGAGTTCCGAAGAGATGAAGACGATCGAAAGCCCTTCCTTGTCGGTAAAGCGCCGCAGCTCGGCCTGAATTTCGAATTTCGCGGCAACGTCGATGCCACGCGTGGGCTCATCCATGATCAGTACGCGGGCATTGCGCATCAGCCAGCGTCCGATGATGACCTTCTGCTGATTGCCACCGCTGAGGCTCGTGATCGGATCGGAGGGCGACGAGAGCTTGATGCGAAGCCTTTGGATGAAGCCATCGACTTCGCGCAACATATCGGACGTGCGCATGTGCAACACGCCCCCGAACCGATCGAGCGACGGCATGCTCATGTTCTCTGTGATGCTGAGCAGCGGGAATATGCCCTCCTGCTTGCGCTCTTCCGGCAGGTAAACGAGACCCTTGGCGATACAGTCTAGGGGGCTGCGGTTCGCGAAGGGCTCACCGAACAGCTCGACCGTGCCGGCATCGGCCTGAGTCAGGCCGAAAATGCACTTTGCCACCTCGGTACGGCCGGCACCGACAAGCCCGGAAACACCAAGGATTTCTCCACGATGCACTTCGAAGCTTACATTCTCGAATTCGCCAAGACGCGTCAGGCCATCGACCTTGAGGACGACATCACGCTTCTCGATACCGACATGAGGCGCCGGGTTGCCACGGCCGACCACGCGCCCGGCCATCTGCCGCACCATTTCGTCCTTGGTCGTCGCTTTGGGATCAAGTTCACCGACATAGGCGCCATCGCGCAGCACGGCGATCGTGTCGGAGAGTTCGAGGATTTCGTCCAGGCGATGGGAAATATAGAATACCGCGCCACCGCCGGCCCGGAAGCGTCGAATATAATCGAAAAGCTTGTCCGTTTCGCGCGAGGTCAGGGTCGCCGTCGGTTCGTCGAGGATGAGGATGCGTGCGGAGGTCGCGGCGGCCCGGGCGATTTGCACCAGTTGCTGCTGCGCTTTGCTCAGCCTGAAAACCTTGCTCCTCGCGTCGATGGACTCGTCGATCTCGAGCAGATGCTGGATTGCCTGCTCCCACGTCTTTTTCCAATTGATCGCTATTGCGGACGTCTCATGAGCGCCCAGCATGATGTTTTCGGCGACCGTGAGGTCGGGCACCAGGTTGATTTCCTGCGGCGCGATGCTGATGCCGGCCTTCTGCGCGTCGAGCGGACGGCCGAACGAAACCTGTTCGCCGTTGCGATGAAGCGTTCCCGACGTTGGCCTGAGCTTGCCGCAGAAGATACTCATCAGCGTGCTTTTGCCAGCTCCGTTTTCGCCGATTATAGCGTGGACCTCGCCCTCGCCGATGCCGATCGAAACGCCCTTGAGCGCATGGACGACGCCATACGACTTGCAGATGTCCCTGGCCTCAAAGATGTACTTTGCCATAACGGCGTCTCCGGAGCGGAGCGCGCCATGCACGCTCCGCCATATTGGGGTTTACTTGCAATCTTCCTTTGTGATGAAGCGTGAGCCGGTGTCGTGGAACATCGGGATCGTGTGGTTCTCGTTTGCGGCGACGAGGTACTTCACGGTCCAGTAGCCCATGTCCCACTGGCGCTGAGCCTTGAGCGCGGTGATCGTGCCATCGCAGACGGCATCGACGGCTTCCGGAAGATCGTCCATGCCGACGATCGCGATCTTGCCGGCGAAGCCTGCATTCTTCACGGCACGGGCTGCGCCGATTGGGTTCGACGCATTCGAACCGAAGATGCCGGCGATGTCCGGGTTCGCCTGAAGCGCATTTTCGGTCAGCGTAACCGCTTCTTCGAGGATATCGTTGTCGGGTTGTTCGAACACGATCTGCATGCCGGGATGGCTTTCAAGCGCCTTCTTGAAGCCCTGAATGCGTTCAACATGGTCAGACGCGGTAAGGCTGCCGGCGAGAATGCCGACCTTGCCCTTGCCGTTCAGGTGCTTGGCAAGAAATTCGCCGAGGTCGTAGCCATCCTGGTAGCTGCTCTTGGGGCCGACGAAGGGAAACTTTTCATCGCAGAAGGAATTGAACGTCATGACGTTGACGCCGGCCGCCTTGGCCTCCGTCAGAAGCTGGACATTCGTTGCCCGATCGAGGCACGCGACGGCGAGACCGTCCGGCTTGCGGCCGATGTTAGTTTCGATGCGCTGGTTCTGGTCAGCGACGTCCGCCTGCGGCGGCTGATCCCAGATAACATTGACCTTGATACCGGACTTCGCAAATTCTTCGGCAGCAAACTTGCTGCCCTCGGCAACAACGTCATACCAGGGGTGAATGACCTTCGGGATGAAGACGAATGTCAGCTCTTTGTCGATAGGCTTGATGAGGTCCTGCTGGCTCTGCGCGTAGGCGCCGGCCCCTGCGACGATCGACATTACACCTGCGCTGATAAGAAGTTTGTACAGTTTCATTCTAACCTCCCAGTTGAAACTTTTAACCGCCGCTGCTGCGGCGTGAGTTCCCAGAAATCGAAGAAAATCGGCGCTGCATTCGATCCGGCGCCCTCGACGCCTCCCAATCCCCCACGGCGGGTTAACCCGCCGAAAAGCGCGCAGCAACACTCTCCTCCCAAGCCTGAACAAAAGAACATTTATATTCAGACAAATCTAAATGTTCACCAACGTGAGTGATTGTCAACCATTTTCGCCGGCTGCTGAACCGTCGCCCTCATAATAGGATGTTTTAATTATAAAAAATGTAAATGCAAAGATCGAGAAGGCCTTCGTTCAACCCATAAACGCAGTCAAATCCAAGAAATTTTCGGCGCATCTGCCGTTTTGTCTTGCATATTTGCATTTTCAATATCACATATGTGCAACATTTACGGGAGGATCCCATGAAAGCGGGCTTGCTCAAAGCGCCAAACGAACTGCTCTTCCAAACGGTTGCCGATCCGGTGCTTTCCACCGGCGACCTCCTCATTCGCATCAAGGCGGCAACCGTGTGTGGCACCGATATCCGCATCTTCCGCGGGCGGAAAACAGCCGGCGTGCGCTATCCCTCAATCCTCGGGCACGAATTCGCTGGCGAAGTCGTCGAGAATGGCGGCCACAGCAATTTCTCCTGCGGTGATGCCGTTGCGGTATGCCCTGCCATCCCTTGCGGCTATTGCGACTACTGCAAGCGCGGCTATGAGAACATCTGTCAAAACCTGACCGCCATTGGATACGAGATCGACGGTGCGTTTGCCGAATACATTCGAATTCCCGCAAGGGCGGTCGAAGCGCACAATGTGTTCAAGATTCCCGCGAACCTGAGTTGGGAAAAGGCAGCGCTCGTCGAACCGCTTTCATGCGTTCTCAATGGTCAGGAAAAGATCAGCGTCGAAGTCGGCGATAGCGTCGTCATCCTGGGCTCCGGCCCGATCGGACTGCTTCACGTAAAGCTTGCACGTCACTCCGGCGCCGCGAAAATCATCGTCAGCGAGCCAAGCGCTTCACGACGCGAGGCGGCAATCGCGGCGGGCGCAGACATCGTCGTGGATCCCGTCAACGAGGACCTGAATTCAATCGTGCGCCAGCACACGAAGGGGCTGGGAGCGGACAAGCTTATCGTGGCGATCGGCGTGACGAAGCTTGCAAACGACGCACTTTCGCTCGTTCGTCACCGCGGAAAAATCAGTCTGTTCGCCGGCTTTTCGTCTACCGACATGGCCACGATGGATGTCAATCTCATCCACTACAACGAACTCGTCGTCACCGGCTCGTTCGGGCTCAACCGCCTCCAGTTCGAAAAATCCCTCGACATGATCGCCGCCGGCCAGATCGAAGTCGATTCGATGCTGACGCACCGCTTCGAGCTGAAGGACATCGGGGCGGCACTCGAAACCGCCGAAAAGGGTAGCGCCGTAAAGGTCGCTGTCGTCAATCCATGACGATGGATGCGTCCCGCTTGGATACGGTAAGGTCACACTATCCGGTGCTGATCATCGGCGGCGGCATCAATGGATGTGGCCTGTTCCGTGATTTGGCCGCCCAGGGTATCGACTGCCTGCTGATCGACAAGAACGACTTCTGCTCGGGCGCGAGCGCTGCCCCGTCGCGTCTCATCCATGGTGGCATCAAATATCTGGAGACCGGCGAATTCCGGCTCGTTCGCCAATCCGCCATGGAGCGCAACCTACTCCTGAAGAACGCACCGCATTACGTCAAACCCCTCGAGACCGTACTACCGGTCTATTCGTGGTTCGGCGGGATCGTTCCGTCGATCAAACGGTTCTTTCGACTGAAGGCGACGTTGAACGACCGCGGCGCGATCATCACCGAAATCGGGTTGAGGCTCTACGATCTCTTCGGGCGGCATTTCCGCACAATGCCCAATCACCGCATGCTTCTGCGACGCTCGATGGCGTCTGTCATGCCCGAGTTGACAAAGAGAGCTGTTGCCAGCGGAATCTACTATGAAGGACGCATCACGCATGCGGAGCGGCTGGGCCTCGAGCTTCTCCTCGATGGCATTCAGGACAATCCAGAGTCCAGGGCACTCAACTACGTCTCGGTTTCAGGAAACGGCAGCGGTGGCATAACACTGACGGACGGACTGTCCAGTCGAAGCGTCGCCGTGACCGCAGACATCGTGATCAATGCCGGCGGCGCTTGGATCGATGCCGTCAACGACAAGCTCGGCATCGTCTCGCAGCATATGGGCGGCAACAAGGGTTCGCACCTGATCGTTCGCAACCAGAGGCTCCACGAGGCGCTCGGCGGCCGGATGGTCTATTTTGGCTCCGCGGACGGACGCGTCAACCTACTCTACCCCTTCATGGGCAATGTCCTTGTCGGCTCGACCGACATTCCCGTCCAGGATCCCGACCTTGCGGTCTGCGACGACGCAGAGCGCCAATACCTTTCCCACGTGACACGTGAGGTTTTCCCAGACATCGAGATACGGCAGGACGAAATCGTGATGACCTATTGCGGCGTTCGCCCGCTGCCACGGACCGAAGGCGTCGATCCCGGCGCCGTCAGCCGCGATCACTCGATCGTCCGAGATGTGATCCCGGGCGCGAACACACCCGTGCTCTCTCTTATCGGCGGAAAGTGGACGACCTACCGCGGCTTCTCCGAAGAGGCAGCGGATCTTGTGCTTCGTCTCCTGGGCCGTGCCCGATTGCGTTCGACGCAGGAGCTGCCCATCGGCGGGGGACGGGGTTTCCCAATGAACGACGCGGGTATCACTCGATTTGCCGACGACCTCTCAAAGGTCACGGGCTCGCTTCAAACGGCGACCGATCTCCTTCATCGTTACGGGACGCGGGCAACGTTGATCGGGGCCGAAAACAATCAGACGAGGCTGGTTTCAATTCCAGCTTATGGCCGTTTCGAGCTCGCCTGGATTTGCCGCAATGAATGCGTTGGCCGGTTGACTGACCTTCTGTTCCGGCGCACCGACATCGCCCTGTCCGGCCGCCTTTCAGCCGCCGTCGTGGCCGAAGCAGCAGAGATTGCCGCGGATACGCTGGGCTGGGACGCAGAACGCCGGCAGAATGAAATCGACGCAACTCTGCAAACGTGTCATTCTCGCGGCATGACGATTTCATAATATCGAAAGCTGAATCGGAGGAGCGTGTTCATGTCGTCGTCTGTTGGGAAGGATCTGAAGCAGAGCGTTGGGGATCAGCTGCGCGGCGTGCGTTATCTGGTGCGAATGCTCGGATCGGATGCGCAACGACCGCACCTTGCGCCACCGGCCCTCCCTGAAGCTTTGCCCCAATTCGACCGCCTGCTGGGCAAGACTTTCCGTGCCGTGGACAGCGTCATGAGTGCAGTCGAAACCACTGTGCGCCCCTCCGCGGGCGCGTTTCGGGGTTTCCTGCCGCTGGAAGACTACGCTGCCCATCAATCGGGCGCCTTGCAGGAGGATATCTACAAAGGCCTCAAGGCCATTGCCGCTATCGCGCGGTCCAACCAGCTTATCCTGAAAGGTCGGGTCGCGGATATTCAGGCGGACATGGTAAGACGCTGCACCATGTCCGCACGCACCGAGGAGCGGTGCGCCGAACTGCTGGTGGCACTGGTGCGGTGCAATCCCTTGGTTGATGTTCGCGAGGATGCCGGGATGCCATTGGTCCTGAAACAGTATGTCGCGCTTGCTCTCCTCTTCGGCCTGGCAAACAAAGGACGTCTCCCGGAGGAAGAAGCCTCGTCGCTGGTTGAGGACGCGTTGCTGCTGGCAAGCACCCGTCTAGAAACCATCGAGGGACACTTGAAGGTGGAGAAACCGAGGGAGCCTCTTGCCGCGACATTTGCCGTTCTTCTCGGTCATCTGGCGTGAACCGAGAGCGGAACAATTGACTTGGAAATGAGATATTTGTACGGATGAGGTCTCTTCCGAAGTTTCCAATAGTAATCGCCGATCTGCTTCGCCGTAGGGACTTCAGAGCAATATTGCGGATATAGGTGCCAGGATGGAAATCCTCACACAGAGCGAGATGAGTGCACTGCCGGATTTCGGTCATCGGCTACGCCAGCTCAGGTGGTTCCGCCGGACATTCGCCTCATGTGTAAAGGCACTCGATAAACGCTACCGCTTGGAAACCACCTTCAACGAAGAAGTGCTTGCAAAGGTTTTCGTTGATTGGGTTGAAACCATTGAGCAAAAAAAGCGCTTGGCGAATGTGAACCGAGCCGATTTCATCAAGTTCTCGGGCGGCCTGATGCTCCGGGAGCTGATCAAGGCCGATCCCGCCGCCGTGCGACTTCCCGTGAACGCCGGCGATCTGCCTGAAACGATCGCCTTCTGGCCGGAAGGCTTCCTCTACACCAATTTTTGCATCAGTGCCGTCAGCGTCGTTCACCTGCAGGAACTCGGCGAGCCGCTCCATCTGTCGGACTGTGTCGATGACCTGCGCACTTGGTGGTCGTTCCGAGAAAACACGCACGAGATGCCGGCCTACGCCATCGCGTTTCTCGACCGCTTCCTCGGAGTAGAACCGAACTGGACAATGCCGGATCTACCTGAAGCCCGTGCGGCCATGCTGGAAGCGGCTGCTGGCGAAAAGCTTCTGGCGGACGACGAGTAAGGATTGCCCCCTGCCGGCAACTTGAGCCGGCTAAGGCTGGCGTCGGTTCAATGGCTCTTTCGCGAGGCTCTTACCGCCTTCAGCCTTGCGAAATCGTCGCCGGCGTGGTGCGAGGAGCGGGTGAGCGGGCTCGACGAT
>NZ_WUMM01000028.1:0-12060 GCF_009826875.1 Shinella sp. AETb1-6 | reverse complement strand
CAAACCGTCAACAGCGATGTGACACATTTTTGAAAAAATCTGCAAAAAGATGGGTTTGGACGGACGAGATCCCTGATCTCCGGGCTTTCGCAGGTCGTGACAGTTCAAAACGGACGCTCCGCCCTCAGAAATTCACATTCGGCGCCTCTAGAAGAAGGCTTGTGATCCGCGCGATTTGACTCGCACGCCCTCCTGCGTGCATCTTCCCGCGCGAAATACAGATGAGAGCGGCACAGGACGAAGCGCAATCGGCATGACCACCGACCGGAACATGATCCGATCCCTCGGCAACCAGCCGCCGATCATCGCGGACGGGCGCAAGGCACCTGACCGCCGCGAAATTTCGCTGCGCTGGCTTTCGGGCACGTTCCTGACCGGCATCACCTCTTCGATACTCATGGGCGTGGCGCTGTTTGCCGCCCTTGACGGGCGCCAGCAGCTCGCCATTCCCGCCGAGGCCTATGCGTCTCTCGGCGCACCGAACCAGACCAGCAAGAACGGCGAGACGGCAAAGCGCGGCCAGCGCGTTCTCGAACCCGCTATCGTGACGAAACCGTCCGACAAGAAGATCATGGAGATTTCCACCATGATCCATGACGGGGAGAAGGAAGTGGTGCGCCGGCAGCCCTTCGCGCACGTGAAGATGGCGCTCGCCGCCAATCACGCGACGACGGAAGATTACCCGCGCTTCGATCCGCTCGCGATCTTCTCCACGAACGGCAAGGACGCCGCACCGGCCTCGCGCATGGGCACAATCTATGGGTCGGATGTCGAATCGGAAGTGGCGCTTCAAACCGACGCCTTCCCGAATGGCGATGCGAACCTCGACTATGCGGACCAGATGTCGATCGAGGAAGTCGAGGAGAATGTGCGCACCAACGGCTCGGTTCTGACCGACGGCAGCACACAGGTCGCCTCGCTCTATTACGTCGATCCGCAACGCTTTGCCTCCGAATCCTCCGATCTCGACCTCCTGCAGGGCCTGACCGCCCGCGTGGTGGAAGAGAACATGAGCGTTTCGAGCTTCGACACGCTGACGCCCGATGACACGGAATATGCCGACGACGTCATCCCCGTGCGGCGCGCGGCCGATATCGACGAGCTCATGACGGCCGCCGGCTACAGCAAGGCGCAGGCCGAGGACCTCTCGGACTATTTCGCCGAGGAACTCGGCAGCAAGGAACTTTCCGAGGGTGACGTGCTGCGCATCTGCGTCTCCCAGCAGCGCAACGAGGCGAGCATCGTTCGCGCGACCATCTATTCCGGCGGCCGCCATGTCATGACGGCGGCGCTCGACGACAAGGGCCGCTTCGTCAAGGGCGCCGAGCCGCCGGCGCTCGATGCCGTGGCGACGGCCTTCGACGACGACGACCGCCCGACGATCATTGCCGGCCGTGACCTGCCGCGCGTCTATGACGGCATCTACCGGGCCGCACTGTCCTATGGCATGGGCCAGGATATGACGGCCGAGATGATCCGTATCCTTGCTAGCAACGTCGATTTCCAGGCGCAGCTGCGGCCGACGGATTCGCTCGAAGCGTTCTTCTCCGTCACCGACCAGAACGGCACCGCCGCCGAGGGCTCCGAGATCCTGATGCTCGACGCGAAGTTCGGCGACACCGAAACGCGGGTCTACCGCTTCCAGAACCCGGAAGACGATTCCGTCGATTATTACGATCGCGACGGCAAGAGCATCCGGCAGTTCCTGCTGCGCAACCCGGTTCCCAACGGCGTGTTCCGGTCCGGATTCGGGATGCGCCGCCACCCGATCCTCGGCTTTTCGCGCATGCATACCGGCGTCGACTGGGCAGCCCCCCGCGGCACGCCGATCATCGCGGCCGGCAACGGTGTGGTCGAAAAGGCCGGCTGGGATTCCGGCGGCTACGGCAACCAGACGCTGATCCGCCATGCCAATGGCTACGTCTCGTCCTACAACCACCAGAGCGCTATAGCCAAGGGCGTCAAGGTCGGCGCGAAGGTGCGGCAGGGCCAGGTCATCGGCTTTGTCGGCACGACCGGTCTTTCGACCGGCCCGCACCTGCACTACGAGCTGATCGTCAACGGCAACAAGGTAGATGCGCTGAAAATCCGTCTTCCCGGGGGCAAGTCGTTGGAAGGCAAGGCGCTTGCCCAATTCGAGACCGAACGCAAGCGCATCGACGATCTGCTCGGCAGCGGCGAGAGCGCGACCGAGCTGGCCGAGACGCACTGATCATCGCCTGGCCAAGTCGGCAAAAAGCGCGGGCTTTCACCCGCGCTTTTTATTGTTCACGTATTGACGCTGTCAGGCCGCCTTGCTGACCGCCGCCCCGCGCGGCGCAAACAGCAGGCGATCGGAGCCGGCCGTGACCTTGACGATCGATCCGTCCGGGATGTCGCCCGCCAGGATCTTCTCGGCGAGCGGATCCTGAAGGTGCTTCTGGATCGCACGCTTCAGCGGACGTGCGCCATAGACCGGATCGTAGCCCTTCTCTGCCAGCCAGTGCACGGCCTCCTCGTCCAGCTCCAGAACGATCTTGCGATCTTCCAGAAGCCGGCGCAGGCGGGCCAGCTGGATATCGACGATCGCACCCATTTCCGACCGCCGCAGGCGATGGAACAGGATGATCTCGTCGACGCGGTTCAGGAATTCCGGGCGGAATGCCGTCTTCACGACATCCATCACCTGGTCGCGAACCGTGTCGCTGTCCTCGTTCTCGCCAAGCGCCGTCAGGTATTCGGCGCCGAGGTTCGAGGTCATGATGATCATCGTGTTGCGGAAGTCGACGGTGCGACCCTGGCCATCGGTCAGGCGACCATCGTCGAGAACCTGCAAGAGCACGTTGAAGACGTCGGGATGCGCCTTCTCGATCTCGTCGAACAGCACGACCTGGTAGGGCCGGCGGCGGACGGATTCGGTGAGCGCACCACCTTCCTCATAACCGACATAGCCGGGAGGCGCACCGATCAGCCGGGCCACGGAGTGCTTCTCCATGTATTCCGACATGTCCATGCGCTGGATCGCCGTCTCGTCGTCGAAGAGGAAGCGGGCAAGCGCCTTGGTCAGCTCCGTCTTGCCGACGCCGGTCGGGCCGAGGAAGATGAACGAGCCGATCGGCCGGTTCGGATCCTGCAAGCCGGCGCGGGCGCGGCGCACGGCGCGCGAGACCGCCTGCACGGCATCGCCCTGGCCGACGACCCATTTGGCGAGATCGTCTTCCATCCGCAGCAGCTTGTCGCGTTCGCCTTCCAGCATCTTGTCCACGGGGATGCCCGTCCAGCGGGAAACCACATGCGCGATGTTGTCGGCGGTCACGACCTCCTGCACCATCGGATCGACATCGCCGGCATCGCTGCCTTCGGCTTCCTCCAGCTCCTTTTCGAGCTTGGGAATAATGCCGTAGGCGAGTTCGCCCGCACGCTGGAACTCACCCTTTCTCTGCGAAATGGCGAGTTCGTTGCGCAATTCGTCGAGCTGGCGCTTGAGATCGGCGGCGCGGCCGAGCTTGGACTTCTCCGCCTGCCAGCGGGCCGTCAGCGCGGAGGCTTCCTCCTCGATCGCCGCAAGGTCGACTTCAAGCTTTTCGAGACGATCCTGCGATGCGCGGTCGGTTTCCTTCTTCAGGGCCTCGCGCTCGATCTTGAGCTGGATGATGCGGCGGTCGAGCTCGTCGAGTTCTTCCGGCTTGGAATCCACCTGCATGCGCAGCCGCGAGGCGGCTTCGTCCATGAGGTCGATGGCCTTGTCCGGCAGGAAACGATCCGTGATGTAGCGGTTGGAAAGCGTGGCAGCGGCAACGAGAGCCGAATCGGAGATCCGGACCTTGTGGTGCTGCTCGTACTTCTCCTTCAGGCCGCGCAGGATCGAGATCGTGTCCTCGACGGTCGGCTCGTCCACCATGACAGGCTGGAACCGGCGGGCAAGGGCCGCGTCCTTCTCGACATGCTTGCGGTACTCGTCGAGCGTGGTGGCGCCGACGCAGTGCAGCTCGCCACGGGCAAGCGCGGGCTTGAGCAGGTTGGATGCGTCCATGGCGCCATCCGCCTTGCCGGCGCCGACCAGCGTGTGCATTTCGTCGATGAACAGGATGATCTCGCCGTCTTCCGCCTGCACTTCGGCAAGAACGGCCTTCAGGCGCTCCTCGAATTCACCGCGGTATTTCGCACCGGCGATCAGCGCGCCCATGTCGAGCGCCATCAGCTTCTTGTCCTTGAGGCTTTCCGGCACATCGCCGTTGACGATGCGCAGCGCAAGGCCTTCGGCGATCGCGGTCTTGCCCACGCCGGGCTCACCGATGAGAACCGGGTTGTTCTTGGTGCGGCGCGACAGGACCTGGATCGTGCGGCGGATCTCGTCGTCGCGGCCGATGACGGGATCGAGACGGCCTTCGCGCGCATCGGCAGTCAGGTCACGGGCGAACTTCTTCAACGAATCGAAGCCCTGCTCGGCGCTCGCCGTATCGGCGGTGCGGCCCTTGCGGATGTCGTTGATGACCTGGTTGAGCTTCGCGGCCGTCACACCGGCCTTCGCCAGAATGTCGGACGTCGCGGCGGATTTTTCGATGGCCAGCGCCAGCAGCAGGCGCTCGACGGTGACGAAGCTGTCGCCGGCCTTGCTGGCGGCATCCTCGGCCGTGGTGAAGACTTTGGCCAGCGGCTGCGACAGGTAGACCTGCCCGTTGCCGCCGGAAACCTTCGGCAGTTTGGCAAGGGCGGCATCGTTGGCGATCCGCGCATCGCGCGCATTGCCGCCGGCCCGCTCGATAAGCGAGGTCGCCATGCCCTGCTCGTCGTCGAGCAGCACTTTCAGTACATGTTCGGGGGTGAACTGCGGATTTCCGTCGGCAAGCGCCTTGGTCTGGGCGGATTGCAGGAAACCGCGAACGCGTTCGGAGTATTTCTCGATATTCATATAGGCCTCCATAACTCGGCCGGCCCTTCAGGCACCGGTCGATGATTCAGGATAAGGCTCCCTCAAAGGCAAGCCTCTCATCGTCGCGAGGGCCGGCTCTGCTGCCGGCCGATCGCCTGTGAGGAATATGGTGGCGAATTTTTCGGAATTAAAGGAGCCCAGGCTACGGCACCGCAGATTTTTCCGGCCCTTGCCGAAACGCAAGAACCCGGCACGAAGGCCGGGTTCTGCAATGCGTAAAGGCAGGGTCCACCTATTCGGAGGCGGTCTCAAGGGCAGGCGCGTCGTCGCCGCCGGACTGGCCGTCCTCGCCACCTGCGGCCTGGGCCTCGCCGCGACGCGGGCGGCGCGGACGGGCGGCAGTGCGGCGACGCGGTGCACGGCCGGCGGCCGGCGCAGCGCCTTCTTCTTCGAGCGCCACTTCCGCGGGCGTTCCCTCGATGACCGGCTGCGGGCCAGAGCCATCGACGACGGGTTCTTCAACGGCGACAGCGGCGGCAACCGGAGCCTGCTGCTCCTCACCATGTCCGCCTTCGTCGTCGTGATCCCGGTCGAAACCATCGCGATCATTGTAATCGCTGCGGTCGCCGCCATCGTGGCGGTCTTCACGCGGAGCGCGCTCCTGCATCTGCGCCTGCGCGGCAGCGATGATGCGGTTATAGTGCTCGGCATGCTGGAGGTAGTTTTCCGCGATGACGCGGTCACCGGCGCTTTGGGCGTCGCGGGCCAGGGCTGCATATTTTTCTGCAATATGCTGGGCCGTGCCCCTGATTTTCACATCCGGACCAGAACTGTCATAAGTTCGCGTCAACGGATTACCACCCTTGCGGTGGTTGTTGTTGCTATTGTTATTATTATTGTTGTTGTTATTACGCCCGCGGCCGCGCTTGTTTTGCTGTCCTGGCCTCATATGTCACTCACCTAACGTATCCATGTATCGATGATTCATGTATCTGCAGCCTGATCGGGACACGCCAGATCAAGCATCCGTACCCGCGGGCAAACCACGCCGGCCGGTGGTCCTGTCGCCGTAAGACGTCAAATTAACAGGTACCCGCACAGGGAAGTCTTCAACCCTAGCAACTCTTCGAGAGAGCAATCCTCACGATCGGGTCACGCGGCACAAATCGCTGCGCCATGACCTCTTGCCCAGTGCGTGGCCGCAACCTATCCCGCTTCCTTCACAATTCCAAGCTTTTTCTTTGCGACTGCGGAATTTGCTGCGCTGCGGCAGCATGGCCTACAAAGACACTGGCTTCGAAAAGACGAGGACACGATCATTGCCGCCAAGATCCTCTACCGCTGCGATTCGCGCAAAACCTTTTTCGCACATGATCCCGGTAACGGATGCCTTTTGGTCGTAACCGATCTCGTAAGCCACCAGGCCGTCTTGTGCGAGGTGATCGGCAGCTCCGGCGGCAATGGCGCGATAGGCATCAAGCCCATCGTCACCGCCATCCAGCGCCAGAATCGGATCATGCAGCCGGACCTCTTCGTCCAGCGTCTCGACCACGGAATGCACGATATAGGGCGGATTTGACACGATGATGTCGAACACCCCGGTCACCGCCGTAAACCAGTCGCTTTCGACCACGTCGAAGCGACCCGCGAGACCAGTCATATCGGCATTGCGCATGGCCGTTTCAAGGGCGCCCTGGGAAACATCCGCGCCGACGCCGGTTGCGCCCGGCACCAGGTCGAGCAGGGCGAGACAGATCGCCCCCGTGCCGGTTCCAAGGTCGAGAATACGGCAGGCGCCCCGGTCGGACACAAACCGGCGCACATGGGGAACGAGCGTGTCCACGAGGATCTCGGTGTCCGGCCGCGGTTCGAGTGTATCGGGAGAAAGCATGAGGTCGAGCCGCGAGAACGCGCGGCGGCCGAGAATGCGATGCACCGGTTCGCGCTTGGCGCGGCGCTCGATCGCACTTTCAATCGTTGTCATCTGTTCGCCGGTCAACGGGCGGTCCCCATCGACAAGGAAGGCCGTGGACGACAGATGCAGAAGGCCGTCGAGCAAAATCCGTGCGTCGCGCGCCGCATCCGCAATGCCCGCATCTTCCAGGCGGCGCCGCGCCGCGGCAAGCGCCTCGGCAAGCGTCGTGCTCATGCCCGGCCCTGTTCGCCGAGCTGCGCAAGAAGGCCCGCCTGATAATCCGCCAGCAGCGCATCCACCACCTCGTCGATCTCGCCCATCATCATGCGGTCGAGCTTGTAGAGGGTGAGGTTGATGCGGTGGTCGGTCACGCGTCCCTGCGGGAAATTGTAGGTCCGGATGCGCTCGGAACGGTCACCGGAACCGACCTGGCTCTTGCGGTCGGCGGATCGTTCGCTGTCGGCGCGCTGACGCTCCATGTCGTAGAGCCGCGAACGCAGGATCTGCATGGCCTTGGCGCGGTTCTGATGCTGCGACTTCTCCGAACTCGTCACCACGATGCCGGTCGGAAGATGCGTGATGCGCACCGCCGAGTCCGTCGTGTTGACGTGCTGCCCGCCGGCGCCGGATGAGCGCATCGTATCGATGCGGATATCTTCGGGCCGCACCTCGACGTCGATCTCCTCCGCCTCGGGCAGCACGGCGACCGTCGCCGCCGACGTGTGGATGCGCCCGCTTGCCTCGGTTTCCGGCACGCGCTGGACACGGTGCACACCCGATTCGAACTTCAGCTTGGCGAAGACGCCGCGGCCGGTGATCGTCGCAATGATTTCCTTGAAGCCGCCGGCTTCGCCTTCGCTCGAGGAGATGACCTCCACCTTCCAGCCATTGGCCGAAGCATAACGCTCGTACATGCGGAAGAGATCGCCGGCAAACAGCGCCGCCTCCGAGCCGCCCGTGCCCGCGCGGATTTCGAGGATCGCACTCTTCTCGTCGGCGGCATCTTTCGGGAGAAGCAGGATCTGCATCTCCTTTTCGAGCGCCTCGAGCCGCTGCTTGAGTTCCGGCAGTTCCATGTCCGCGAGATCGCGCATCTCGCGGTCGGTCGTCTTGTCCGCCAGCAGCGCCTCGAGATCGGCGATCTCGCCCGCAACCTTTTCGTATTCGCGCACCTTGGTCACGACCGGCTGAAGCTCGGAATACTCGGAGGCGAGACGGACATAGGTCTCCGAATCCGGACCCGCCGACATGCGCGCCTCGATCTCGCCGAAACGGCGTTCGAGTTCGCGCATCTTTTCAACGGGAAGCTTCGCCACCGTTCAGACTCCCATCATTTCTTTACAGCGGAATACCGTTCTCGGCCGCGAAATCGGCGAGGATCTGGCGGATGGAGGCCGTCGGCCGCACATCGTCGAGCGCTGGAATCAACACCGATTCCAGCTTGGCCACATCGAGCGACAGCAACATCGACTTGACCGGCCCGATCGCCGCGGGCGACATCGAGACCGAGCGGAAGCCGATACCCAGCAGCGCCATGGCCGAAATCGGCTTGCTCGCCATCTCGCCGCAAAGCGTCACCGAGGTCTCGTTGCGCTCGCCGGCGCGTACGATATCGCGCAGGATGCGCAGGAACGGGCGCCCGAGCGTATCGAAACGATCGGAGACACGCGCATTGCCCCGGTCGACCGCCATGGCGAACTGGAAGAGGTCGTTCGAGCCGACCGAGACGAAGTCGACCTCCGCCATCAGTTCATCGAGTTGCCAGAGCAGCGCCGGCACTTCGAGCATCGCGCCGAATTGCAGCTTCTTCGGCAGTTGCTCGCCGATCTTCGACTGCCGCTGGATTTCCTTTTGCAGGAGTCCGCGAACCTCGCGCAGCTCGGAGACCTCCGTCACCATCGGCAGCATCAGCCGCAGATCGGCGCCGGCGGCAGCGCGCAGCATGGCGCGAAGCTGCGTGCGCAGCAGGCCGGGCCGGTCGAGCGACAGGCGAATGGCCCGCCAGCCGAGCGCCGGGTTCTCTTCCTCCGCCGCGCGGAAATACGGCACCACCTTGTCGCCGCCGATATCGAGCGTGCGGAACGTCACCGGGCGTCCGGCGGCGTGCTTCAGAACGTTGCGGTAAAAGGCTTCCTGTTCCTCCGCCTTCGGCATCGTCGAGGCGATCATGAACTGCAATTCGGTGCGGAAAAGGCCGATGCCGGACGCGCCGGACTCGTTGAGATGCGGCAGGTCGACCAGCAGGCCGGCATTCATCTGGAGATTGATCTCCCGTCCGTCCTTCGTGACCGGCTCGACGGCGCGCAGCGCGCGGTACTGTTCCTGCCGGCGGGCGCGGAAACGCACCTTCTCCTCGTAGGAACGCTGGAGATCGGGCAGCGGACGCAGGTGCACGCGCCCGTCATCGCCGTCGATGATGATCGCGTCGCCGTTTTCCGCCAGCGCGACCACCCCGGCCGCCTGCCCGACGACGGGAATACCCATCGCACGCGCCACGATGACGACATGGCTGGTGACCGCGCCGTCCTCCAGAACGAGGCCCCGCACGTTCTCGCGCGGATAGTCGAGCAGTTCGGCCGCACCCATCGCGCGCGCAACGACGATCGCATCGTTCGGGAAGTTGCTTGCCGAAAGCTTCGCGCCGTAGCCGGTGAGCTGGCGCAACAGCCGGTTGGCCAGGTCGTCGAAATCATGCATGCGCTCGCGCAGATACGGGTCCGTCAGGCGGATCATGCGCGCTTTGGTCTCGCTCTGCACGCGCTCGACGGCGGCCTCGGCGGTGAGACCGTTGCGGATCGCCTCTTCGAGCTTCCTGACCCAGCCGCGGTCATGCGCGAACATGCGGTAGGTTTCCAGCACCTCGCGGTGCTCGCCCTCCATCGACACCTCGCGGCGCGACAGCATGTCGTCGATGGAAATGCGCAGGGATCCGAGCGCTTCGGCCAGGCGACCGAGTTCATGCTCGGAATCTTCATTGAGCAGGTTGGTGACGACGATGCGCGGCTCGTGCAGCACGACATAGCCGAGGCCGATGCCCTCGCCGAAGCTCGCGCCCTCGATCGATACGGGCCGGGACAGGTCGAGTTCCAGGCCGGGCTTGGTGAGCTTCTTCAGCTCGCCGGTCGCCACCATTTCGGCGATCACCATCGCCGTCGTTTCAAGAGCCTCCACCTCGTCCTCGCGATAGGTGCGGCTTGCCTTGTTCTGTACAACAAGCACGCCGAGTGCCCTGCCCGTGCGCAAGATGGGGACGCCGAGGAACGAATGGTAGATCTCTTCGCCCGTTTCCGGGAGATAGGTGAAGGCGGGGTGCGATTGCGCGTCGGAAAGGTTCAAGGGCCGCGCGGATGCGGCGATGGTGCCGACGAGACCCTGGCCCATCTTCAGCTGGGCAAGGTGGACGGCGCCGGGATTGAGGCCTTCGGTGGCATAAAGCTCCAGAACGCCGTCGGAACGCAGCACGTAGACGGAACATACTTCCGCGACCATGTTCTGCGCGATCTGGCGCACGATCTGGTCAAGGCGTTCCTGCGGCTCTAGCGGCTCCGCCATAATTTCGCGAAGCCGCTTGAGAAGAACGCGCGGACCCGCGGAGAGGTCTCTCATCGCGTGGCGTCTCCCGAAAATGACGTTACTCCACCGGCGCATGCCCACGCCGGCGATCCTGAGATCGACGCCGAGTCAGCCGGTGCTTACTTCTTATCGAGACCGTAGACGGAATGCAAAGTCCGAACGGCAAGTTCGGCATAGGGACCGTCGATCAGGATGGAGATCTTGATCTCGGAGGTCGTGATCGCCTTGATGTTGATGCCCTTCTCGGCCAGCGCGCGGAAGGCCGAGGCGGCGACGCCCGCATGGCTGCGCATGCCGATGCCGATGACGGAGACCTTCACCAGGCCCGTTTCGTGCTGGATCACGTCGAAACCGACCTGCTCCTTGGCGGCCTCGAGAACCTTGAGCGCCTTCTCGACGTCGCCGAACGGGACGGTGAAGGTCATGTCGGTCTTGGAGCCGTCCTCGGAAATGTTCTGGACGATCATGTCGACATTGATATGCGCTTCGGCCAGCGGGCCGAAGATCGCGGCAGAAACGCCCGGCCGGTCCGCAACGCGGCGGAGCGAGATCTGCGCTTCATCCTTGGCATAGGCGATGCCGGTTACGACTTCCTGTTCCACGATCTCATCCTCATCACAAATCAGCGTACCGGGCGGGTTCAGAAGATCGCCCATGCCCGGCGCATCGGGGTCCTCGAAGGAGGAACGAACGAAGGTGCGCACCTTGTGCACCATGGCGAGCTCGACGGAGCGCACCTGCAGCACCTTGGCGCCGAGCGAGGCCATTTCGAGCATTTCCTCGAAGGCGATCTTCTTCAGGCGGCGTGCCTTGGGCTCGATGCGCGGATCGGTCGTATAGACGCCGTCCACGTCGGTATAGATATCGCAACGGTCCGCCTTGACGGCCGCGGCGATGGCGACCGCCGAGGTATCCGAGCCACCACGGCCAAGCGTCGCGACGCGATTGTCGGGGCCGAGCCCCTGGAAACCGGCCACCACAGCGACCTGTCCGGCGCCCATGCGGCGGATCATCTCCGCGCCGTCGATATCGAGGATGCGGGCCGCGCCATGCGCGTTGTCCGTACGGATCGGGATCTGCCAGCCCTGCCAGGAGCGGGCGTCGACGCCCATCGATTGCAGCGCGATGGCAAGAAGGCCGGCGGTGACGAGTTCGCCCGAGGCGACGATGGCGTCATATTCGCGCGCATCGTAGAAGGGCGAGTTTGCACCCGTCACCTTCGGCATGTTCTGCACCCAGGCCACCAGTTCGTTCGTCTTGCCGGACATGGCCGAAACGACGACCGCCACCTCGTGGCCGGCGTCGACTTCACGTTTCACATGACGGGCCACATTGTGGATACGGTCGAGGTCCGCGACGGAGGTCCCGCCGAATTTCATCACGATGCGTGCCATGGGTATGTACCGCTATTCCATATGTGCGCGCGGGCGCGCGGGAGAAACCGCGGGGTCTCTTAGCCGAAGACCCCGCGCTGTGCAATGCGCAAACTGTACCAATGGGTACGGCGCGGCGGAAAGGCGCTCCGGCGGGTGCGTGTGGTACGACAAGCGCAGGAATATGAAGGGTGTCGGCACGGGTTACAGGGCGTCGGGGAGCGAGGCCGTAGGGGATCACCGACCCCAACGAGCAAGAAAAAGCCCGCACACCTTGGGGGCGCACGGGCAAGAGGGATAGATGAAAGCGGCTGCGGGCGAAAAAACCGCCCGCAGCCCCGTCATTT
>NZ_WUMM01000027.1:0-12384 GCF_009826875.1 Shinella sp. AETb1-6 | reverse complement strand
TGAGACTAGGTGTTTGCTCCGCGTAGCTCGTTTCACAACGATCAAGCCAGGAATCTAACGGGTCGCAGGTTCGACCCCTTTCGAGGCGCGGGTTGCGGCAGCTTCGCGCCTGAAATTCGGTTTTGGCGGCTGACTGACAACCGGCGAAGTGAGGGAGGTCGGCGCTCCCGCCTGGCGGCCGAATGTCGAGGTCTCTGATCTGCAAGAGGCAGGAGGAGGGTTGCTGGAGGATCTGGATCCGTCTTTCACTGTCTTCAGGCACCGCGCCCAGTATGAGTTTCCGCCTGGGGGCGCGACGTTCGCGCGCTTTCATGGGATTGCCGTGTCAGTAGAGACCGGACTTCTCGTCATTCCCCGGCATCATGCTCCACCTGATTAGCGCAGTAGCCCATCGAGATTGAAATTCTCCCGGCCCCGGAGGCCGGGTCTTCGGTGCCCTCGTCCGCTTTTTTCGTCGGCTTCTTTTTCTTCGCCAGCCGCGTCACCTTGACTGATAGGCGGCCTTCGCTCTCTTTTCCGCCTTGGCCTCAGCATCCTCGACACGCCGCTCGTCAACCGCGCCCCGGTCAACTGATTGCACCTGCGACACGTTAACGTAATCGCGCTCGGCGGCTTCTGGGCGTACCATGTTCGTGTCGGCAGCACCGAAGGGCCAGAGTACTTACAAAAAGCGCCGATGTTTTTGCTGGGAAAACTCTGCGGACGCGGTATGTTACAGCGGCGGGTATGTTCGCAGCGCGATCTCATGCCAACTTGAGTAAACGCGATTAGCGCCGGCAGCAAGCAGTGCATCGCGATGGCCGGAGGTTGAATGGCCGCCGCCGGTAAAGCCAATGACCGCCATTCCAGCTGCGACGGCGCCCTGTACCCCAAATGGGGAATCTTCGATGACAATGCAGTGAGCGGGTGCAACGCCCATTTTATCGGCGGCGTAGAGAAAGAGGTCCGGAGCCGGCTTGCCTTTCTTCACCATAGAGGAGCTGAAAATATCATTGTTGAAGAAGTCGATGAGTCCCGTGGTCGTGAGACTGAACTCTATACGTTCGATGGACGACGAAGACGCGACGCAGCAGGGTACATCTAGGCGTTCCAGGAAGGTTTTTATCCCGGGGACGGGCGTGAGTGCTTCCTGAAATACCGATCTCGTTTCCAACCAAATGTCACCCTCATGCTCAAGGGGGAAAGCCTGACCCGTCAGGTCGTTTATACGCTTTAAGATGTCGGCCTGCTTCATCCCGACGCAATGAGCGATGACATCGGGGGTGATTGTCAAACCGTGCTTTGCATAGACGCGAACATAGGCCTGCGCGGCGAGCGGTTCGCTGTCCACGAGTACACCGTCGCAATCGAAAATGAAAAGGCGTTTGTCCAAAGTTCACCCCACATGCGGTTATGCCACATCATTCAGCCTCACTCACCGAATGCACCTGCAATATACATATTGACATTCAGAAAGACAAATGTTCATTTGAGGCCTACGCAAATGTTGGATCGGCTCTGGGAGGGTGACGGTGGCAATATGGCAATGGGGCCTTCTCGGGCTCGGCTTGGTCTGGGCACTTCAGGCAGTCGGCGTGTGGTTGCAGATGCAGCACTACTCCGACATTTTCAAAGGAATTACACGCCAGTTCGATGACGGCTTCGTTGGAGCGGGACATGCCCGTGGTCGTTTTCGCAAGGGCGCTATCGCGATGGTCGTGATCGGACCCGACCTTTCGGTCAAGCGCCTGCTGACCATGACGGGCCGGTCCGTCTTCGCCAAGTTTCAGCGTAATCACGAGGTCGAGGGCATGACGCTTGAGGCCCTCAAGCGCGCGCAGAATGTCGACAGCAAGGCCTGCGTTGACACTGCTGTTGCCATGGCGATCGCTCAGGTCGAGGCGGTGAGAGAGCGAAAGATCGACCGAGAGAGGCAGAGCGTCGCGGCTGCATAAGGTTTTTGGGAGAGGGCCGTTCTATACGGCGATTTGGGAGGAGAGAATGCTCGTTTCGATGTTGGCTGACTATGGCAGCCAAATGAACCCTCATGATGTCGGATCGGCGCTGACCGATGCGGCCATTCATGGAAAGCTTGCCCTCAAGGGTGCAAGCGACAAACTTGTGATCCTTGCTCAGGCGGGATCGGACATCTCCGTCGAGCAGTTCAAGCAGAAGCTCGACACGGTGGCCCAGGAAGAGCAGCTCGGCTGGCTGGCGAGCATCGGTAAATATTTCATCGGCATCTTCCAGAAGGGCGGCGAGGTTTTCGCCGGCTTCGTTACCGGTATCATTCCCACGCTCGTCGTGCTCATGACCGCGTTCTACGCGATCACCGAGCTGGTGGGCGAGGAACGTGTTCATGGCGTGGCACGCGGTGCGGGGCGAATTGCCCTGACGCGATACACCGTGCTTCCGCTGATCTCCGTCTTCTTCCTGACAAACCCGATGGCCTATACCTTCGGCTCGTTCCTGGAGGAGAAGCACAAGCCGGCCTTTTATGACGCGGCGGTTTCCTATGTGCATCCGCCGCTCGGTCTCTTCCCGCACATCAATCCCGGCGAGTACTTCGTCTGGGGCGGGGTGCTGGTCGCATTGCTCGAATTAGAAAAGAGCGGCGCGGTGCCGGCAGGGTACCACATCCAGATGGCGATCTGGTACGCGATCGTCGGCCTGGTGGTCATTCTGCTCAAGGGCATGCTGACCGAGCGCATCACGATGATCATGGCGCGACGCCAGGGCATCGAGCTCTAGGACGCGGGGGAGAGTTTCATCATGGCAAAAGAATACAAGGCGGTAAAAATCTCGCGCGGCAAGACAGGCTGGGGCGGACCGCTCGTCATCCAGCCGACGTCGCAAAAGAACAAGGTCGTTTCGGTGACGGGCGGCGGCATTCACCCGCTTGCCCAGCGCATCGCCGACATGACGGGGGCCGAAGCGGTCGACGGTTTCCGCGCGCCCCCCGTTGAAGGCGAAATGGCGGTTGTCGTCGTCGATTGCGGCGGCACGGCACGCTGCGGCGTTTATCCTCGCAAACGGATCCCGACCGTCAATGTCACTCCGGTTGGGCAGTCGGGTCCACTTGCGCAGTTCATCACGGAGGATATCTACGTCTCCGGCGTGAAGGAGCAGGATATCGTCATGGCCGATGGCTCTGAACCAGTGACAGGCAGTGCATCGGCGCCGATCGCATCCACCCAGACAGTCGCCAAGCCCCCGGTCGTCGATACCTCGGGAGGTGGGTTCATCAACCTCATCGCAGGCATCGGCCGCGTAATGGGTCGTATCGTCGGAATCTTCTTCAACTCGGGTCGTAGGACGATCGACCAGGTTGTGCGCAACGTACTGCCGTTCATGGCCTTCGTGACCATGCTGATCGGTCTCATCCTCTACACCGGCATCGGGGATGTTCTTGCGCAGCCCATGGGCCCGCTCGCGAACAATATCGTCGGCCTGCTGGTGATTTCCGCGATTTGCGGACTTCCATTCCTGTCACCCATCCTTGGGCCTGGCGCCGTCATCGCGCAGGTTGTCGGCGTGGCTATCATCGGACCGCAAATCGCCAACGGCACCATCTCGCCGGCGATGGCACTACCGGCGCTCTTTGCCTACAACACGCAAGTCGGCTGCGATTTCGTGCCTGTGGGACTGGCGCTTGGGGAGGCAAAGCCGAAAACGATCGAGATTGGCGTGCCAGCGGTGCTTATCAGCCGCCAGATCATGGGGCCGTTCTCCGTGTTGCTCGCCTGGGTCGTAAGTCTCGTTGTATTCTGATGTAAATCAGGCGGGCCGCCTTCGGCCGCCCGCCTGCGTCTGCCGCGGTTAAGCCGCCCAAATATCCGCTACAAGGAGGAGACTATGACCCTGCTCAAGACACAGATAACGTTTGTCGGGCCCGACGTGGCCGACCTCGCTGATGGCGGTGTCGTGATTCTCTTTGCGGACGGCGCACCGCCAGAGCTTTCGGAGGTCTCGGTCCTCCACAAGCCGGACGTCGGCCCTACCCCGGAAGCGCCTTCCGTCGGCTCATTGATCACGATTGGGCTTCTCGAAACGGCGGTCACTGCCGTCGGCGAATCCGCGTGGAAGAAGGTCATTGACCTTGGCCATGTGGTCATCAATTTCAACGATGCGAGGACCACGGAGCGGCCGGGAGAGATATGCGCAGCCGCTGTCGATATCGATAAACTGAAAGCCGCTCTGGCGGTGGGTCAAACGATCACGATCGGCGCCTGACGCGATCGACATCCGAGTTTGCGAGACAAATCCATGGAACGCTCTACTATCGTGCGCGTGCACGAAGGCCTACACGCTCGTCCTGCCACACGCTTCGTAAAACTCGCCAAGAGTTTTGAAAGCGATGTCGAGATCGTAAAGAACAGCAAATCGGCAAGCGCAAAGAGCTCCGTCAAGCTGATGCTCCTGGCCGTCAAGGAGAACGATGCGGTTACCCTTCGAGCGGATGGCCCGGATGCGGAGGCTGCGCTGGATGCTTTGGTAGCGTTTCTCGAAGAGCCGCAATCGGGCCTCGCGGAGGAGGGCGGTGCTCAGCCCTCGGCGGTTGACGATGCAAGTCGTGTGCTGGCGGCAACCCCCGCGATGCATGGCAGCGTGCGTGGAATCGCGGCAAGTGAGGGCGTCGCCCTGGCGCCGGCCTTCCACTACTTTCCGAAGGCTTTCAGCCCGACCCATCGGCGCTTGCAGAATGACGAGATCCCGCAAGAGATTGAGGCCTTTCGTCAAGCCATTGCGACAGTCCAAACGTCGATGGAAGATGAGCTTCGCCGTGAAAGCCTCTCCGAAACCGATCGAAGCATCATCACCGCGCTTTGCGAGATCGCAGGCGACACTGCGATCACCAGCGAGATTGTCGATGCCATCGCCCAGGGATATACCGCACTCGACGCGGTCTTGAGCGTTACTGACGGAGCCGCTGCTGCCTTCGGTCGCGTTTCAGACGTGTACCTCAACGCTCGGGCGGACGATGTGAAGGCGATTGCGCGGCAGATCTGCCTCGCGCTGACCGGTGCTCGCGACATCGGACTGGATGAGATAGATCGACCCTCGATCGTACTGGCGGAGGACATCGGAGCCTGGGACCTGGCGCGGGCGCCGCTGAGACTTGTCAAGGGTGTGGTGTGTGCACATGGCGGCGCTACCTCGCATATCGCCATCATCGCCCGTGCCCATGGTATTCCGGCAGTTCTCGGACTCGGCAGCGCGATAGACGATCTCGCCGGCGCCGGAGAGATTGCCTTGGACGGTGGCCTGGGCCAGATCGTCGCTGACCCATCCGATGCGATACGCGAAGCCTTCGAAACCAAACTTGCCGCAGCGGCAGAAGAGGAAAAGCGCCTTCGGTTGTTCAAGGACCTCACCCCCATTCGTGGCGATGGAGTCAAGATCGAAGTGGCCGCAAATATCGGGTCCCTCGAGGAAATAGAGGCTGCCCGCGAGGCGGGCGCAATGGGAATCGGGCTATTCCGGACAGAACTCCTGTTCATGAAGCACGGTGGCTTGCCGACGGAGGACATGCAGTACGAGGTCTATGCGGAGGCGGCGCGCGCGTTCGCTCCTGATTCCGTCATTATCAGGACACTGGACATCGGCGGCGACAAGCCTGTCTCGGGTATTGCTTTCCCCGTCGAGCAAAATCCGTTTCTTGGTTGGCGCGGAGTTCGGATGTGCCTCGACCGTACCGATATCTTCAAGCCGCAGCTGAAGGCGCTCCTTCGTGCTGCCGTTCACGGAAACATGAAGGTGATGTTGCCGATGGTCTCCACACTCGATGAGGTGCGGCGCACACGGTTGCTGATTGACGAATGCGCGCAAGAGCTTTCCGATGCAGGTCTGCCGTTCAAGCGCTTTGGTCTCGGCGTGATGATTGAAACGCCGGCCGCGGTCATGATCGCTCCCGTCTTGGCGAAGGAAGTCGACTTCTTTTCAATCGGGACGAATGATCTTACGCAATACGTCATGGCGGCCGACCGCATGAACCCACAGGTTGCCGCGCTCAACAACGTCAATAATCCTGCTGTCCTTGCCGCGATAGAGATGACGGCAAAAGCGGGTAGAGAGGCTGGCATCATGGTTGGTATGTGCGGCGAAGCAGCAGCACGGCCCGACCTTATTCCGACGTTTCTCAAAATGGGTCTCACGGAGCTCAGCATGAGCGCCGTCTCCATTCCGCGCGCCAAGAGGTGCGTTGTGGATGCCTTGACGGTAGTCGGCGCCTAGCCATTTTGCACATTTCCAATGGTGTATAGTGTTGGTAGAGATAGCGTTAGCTCGAATGCAGGGATCGTTCATACAGCGTGGCTCGAAAAAAGAAAAACGTAGTTTCTTCAGCAGCGGCTAGCGATGACGCCGCCCATGGAGCGCACGTCCCGGGTAGCCGGAACGATAGATTGCGTTTGCGTGCCGCCTGGATGTATTTCGTCGAGCAGATGACGCAAAACGACATCGCGGATGTGCTCGGCGTCGGCCGCGTGACGGTCGTCCGAATGCTTGCGGAAGCGCGCAGCCGTAACGAGGTGAAGATTGCCATCGAAGGCGAGCTCTCTGAGGCCGTGGGACTCGAACGGCAACTGGAGGTGGCCTTTGGTGTTGTTGAGGCGATTGTTGCGCCGATTTCGGATCCTGCTGCGGATCCTATCCCCTCTATCAGTGCGGCGACGGGCGCCTTTCTCTCAGAGGCCATGAAGCCGGGTATGACCGTTGGCGTCGGCTGGGGTCGAACGCTGTTTGCTTCCCTTTCGGCAATCAACAGCCGGACGCTGAACGATTTCAGAGTCATTTCTCTCCTGGGCGGCGTCAGCCAGGTGCGGCGCTTCAACCCCGCTGAATTTGCATGGCGCTTTGCCCAGGCGTTTCAGGGCGAAGGCTATCTTATTCCAGCGCCCGCGGTGGTCGACAGCGCCGCAACACGGGATGCGCTCATCAAGCGTTGCGGCATTCAGGAAATCTTCGACATGGCTGACACTTTGGACGCCGTCGTTGTCAGCGTCGGCGGCATTGACTCGGCCACGACCTTCTATCGCGGTGGGTTTCTCAGCGAAGATGAGCGCCAAAACCTCGTCAGCCGTGGTGCCGTGGGCGATCTGCTCTTCCATTTTTTTGACCGGGATGGAGAACTGATCGAGCATTCTATCAACGACCGCGTCATGTCGGTGGATGTTGATCGTATTCGTCGCGCGCCTCTGCGGGTTCTCGCATCCGGCGGCGCCGATAAAGCGGAGGCGATGCTTGGCGCAATGCGGCTTGTGCAGCCCACCGTGCTGATCACCGACGAGGAGAGTGCGCGCGCTCTTCTCAAAGAAAATCCGGCGCGACTTTCCGCTTAGCCGTTCGGGTTCCGCTTTCGCACTTTTTTCATGCTCGCCTTTGGTCTTTCCGGACTGCGCATTCCGACGTCATGATCCTGGTTTTTTCCTTCCGTCGAGCTGCTTCTGCGTGCAGCGCCTCGCTTGTTTGAGTGCATTGCTCGATCAAAACAAGCGGGACGGGAACGATCCCGAAAGCGTGTTGGAAAACAAGAAATATGAACAATCGTGTTGACAAAAAGACAAATGTACCGCTATTTGGGGTCTACAGTCACCGACACCTTATGCCTTGGGAGGAGATTCTATGGCTATCAACGTCGCGCCAACCGGATTGGCGCGTGACCTTGTCGCGCGTGCAGAAACCGGTCGTCCAATTCGAATTGGCCTTATCGGCTCCGGTGAAATGGGCACGGATATCGTCACCCGCGTCGCGCACATGTCGGGTATCGAGATCGGGGCAATTTGCGATCTGAACCTGCCTGCCGCCCAGAAGGCAGTAGAAATTGCATTCCAGGAACCGGGCCACCACAAGGAAGTGAAATCCGTCGGTGATCTGAATACTGCAATGGAGGCGGGCAAGGTCGCCGTCACCAGCAGTGCGGAAACGATCCTCAACAGCGGCCTTATCGATGTGGTGATCGACGCGACCGGCGTTCCGAGCGTGGGGGCCGAAATCGGCCTTTCCGCGATGGAGCACGGCAAGCACCTTGTCATGATGAACGTCGAAGCCGACGTCACCATCGGTGCATATCTCAAGAGCGAAGCGGAGCGTCTCGGCGTCACCTATTCGCTCGGTGCAGGCGACGAGCCGTCGTCTTGCATGGAACTGATCGAGTTTGTCTCGGCGATGGGGCACCCTATCGTCGCCGCCGGCAAGGGCAAGAACAATCCGCTCAACATCGACGCCGTGCCGGACAAATATGCTGAAGAAGCCGCTCGTCGTCATATGAACGTCCGCATGCTCGTCGAGTTCGTCGACGGCTCCAAGACGATGGTCGAAATGGCGGCGATCGCCAATGCGACTGGCCTCGTGCCGGATAAGCCCGGGATGCACGGCCCTGCCGCGACCCTTGACCAGTTGTCTTCGACACTGGTGCCCGAAAAGGACGGCGGCGTGCTTTCGCGGGTCGGCGTCGTGGACTATTCCATCGGTAAGGGTGTCGCGCCGGGTGTCTTCGTCGTGGCGGACATGTCGCATCCTCGTATCAGCGAGCGCATGGAAGACTTGAAGATGGGTAAAGGCCCGTACTTCACCTTCCACCGCCCCTATCACCTCACATCGCTGGAAGTTCCGCTCACCTGCGCTCGTGTCGTCCTGTACGGGAAGGCGGACATGGTCCCGTTGTCGACGCCCGTAGCTGAAGTCTGCGCGGTCGCCAAAAAGGACCTGAAGCCCGGCGACACGCTCGATGCGATCGGCGAATACACCTATCGCGCCTGGATCATGACGGCCGGTGAGGCTCGTTCGAGCAAGGCAATTCCTTGCGGAATGCTCCAGCACGGTACGGTGACGGCGCCGATCAAGAAGGGCGAGCTGATCACCTACGCCAATGCCGCGGTCGTAGCCGGCTCGAAGATTGCCGCCCTGCGCGCACGCCAGGACGCTCTCGTCTACGGCAAGGGGAACTGACAATGGCAAAGAGTACCGCAACGAAGGCTGCACCCGTTTCTGAGGGTGCAAACCTGCCGTTCATCTATCGCCAGTACCCGCGCGAGAAACTGCTGGATGCGGTCTACAAGATGCACCTCATCCGCAAGTTCGAGGAGGGCGCGGAAGAAAGCTATATGCGAGGGCTCATTCACGGGACCATGCATCTTTCCATCGGTCAAGAGGCGAGCGCCATGGGCATTTGCATGCCCCTCTCAACCGAGGACCAGATCACCTCGACCCACCGCGGCCACGGCCACTGTATCGCGAAGGGCGCAGACGTGAAGCGGATGTTTGCCGAGTTCTTCGGCAAGACGACCGGCTATTGCGCCGGTCGCGGCGGCTCCATGCATATCGCAGACGTGACGACTGGAAATCTCGGTGCGAACGGCATCGTGGGTGGCGGCCTGCCGATCGCGGTTGGCGCGGCGTTGACGGCAAAGCGGCTGAAGACCGGCAAGGTCGCGGTCTGCTTCTTTGGCGACGGCGCCAACAATGAAGGCGCTTTCCACGAGGCCCTGAACATGGCGTCCGTCTGGAAGCTGCCGGTGGTGTTCGTGTGCGAAAACAACAAGTACGGCATGTCGACCTCGACAGAACGTTCGACTGCGGTTGCCAATATCGCTGATCGTGCGGTGGCCTATTCGATGCCGGGTGTCATCGTCGATGGCAATGTGCTCTCCGATGTGGCGGAAGCGTCGCACAATGCGATCGAACGCGCCCGCCGCGGCGACGGCCCCAGCCTCATCGAATGCAAGACGTACCGGTATCGCGGGCACTCCAAGAGCGACCGCAATCGTTATCGCACGAAAGACGAGATCGACGACTGGATGAACAATCGCGATCCCATCGCGCGTTATGAAGCGCAGCTCGTCGAATTCGGAATCGCAACGGCGGAAGAACTGGCTGCGATACGCACGTCGGTCGATGAGGAGATCGCTGCCGGCATCGAATTTGCCAAGGCAAGCCCTGCGCCCGATGTCGCCGATCTTGCGGACTATGTTTATACGGAGCAGGCGTGATGGATACCGCAGTCAGGGAATTGAGCTATTCGCAGGCGATCCAGGAAGCCATGGCGATTGCCATGAAGGCCGATGAGCGCGTGATCCTCATGGGCGAAGATATCGGCGTCTATGGCGGTGCCTTTCAGGTTACTGGCGACCTCATTGACCGGTTCGGGCCGGATCGGGTCATGGACACGCCGATCTCGGAACTGGGTGGCGCCGGCGTCGCCGTCGGCGCTGCCGTAACGGGTCTGCGGCCGATTTTTGAGTTCCAGTTCTCGGATTTCGCAGCGCTGGCGATGGAGCAGATAGTCAACCAGGCGGCCAAGATGCGCTATATGTTGGGCGGCGCGGTCTCCGTGCCCGTCGTCATGCGTTTTCCCGCCGGCTCGGGCACGGGTGCCGCCGCCCAACACAGCCAGAGCATCGAGGCGTGGCTAGGGCATGTTCCGGGGCTGAAAGTCATTCAGCCGGCGACGCCGCATGACGTCAAGGGAATGCTCCTTGCTGCCGTTGCCGATCCGGATCCGGTCATGATCTTCGAGCACAAACTGCTGTACAAGATGAAGGGGCCGGTACCCGAAGGTTACTATACCGTACCGATCGGCAAGGCCGACGTGCGCCGGACAGGACGGGACCTGACGATCGTCGCCACGTCCATCATGGTTCACAAGGCGCTCGAAGCGGCCGAAACGCTCGCTGCCGAGGGGCTGGATATCGAGGTCGTCGACCTTCGCACCGTCCGTCCGATGGACCGTGAAACGATCATCGCAAGCGTCAAGAAGACCTCGAAGCTGATGTGCGTTTACGAAGGCGTGAAAACGCTCGGCGTCGGTGCGGAACTCAGCGCGATGATTGCAGAAAGCGAAGCCTTTGACTATCTCGATGCGCCGATCATACGCCTCGGCGGATCGGAGACGCCGATCCCGTATAACCCTGAACTTGAAAAAGCGGCCGTCCCGCAGGTTCCCGGCATCATCTCGGCCGCGCGCGACCTCATCAATGGAGTGCGCTGATCATGCCGGTCGAGGTCATCCTTCCCAAGGTCGACATGGACATGGCGACCGGCCGAATTTCCAAATGGTTCTTCGGCAACGAAACCGCGGTCAAAAAAGGCGACGTGCTTTTCGAGATCGAGACCGACAAGGCGGCGATGGAAATCGATGCGCCGGCAAGCGGTATCCTGCGGGATATCACGGGTGGTGAAGGTGTCGATATTCCCGTCGGCTCTGCCGTTGCCTGGATATATGAAGAGGGCGAGGCTTATGCGGGCGCGCCGGCCGCTCAAACTGCCGTTGTTGCTGCCATTCCAGATACTGCCACTGGCGCAGTTACTGTAGTTTCGCAACCGTCGCAGGTCGCTGCAGGCGCCGCTGAGGTGGGAAAGGTGCGTGCGACACCGCTCGCAAGGCGACTTGCAAGTGATAGCGGAATTGACCTGTCGGCTGTTATCGGCTCCGGCCCCCACGGGCGTGTTACCCGCGCTGATGTGGTGGGCCATCGTCCAGCTGAGAACAGGTCCTCTACTGCTGGCAGCGCGATCTGCGCATCGGCTAAGCCGGGATCAAGCGCACCCTCCGATGAGCAGGTTCGCAAGCTCTTCGCCGAGGGCAGCTATGAGTTGGTCGCTCATAGCAACATGCGGCGCACCATTGCGCGCCGACTGGTCGAGGCAAAGTCGACGGTTCCACACTTCTATGTAACGCTTGACTGCAACATAGACGCGCTTCTGAAACTGCGCGCGGAGTTGAACGCCTCGGCGCCCATTGTGGATGGAAAGGCTGATTTCAAGCTCTCCGTCAATGATATGGTGATCAGAGCCTATGCGCTGGCCTTACGTGCCGTTCCGGACGCCAATGTCTCCTGGACGGACGAAGGCCTGCTCAAGCATCGCAATGCTGATATCGGCGTTGCCGTGTCCGTGCCGGGGGGGCTTATCACCCCGATCGTGCGCAATGCGCAAATCAAGAGCCTGTCGGCGATCTCCGCCGAGATGAAGGACCTTGGCGCGCGTGCGAGGGACGGCAAGCTGAAGACGGACGAATATCAGGGCGGGACCGCGGCCATCTCCAATCTGGGAATGTTCGGGGTTCGGGAATTCGCGGCGATCGTCAATCCGCCCCACGCGACGATTCTCGCGGTAGGTGCGGGCGAACGACGTCCGGTCGTCTCCGGCGACAACGTGACTGTGTCAACGGTCATGACCGTGACGCTTTCGACGGACCATCGTGCCGTCGACGGCGCGCTCGCGGCCGAGCTCCTGGGTACTTTCCGCTCCTACATCGAGCGACCGATGTTGATGCTGGTCTGAGACTTTCCGGATCGGCCTTGCTCCCGTCATCTCCCAAGCGGCGGGAGCAGCTATTAGTGGCGCGCGCGTTGCGGGCGAGCGCGCTCATTTCAATTGCTTCGAGGAAACGACATGGCTCAATCC
>NZ_WUMM01000026.1:0-15867 GCF_009826875.1 Shinella sp. AETb1-6 | reverse complement strand
GCGATGATCTGCGGCGGAAAGCGGTGATTCTTGTAGCTGATAATGGGCTTGCTCATCTCAACCCCATTATCCACGAACCGTTAAGCCGCAAACAACGTGACATCGCCCGTTAGCCTGCTCGAGATTGGGTAGGCTGGTTTGCGGTTCAACTCGCATCAAGAGCTAGCGGGCGCTCTAATTTGGCGGCTTGCCAGTATTGACGCGGCGATGCGTCCAACATCACCGTCTGCCTCGTCACTTGCTCCAGAGATGCCGATGGCGCCGATGATCTCGCCCTCGACTTTAAGCAGGACACCGCCATCGAGCGGAACGCCATTGGGGATGCACAGGAGTGCGAGCCGGCCTTCGCCTTCGACGACATCCTGGAAATCCCGGGTGTTGCGGCGGAAGAGTACGGCGGTTCGCGCCTTGAGCGTCGCAATCTCGACGCTGCCCACCTGCGCATTGTCATCACGCTGCAGCAGGACGAGATGGCCGCCGTCATCGACGATGGCGATGACCAGCCGGAGCCCCAGCTTTTTCGATTCCGCTTCCGCGGCTGCCGCAAGCGCCTTGGCGGCTTCCAGTGTGAGCGTAGTTTTCTTGGCGAGCATGGTTTTTCCTCAGGATAGTGTGACGTTCATTTTCTGGAGCCAGCCGAGCCCGCTATCGGTATCGCTGCGCGGCTTGTATTCACAGCCGACCCAACCGGCATAGCCAAGGCGATCCAGATCAACGAAGAAGCGGGCATAGTCGACTTCGCCTTCATCCGGTTCCGCACGGCTTGGCACGGCGGCGATCTGCACATGGCCGATCAGCGGCAGGTGGTGCCGCAGGTTGCCGAAGACATCGCCCTCGGAGCGACCGACATGGTAGGCGTCGAACAGGATCCTGACATTCCCCGCACCGATGGCGGCGATGATCCCGGCCTTGGCCTCCAGCGTCGAATAGAAGTAGCCGGGCTTGTCATGCTGGTTCAGTCCTTCCAGCAACAGGGTCATGTCGGGTGCCATGGCGGCCGCTGTCCGGAGATTGGCGATCAACGTCTTGCGGGCAGTCGCCTGCATCTCGGGCGCGACGACACCCGCCATGACATGGATCGCACAGGCCCCGGCGGCAGTGGCCCAT
The DNA here is from genome assembly GCF_009826875.1 of Shinella sp. AETb1-6. Classification (NCBI taxonomy): domain Bacteria; kingdom Pseudomonadati; phylum Pseudomonadota; class Alphaproteobacteria; order Hyphomicrobiales; family Rhizobiaceae; genus Shinella; species Shinella sp. AETb1-6. The sequence continues at coordinate 14,760 of NZ_WUMM01000026.1, read as the reverse complement.
TCGTGAGCCATGTTGAAGCCCTCCAGAAATTCCGCCTCGCGACCCGGCAACGCGCCGAGCCCGAATTCACCAAGTTCGGTCCGGCCAAGCGGCGTATTGATGCTGAGAAGAGTGAGGCCGTGTGTGGTGCAACGTGCCCGGACCAGTTCCGGAGGCGTGTCGTACGGCCAGTGCAGCTCCAACGCGCGGAACCCGGCGGCGTGCGCAGCATCGATCCGTTCGAGAAGCGGGCGATCCTGCCAGAGAAAACCAAGGTTGGCGGAAAAACGGGGCATCGTCTATCTCAGCTTGAATGTGGCGTTGAGGTCATCGACTGCGCTTTGCGGCAGGCGCCTGACGGGCAGATCGCGCAGGAGCAGGGCAAGCTTCGCCGCTTCTTCCAGTTCCTCGATGGCATAGACGGCACCATCGAGTGTGGCGGCCGAAACAATAGGTCCGTGATTTTCGAGAAGAACCGCGCTGTGGTCAGGAATGAGCGGCGCAATCAGCGGCCTGATTTCGGAGGAGCCGGGCCGCGTATAACGCACGACCGGGACGCGGCCCACGCGCATCACGACGTAGGGCGTGATCGGTGTGATCGCGTTAGTGGGGTCGGTGTCGGAAAGGCAGGAGAGGGCGGTTGCGTAGGTCGAATGCAGATGCACGACTGCGCCGCACTTCCGGCCTTCGTAGAAGGCAAAATGGAGCGGCAGTTCCTTGGTCGGCGGGTCGCCGGAAACGTGGTTGCCCGCTGCGTCAAGCCTCGAGAGCCGCGCCGGATCGAGGAAGCCGAGGCAGGAATTGGTGGGTGTCGCCAGATAGCCGCCATCGACACGCGCGGAGATGTTGCCGGAGGAACCGGCCGTAAGCCCTCGGTCGAAAAGTGACTTTCCCCAACGCACGATGTTTTCGCGAATGGCATCTTCGCTCATGGTCGACCTACCTCTGCAACTGCTTTTTCAAAGAAATCCGGTGCGCCGAAATTGCCGCTCTTGAGGGCCAGCCCGACGGGACCGTTTCGCCAGCCAACGAGAACCGGAACACCGGGGTCGATCTCGTGCCCGACCTGCAGGCTGGGAAGCTGCAAGGCCTCCACGACGGCACCCGAAGTCTCCCCGCCGCCGACGATGACGCGGCGTGTGCCGGTATCGACCAGATGGCGGGCAAGGCGGGCGAAGAAATCTTCGATCCGGCCGGAGACCGTTTCGCGGCCAAACCGGGCCTGCGCATCGGACACCGCTTCCGGCGCTGCGGTGGAATAGATGATCGGGGTCTGGCCTTTATGCTCGTCTACCCAGCGCACCATGGCGTCGACCGTGATCTCGCCACGCATCAACGCCAGTGGGTCGAGCGCGAAAGCAGGATGGTTTTTCGCATAGACTGCGACCTGGTTTTGAGAGGCTGTCGAGCAGGAACCACAGAGGACGATGGCCGGATCAGCCACCGAAGGGATTTCTACAGCTGAGGCGGAAAGCTTGCCCTTCGCCCGGAAATTGGCGGGCAGGCCCTGCGCGATGCCGGAGCCGCCCGTGATGAGGCGCTGATCGGCGACTGCCTGGCCGATTGCCAGCAAGTCCGCATCATCCACGGCATCGGTAACGATCAGCCGGCGTCCTTCATTCCTCTCGCTGGCGAGGGCCGCGCGGATCGCTTCAGCGCCCTTGCGGACTGTATCGAGATCGACGCTGCCGACCGGGTATCTGGCCTGAAGGGCCAGCCAGCGGCGAATATCGGGGTCGTTCATCGGCGTCAAAGGATGATGGCGCATGCCGGTTTCCGAAAGCAGCCGGTCGCCGACGAAGAGATGCCCCATGAAGAGCCGCCGGCCGGCGCCTGGAAAGGCAGGGCAGACAACGGCCGTCTCTTCACCCAGCAGGTCCAGCAGAGCTTCTGCCACAGGCCCGATATTGCCTTCGGGGGTGGAATCGAATGTGGAGCAATATTTGAAGATGATCTGTTCGCATCCTGCATCGAGCAGCCACTTCACGGCCTCGACAGATTGGGTGACCGCATCGGCGACGGGTACCGAGCGCGTCTTGAGCGCGACGACGCCTGCCTCGCAGGCAGGGATCTCCTGTCCGATCCCGGAGAACTGCATCGTTGCCATGCCGCCCTTGGCCAATGTGTTGGCAAGGTCGCTGGCTCCCGTGAAATCATCTGCAATGGCGCCAAGCAGCATGGTCAGGCCCTCTCCGGAAGCCTGCTTTCCAGCTCGTCCTCGATATGGACGCGGATAATCTCTTCGAAGGAGGCCTCGGCGTGGAAGCCCAATGCCTCCGCACGGCGTGTATCAAAGCCCTGCGGCCAGCCGGAGATGATGTTGGCGATCGTCTCGTTCGGCTCGCGCCGGATCAGCCGCGTCGCGGCATCGCCCGCCACCCTGCGTAGCGCCTCGATCTGGTCGCCGACCGTCGCCGAAAGGCCGGGCATGGTGATGGTCCTGAGCTGGCCGAGCGAACCGGTATCGATCTCTGCGGCGTGCAGCAGGAACCCCGTCGCGGCGCGCGGGCTGGCAAACCAGTGGCGTACATTTTCGCTGACTGGCAACACGGCCTCTTGGCCGATCAGCGGTTCGCGCAGGATCGAGGAGAAGAAGCCGGAAGCCGCCTTGTTCGGTTTGCCGGGGCGGATGGAGATTGTCGGAAGCCTTATGCCGATGCCGTCGAAGATGCCCCGGCGGGAATAGTCGGCCAGAAGGAGTTCGCAGATCGCCTTCTGCGTGCCGTAGCTCGTCAGCGGGGTCACGCAATGGGTATCGCTGATGACGGGTGGCAGCGGCTCGCCGAAGACGACGATGGACGAGGTGAAAACGACCCGCGGTGTATAGGGCCGTTCGAGGCCGGCAAGGCGGATCGCTTCGAAGAGCGCGCGCGTTCCGTCGAGATTGACGCTGTAGCCCTTTTCGAAATCCGCCTCGGCCTCGCCGGATACGACAGCGGCAAAATGAAAGATGAGATCCGGCCGGCTGGCGATAAGCGCCGAAGCGGCACCCGGCCGGGAGAGATCGGTCGCGACCGTCTCGATCTCGCCGCCGAAATCCAGTGTTTCCGGTGCGACAATGTCGGCAAGCGTCATGCGCTGGATTGCTCTGCCGTTGACGGTGCCCGCTGCCGCAAGGGCGCGCGAAAGCTTGCGGCCGATCATGCCGGCCGCACCAATGATCAAAATATGCATGTAGGCTTGCTCCTTACGGTCTACCGGCGGGCTTGAAGGAAACCGGATCAGCCGGCGGCCTGGTCGCCGTTCCGTGCGTGCTTTCGCCGACGGCACGCGACGTGTCATGAATTCTCAGGATATGCTCGGAGAACGCCGCAGCCACCGCATCCGGATTGCGCATCTTAAGCGCCCTGACGATGAAGCGGTGGTCCTCGAGGCTTTTTTCGATGGCACCGGGCTCTGCCATGGCGATACGGCGATGGTCGAGCATGTAGGTATAGAGGTCAACGACGAAGTCGGCGAGAAGCCGGTTTGTCGAGGCGTAGTAGATCGTGAGATGGAACTCCCGGTCGCAGATCAGGAAGCGCACGGGATCATTCAATGCTTCTTCCTGGGCCGCGATCGAGTTTTCGAGTCGCTGGATATCGTCTTCGCTCAGGTGTCGGGCGGCATCGGCGGCGACGGCGGTTTCCACGAGAAGGCGGGCAGCATGGACGGCATCCAGGCTGTAGCCGTTGATCGACGTCGGATTGGTCACGCCGATCCGCTGCGCGCCGACTGTCACGTCGACGCGGGCGACACGGGTGCGCGCCCCTTGAGAGACCTGGACCACACCTTCGCCGGCCAGAAGCTGTACCGCACCGCGCACAGTCTCGCGGCTGACCGCCAGCATCGTCGATAGTTCACGCTCGCTCGGCAGCTCGTCGCCGCGCTGCAGAATGCCGGACGCGATCATGGAAACGATCTTGTCCCTGATCATTTCCTTGGCGGTCTGCTTGTGTATCGTCTCATGAAGAGGCGAGAGCGGTAGGCTCGACATGGGGTACTCCGACTGGCCCGATTTATAGTCCAGTTAAACCATTCCAGACCCCCTGTCACCTCCCCGGTTGCAAAAATTTCGTTCGCGGTCGCGAGAGAAGTTGCCGGGTGGGGCGGCGTGGTTGACGCAGACTTCCGCGAAAAATGCGCTAATATTCCAATTTTGCTCGCTATTTCCGCGTGAAGTTCAGCGATTTTTGCACTGCATTCCTAATCTTGAGGTCGCCAAGCCGCCTGGAAGTGGTTTCACCAAAACGGGCCTTAAGGCCCGAATGCGCAACCCAGGGTGCCGGTGAAAAAAATTCTCACTGGTACGGTGCCTTGACCAGTTGACAAGTTGAAAAGCCGCCTCTAGCGTTGTCGTCATCGGTGGGGTCTGGGCTCCGCCATGGGCATGCCCCGGGAGTGGCGTTGCCTTCGCAGGAGGAAAATCCATGTCGCAGTTTTTGTGCGTTCCGGCTGGAACGGCGAGAGGCTTGTCGTGAGTGTGCTCGAGACATCGTTCGATGCCGCGCAGCCTGTTGGCGCGCCGCGCCAGGTGCTGGTGGCTCGTGGCGTCACAAAGGGGTTCCCGGGTGTTCTGGCCCTCGACAATGTCGATTTCGACGTGCGGGCCGGTGAAGTCACGGCGTTGCTCGGCGAAAACGGTGCCGGGAAATCGACACTTATCAAGCTTATGGCCGGCTTCTATACGCCTGACCGCGGCGAGATCACGGTCGACGGCGTAGCTTTGCAGGCTGACCCTGCCTCCGCACACCGTATTGGTGTCGCCACCATCCACCAGGATGCCCATCTCGTTCCGGCCATGTCGGTGGCGGAGAACATCATGCTCGGCCGTTGGCCCGGCCGCTATGGCTGGGTGTCGAGGAAGGCGCAGAAGGAGAGAGCGCGTGCCGCCGTCGCCCGCGTTGCGCCCCATCTCAACATATCCACCCCGGCAGGGCGTCTTTCGCCCGCCGACCAGCAGCTCATCGAGATTGCACGCGCCATTTCTGAGGATTCGAAGATCCTCATCATGGACGAGCCGACGACATCGCTATCGCCGCCGGAGATCGACCGTCTGTTTCGGGTCGTCAATGATCTGAAAGCGAATGGTCTCGGCATCGTCTTCGTCTCGCACTGGCTGGAAGAGGTCTTCGCAATTGCCGACCGCGTCACCGTTCTGCGGGATGGCCGGCTGGTCGGGACGGAAGCAATTGCAAATCTCAATCACGACAAGGTCATTCGCATGATGGTCGGTCGCGATGTACGCGAAGCGGAGCACAAGCCGCGTCCGATCGGCGACGTGGTGATGCGCGTCAGCAACCTTTCCCGCGACGGGCTTCTGGACGATATCTCCTTCGATGTTCGCGCCGGCGAGATCGTCGGCATGTCGGGTCTTGTAGGGGCCGGCCGCAGCGAACTTGCAGCCTGCATCTTTGGTATCGATCCCTATGACAACGGCACCGTCGAAATCGCCGGCCAGCCGATCCGCGCGAACGATCCCAAGGCGGCGATCGATGCGGGCATCGGCCTGGTTCCCGAAGACAGGCGCCGGCAGGCCCTCGTCGGGCTGATGAGCGTGCGCAGCAACATGACGCTCAGCCTTTTCGACCAGATTACCCGTTACGGCTTCCTCTCTTCCCAGAGAGAAGAGGAGATCGCCGCGCGCGAGATGAAGAGCCTGGCGGTCAAGGCGGCGTCGTCGAAGGTGCGGGTTTCCACCCTTTCCGGCGGTAACCAGCAGAAGGTCGTGCTCGGCCGCTGGCTTGCACGACGCCCGAAGGTCCTAATCCTCGACGAGCCGACCAAGGGTATCGATGTCGGCGCCAAATCGGAGATCAGCGATCTGGTCGTCCGGCTTGCGGAGAGCGGCATGGCGATCCTGCTGATCAGTTCGGAGCTGCCGGAAATTCTCTCGCTGTCCGATCGCGTCCTCGTCATGCGGTCGGGGCGCATATCCGCCAAGCTTACGCGGGCGGAAGCGACAAGCGAAACCATCATGAGCTACGCGACGACTGGCTGAGCGCCCTCGATACGACGCGCAGGAGACACGAATGACTTTGGAGAACACGCAAATGAGCGACATCGCAACAGCCGGGCACGGCAAGCCGCCGGGATTGTTCGGGCGCATCTCGTTCATCGACCTGATGCAGAGCGTCGGCTTGCTGGCGGTCATCCTGCTTGGTGGCGCCATAATGAGCGTCCTCAGCCCGGTTTTCGCAACGATGCGAAACATCGAGAATGTGCTGCAGTCGGCAACGATCATCGCCGTGGTTGCGATCGGGCAGACCTTCGTGATCCTTGTCGCCGGCATTGACCTGTCGGTCGCCTCGGTTCTTGTTCTGTCGTCGGTGCTTTCGGTGGGGCTCGTCCAGTTCCAGGGTTTCTCTCCGGAGATTGGTGTGATGGTCGCGCTTCTCGCCGGCCTCGGCATCGGCCTCGTCAACGGGCTTGCCGTGACCAAGCTGCGGATCCCCGCCCTTATCGCGACGCTCGCGACGATGACGATCGGCCGAGGTCTCGCCTACATCTACTCGGGCGGCACGAATATCGCGCCGGTGCCACGGTTCTTCGTCGACTTGCAGGCCGCGCGTATTCTCGGCATTCCCGCTGTGATCGTGCTGACGCTCGTACTGGCGCTGATCGCGCAGATCGTGCTCTCGCGCACCTCCTTTGGCCGGTCGATCTATGCCACCGGCGGAAACCCGCTCGCCGCTCGCCTTGCCGGCATCAAGACCGAGCGTGTCATCATCATTGCCTTCATGATTTCCGGCCTGATGTCGGCGATCGGTGGCCTTCTCATCACCGCACGGTTCGAGGCGGGCGCTGCAACGGCTGCACAGGGGCTTGAACTCGCGGTTATTGCCGCGGTGGTCATCGGTGGCGTCAGCCTGTTCGGCGGGGAAGGAAATATCGGGAGCATGCTGCTTGGCGTGCTGCTGCTCGGCCTGGTGCAGAATGCAGTCAATCTTCTGAATGTACCGCCGAACTGGGACTCGGTCGTCTCCGGTCTCGTCATCGCCGCTGCTGCCGCCCTCGATGTCTATCGTCGCAGTTATCTGGAAGCCGGAATGCGCAAGAAAGTCATCGCGACGAAATCGAAGCAGCCGCCGAAAGCCTGACAACACGGGAGCGGCGCCCTCACACCGCAACAACGAAAAGCAGTTCGTCACGCATGCGCCTTTCGGGGCGAACGGAATCGCTTTGCTGAAAATTACGGTGAAGCGGGAATGGGGAACGCCACCCGAAGAGGGTGGCCCACGGGTCCAATTGGGAGGAAACATAATGGACACGAAGACCAGAATGCCAATGAACCGCCGCACGCTCATGCAGCTCGCAGCCGGTGTCGCCCTCATGATGACGGGTGCACTTGCCGCTCCGGGTGCGGCCCTTGCCGAAGACAGCGCGCTCAAGGGCAAGAACCTTGCCTATATCGCCTTCGGCCTCCAGTACGAATACCAGGTCACGCTTGTCGATCACGTCAAGAAGCTTGCCGCCGAGAAGGGCATGAACATTTCCGTCTATGACGGCAAGGGCGATCCGTCGACGCAGACGACCCAGATGCTCGACGTCCTGTCCAAGCAGCCGGATATAATCCTGCTCAACCCGGTCGATGCGAAGCTGCTGCAGGGCGGCGTGCGCAAGGCCAACGAGGCCGGCATCCCGCTCTTCATGCTGGAGAACCTGCCGCCTGAAGGCGAATGGGTCGCCTACAACACCTTTGACGACGTGGCGGGCGGTCGTGCAGCGGCGGATGCCGTGGCGAAGTTGACGGGCGGCAAGGGACTGGTGCTCGAAGTGCGCGGTGCGATCGGCTCCGGCCAGTCGGAGAAGCGCTATCAGGGCTTCCACGAGCAGATGGAAGCGAAATATCCCGACATCAAGATCGAGACGCTGAAGGCCGAGTGGGCTGCCGATACCGCGCAGACCCTGACGGTTGATGCCTTCACCCGTGATCCGAACGTCGCGGCGATCTGGGCGCATAATGACGAGATGATCCGCGGCGTGGTCTCCGCACTTCGCCAGATTGACCGGCTGAAGCTCGCCGGCGAGGAAGGCCACGTCCCGGTCATCGGTTTCGACGGCACGCCTCTCGGCCTGCAGCGTATCCGCGAGGGCACGCAGACCGCCGATGTCGGCCAGAACCCGTTCTCCATGGGCTCGTCCATCGTGGAGCAGATGGAAAACCACTTCTCCGGCAAGCCGGTCGAAAAGAACACGCTCATCCAGCCCGTCATGATCTGGAAGGAGAATGTCGACAGCGAGGAAAACTGGGGCAACATGGTCAAGGGTTGATACCCTTCGAAGACACGGCAGGGGGCGATCGCCGGTCGCCTCCTGCCGGCAGCCATTCTTGAGCGGATTGGATAAGGCATGACGAAAGACATCATGAAACCCGATTATGCAAACAACATGCGGCTAATCGGCCATTCGGACCAGGGCGGTTTGCGAGACGGCATCCAGGTCATGGTCGAGGATGGCTTTGCCTATATCGGTCATCTCTTCAGCCAGGGTTTCTCGATCGTCGACGTGCGCGATCCCGCCAACCCGAAACCCGCCGGATATGTGAAGGCGCCGGCCAATACCTGGAACGTCCATCTCCAGACAGCGGATGGGCTGCTTCTCGTCGTTCACGGCAAGGATGTCTTTGCCGATGCGGCATTTGCGGACGAGGCATCCTATTACAAGGCCGCGGCCGGCACGGCGCTCGGCACAGCGGCTCCGAAGACAGCGAGAAACTGGGATGCCGGTCTCGCCGTCTACGATATCGCCTCCAAACCCGGTGAACCGCGCCGTTTCGGCTTCATGCCGGTCTCCGGCGGCATTCATCGCATCTGGTGGACGGGCGGCAAGTGGGCTTATGTCTCGGCACTGCTGGACGGTTATACCGACTTCATCTTCATGACCGTCGACATGTCTGACCCGACGAACCCGCGGGAAGCCGGACGCTATGCGCTGCCGGGCATGCATCAGGCGGGGGGCGAAACCCCGAGCTGGCCGGCCAATGCCAAGTTCGGCCTGCACCATGCGATCGTCGATGGAGACACGGCCTGGGGTGCATGGCGTGATGCCGGCCTCGTGGTTATGGATGTTGCCGACCGTGCAAAGCCATTGCTCATCCGCCACACCAACTGGTCGCCGCCATTCCAGGGCGGCACGCACAATTGCCTTCCGATCAAGGACCGGGACATTCTCGTCGTTGTGGACGAGGCCGTGCTCGATGATTTCGAGGACGGGCTCAAGAACATCTGGATCTTCGATATCAAGGACAAGGCGAACCCGGTCCCGATCGCCACCATGCCGCCGCCGTCGGACCAGGACTATACGCACAAGGGTGCGCATTACGGGCCACATAACATTCATGAAAACCGCCCCGGCAGCTTCCAGAGTTCGTCCCTGATCTTCTCGACCTGGCAGAATGCCGGCGTGCGGGTCTACGACATCTCGAATGCCTACCAGCCGAAGGAGGTGGGCGCGCTCGTGCCCCCGCCACCATCTGGGTTGATGGACCAGCGCCCGGGCAAGAAGAAGATCATCCAAACCTGCGACATCTTCGTCGACAAGAACGGGCTGGCTTACGTGACCGACTACAATGCCGGTCTTTACATCATGGAATATACCGGCTGAGCCCGGTGAGATTTATTGAAAGGTATCAGCATGAACCTCTTCGGCTCCTATGACGTGGTGGTGACCGGCGCCGGCTCCTCCGGCATCGTTGCGGCGATCCGCGCAGCCCGCGAGGGCGCCAGAGTGCTGCTTCTGGAAGGCACCGGCTTCCTCGGCGGTCTCATCACCGGCGGCCGCCTCACCAAGCCCACGGGCCTCATCAACTCGAAGATCTTCGAGGAAATGCTCGATCGATGCGTCGCCTATCGCGGTGCGGACGGGCGCATCCGGGAATCCTACTGGGGCAAGTACACCGGCACCTTCGATGCCGAGGTCATGCAGCGCGTGATCATCGAGATGGTCGAGGAATCCGGCGTAGAGGTGCTGCTGCGCGCCAACGTGGTCCAGACGGTGATGAAGGACGGCGCGGTGCACGGGCTTCTCATCCGCACCAAGTCCGGCGAGAGCCTCGTCCTGGCCAAGGCGTTCGTGGATGCATCCGGTGACGGCGACGTTGCGGCACTGGCGGGTGCGCAGTTCATGCTGGGTCGTGAAGGCGACGGGCTGACCCAGCCCATCACCTCCTATTTCCGCGTGCTCAACGTCAATGTTCCGGCGCTCATCGCGGATTGCGAGGCGAACCGCGCGGACATGTGGGAGGTTGTCTATCCGAAGGAAGCCGGCAACCGCAACGAAGACTATGCCATGGCCGTTCTCCTGACGGGCTTCCAGCAGCGCATCAAGGACAAGGTCGCCGAAGGCTTCGACTGGATCATCCCGAAGGATCACATCACCATGAAGACGGGGCTCATCCCCGGCGAAATCAGCGTCAACGTCACGCGCTATCAGGGAAATGGCCTCGATGACCGCGACCTGAGCCGCGCCGAGATCGAAATCCGCAAGCAGGCCTATTGCGCCTTCGACTTCCTGCAGCGCTATGTCGGTGGCTTCGAGGACGCGATCTTCCTGGAGGTCGCGCCCAAGCTTGGCGTGCGCGAGACCCGCCGCGTGACCGGTCATTACATCCTGACGGAGGCCGACGTGCGTGGCAACGGTCGCTTCGATGATGCGATCGGACTTTGCAATTCGCCCGTCGACGTGCACGAGCCGGGCGGCAGCCGCGCCATCATGGATCATGTCGGCATCGGTTACGGCATTCCATGGCGTACGCTGGTGCCGCTCGACGTGGACAATATCCTCGTTGCCGGGCGCTGCATCTCCGTCGACGCCATCGCCTTCGGTTCCACCCGCAACGTGCCGGCCTGCACCATGACGGGTGAGGCGACCGCAATTGCCGCGGCCTTGGCGGCGAAGCGCAACGTTCCGACCTCCGCGATTACCGCATTGGAAGTGCAGGCTCGACTGAAGGAGCTCGGCGTCTGGCTCGGGACTCCGGGCGAGGACGTTCCCGATGTTCTCAGGCAGGCAAGCTGACGGAGGGGGACATGGTCTGCGCACAGCCGATCGGGGAGGGCGGGATATGCATCGATGAATTCACGCCCTTCGGTTACGATACGGATTACGGGCTCGACATGGTGCGGGCGCTGGAGGCCACAGGGCAGGTCGATTACTTCAATTCCGATGCCGGTTCGTTTTCGAGCTACTGGATGGAGATCCCGCCGGCGGGCGGCCGTTCCCGCATCGGAGTTTCGCCGTATCAACGTGGCGCTGAAACGCGCGACTTCACTTCCAGTCATCGGTTTCGGCCGCATTTCATCCAGTGCAGGTGAAGCATTGCTGGCCGCAGGCGAGGCGGATCTCGTCGGCATGGCGCGGCAGCTCATTGCCGATCCGGAAACCGTCAACAAGGTGGCAAGCGGCCGCGGCGATCTCGTGCGCCTCTGTATCTCCTGCAACGATGGCTGCATCTATCAGGTGGGGCAGGAGAAGGGCGTGCGTTGCGTTCACAATCCGGGCGCCGGACAGGAGCGCCGGCGGAGCGAGCGGCTAGGACCTGGAAGACAGTACTCGGTGAGATGGGGGATTAACGGATAATTAGGTATAATATTGGCAACATCCGGCAAAGATATACTTTCCGGGTCGGTCGCGATGCAAACAAGCCGCTTTTTCCAGAATGCCTGGTCATTTCGCCCCGGGCTGCTCCTGTCTACGGCACCCCTGATTGTAGCGCTGGCGGCGCTCTCGCCCGCCTCCGCCCAGGAGGTCACTATCCTCGATGACAGCACGCCCTTGAGCCCTGAGCTCATCGATGGCAACGTGGATCTGGAAATCGGCGTGAGCGGCGTCGGCAGCCTGACCATCCTCAATGGCGGCACATTGACCAATGCCAGCGGCTATGTGGGGGTCAATGCATCGGGTATCGGCACCGTGACGGTGTCCGGCCAGAATTCGCACTGGGGCAATCTTGGTAGCGTCGTCATCGGGCAGGAAGGCGATGGAACGCTCAATGTCAACACAGGCGGTCATGTCGTTGTCGACAGGCGGATCAATGTCGGCCTTTACGGGCCGGGCTATGTCGAGGTCTCGTCCGGCGGCACTATGGCGAGCAATGACGCCATAGTCGGGCTCTACGACCGGGGTGAAGTGGTTCTGAACTCGAGCGCCTCCTGGACGATGCCGGGTCAGCTCACGGTCGGTTGGGGTGACGAAGGCGTTCTGCGCATCGAAGACGGCGCCAGCGTGAGCAGCAATCAGGGCTATGTGGGCTCCGAAGCCGGCAGTGACGGCAGGGTCACCGTGACTGGGCTGGGGTCGAGTTGGGAGATGGACATCTACAATCTGACCCTGGGCAACAATGGAACCGGCGCGATGACTATCGACGATGGCGGGCGGGTTTTCTCGAAGGATGGCGTCGTTCTCGGCGGGTGGGCGGGGTCCAGCGGCACGCTCCATGTGCTGGGAACGACGGGCTTGTCGGGGGTTTTGGAAACCAGCGGCTTCCGCGGTGGCGATGGCACCGCAAATGTCACCCTGGATGGCGGCGTAGTGCGGGCCATCCGCAACAACACAAATTTCTTCACCAACTATGGCACCCAGCAAGTCACCCTTGGCGTAGCCGGCGGCATCATCGATACCAATGGCTATAATATCGGCATCGCCCCGGTCATGACCGGACCGGGCAGCCTGACCAAGGATGGCCTGGGTACGCTGACGCTCACCGGCGCCAACACCTATGGCGGCGGCACGACGATCACGGCCGGCACCTTGCAGCTGGGCAATGGCGGAACGACCGGCAGCATCCAGGGCAATGTCGCCAATGGCGGCATCCTGGCGTTCAACCGCTCGGATGTCGTGACCTTTGGCGGCACCGTTGCCGGGACGGGCGGCGTCTGGCAGGTGGGTTCCGGGCAAACCTTGCTCACCGCCAATAGTTCGGGCCTGTTGGGCGTCTCCAGGGTCTATACCGGCATTCTCTCGATCGATGGCAGGCTGGGCGGGTCGATGGAGGTCATCGGTGGGCGCTTGCAGGGCATCGGCCACGTGGGCGCGACGACGAACTTTGCCGGGGGCACGATCGCTCCGGGCAATTCGATCGGCACGCTGACCGTAGCGGGCAACTATGTGGGGGCCGGCGGCATTCTCGAAATCGAGACGGTGCTGGGCGACGACAGCTCGGCCACCGATAAGCTTGTGGTAACCGGAAATACCTCAGGCAGCACCAATGTCCGCGTCATCAATCTCGGCGGTGCCGGCGCGCAGACCGACGAAGGTATCCGCATCATCGATGTCGGTGGCGCCTCGGCGGGCGATTTCAGGCTGCTGGGGAATTATGCCTTCGAGGGGGCTCCTGCCGTGGTGGCCGGAGCCTATGCCTATCGTCTCTACAAGGGTGGGGTGAGCACGCCGGCGGACGGCGACTGGTATCTGCGCTCGGCGTTGATCGACGGCGGCACCCCGACCGGGCCGCTCTATCAGGCCGGAGCTCCGGTTTACGAGACCTATGCCATGGCGCTGCAGAGCTTCAACGAACTTGAAACCCTACAGCAGCGCGTCGGTAACCGGTCCTGGATGGCCGGCATGATCGAAACGGACGCCTTGCCGGAGACAGCCGGCACCAATAGCGGCACCTGGGGCCGGTTTATCGCCCGCCATACCAGCATGGAGGCCAAAGTCTCCACCACCGGCGCCGGCCTCGATGTCGACATCTGGCAGATGCAAGTTGGGGCCGACCAACAGCTCTATGCGGGCGAGGCCGGCAATCTTGTCGGCGGCCTTTCGGCGCGCTACGGCACCATTACCGGTGACGTGACCTCGGTGTTCGGCAACGGCTCGATCAAAAGCACCGGCTATGGCCTGGGCGGATCGCTGACCTGGTATGGTTCGGGCGGCTTCTATCTCGATGCCCAGGCGAACCTGACCTGGTACGACAGTGCGCTCGGCTCGTCGACCGCGGCGACGGGTCTGGTTTCCGGCAATGGCGGCTTTGGCTATGCAATCGGCCTCGAGGCCGGCCAGCAGGTCGCGCTCAACCAGAACTGGTCGGTCACGCCTCAGGTACAGTTGACCTACTCCGACGTCCGCTATGATCGCTTCACCGACGTCTATGGTGCTGCCGTTTCGTTCACCGAGGGTGACGATCTCACCATCCGGTTGGGCCTTTCGGCCGACTACCAAGACGCTTGGACTGATGAGACCGGCCAGACCAGCCGCCTCCATGCCTATGGCATTGCCAATCTCTACTACAACATGCTGCCCCATAGCCGGACCGACCTGGCCGGTGTGGAGCTCGTCAACACGCAGGACAATTTCTGGGGCGGCTTGGGGCTCGGCGGCACCTATAGCTGGGGCGACGGCAAATACGCCCTCCACGGTCAGGCGGGCGTCAACACAAGTTTGGTCAATTTCGGCAACAGCTACAGCCTCGCAGGCACCGTCGGGCTCACGGTCAGGTTTTAGCGCGCGTTTCAGAGGCTATTTGGTAAGGCTCAGCCTTGATAAATGCGATGTTGCGCTGACAACCGCTTTAGGACCAATCGACATTCAGGATTCCGTTTTTCAATGACGCGTGATTCATGGGTTTCCAGATTTGGTGATCTGGAGCCTGTTGATGTCGAAACCGAAGCGCTACGAACTGACTGCTGAGCAATGGCGACGGGTCGGGGATTTGTTGCCCGGCAAGCCTGGCGATCCGGGCCGCTCTGGCACGGACAATCTTACTTTCGTCAACGGCGTGCTCTTGGTGCTGCGCTCGGGTGCGCATTGGCACGACCTGCCTGAGCGATACGGAGAGCGTAGCGTTCGAAGTACGCTAAACAA
>NZ_WUMM01000025.1:0-36088 GCF_009826875.1 Shinella sp. AETb1-6 | reverse complement strand
CAGCGGGGTCCTCGAGGGCGACTTTTACAAGCCGCTCGGCATCTTCTGAAAAAGTGCCGTGTCCAGAGACAATGCGCCGCTTGATTTCCACGAAGTTCTCAGGCGGATTTTGCTGGTTCGATTGATGTACACGCCTGATGGTGCTTTTCGGCGCCATAGCTTTCAAATCGCCTGTAGTTTGAAATCGCTCTCGGCGACCGGCATAACGGTCTTCAGGAGCGCGATCGATTTTTCCAGCCCCTCAAGACTGTTAAGCAGCACGTCTTCGTGCTCGATCGAGAGCCAGCCATCATAGCCGGCCATTGTAAGGCGGTAGCAGAACTGGCGCCACCAGGTCTCGCCATGGCCGAAACCGAGTGTGACATAGGACCAGCTTCGGGTGGGAATGTTCATCAGCGAGCCGTTCTCCAGAAGCGAGGTCGTCGCCTGGACCGGCGCATTCAGCATCGTGTCCTTGGCGTGCACATGAAAGATGGCCTCTCCCAGCGCTTCGGCCGCGACCAGCGGATCGGCACCCATCCAGAAGAGATGCGAGGGGTCAAGATTGGCGCCTACGACTGGGCCGATGGCAGAACGCAGCTTCAGGAGCGAGGGGACGTTGTAAACATATTGATTGCCGTGCAACTCGAGCGCGATGCGCTCCACGCCATATTCCTTTGCGAGAGCGGCGATCTCCGTCCAGAACGGCAGGAGCTTGTCTTCCCACTGGTAGCGCAGGATTTCCTGCGTTTCCGGCGGCCAGGACGAGACCACCCAGTTGGGCATGAGATCTCCCGCGCGCCCCGCCGGCAGGCCGGACATGGTGCACACGGTCTTGATGCCCATATCTCCGGCAAGGCGGATCGTGTCCTTCAGGCACGCGCCTTGCTCGGGCTGGGTCGGATGCAACGGATTGCCGTTGGCGTTGAGCGCGATGATCTCCAGGCCACGATCCGCGAAGGCGCTGGTGAAGTGCCGGCGCGCATCGGCACTACTCTTCATCGCCTCAAGATCGAAATGTGGGGCCGTGGACCAGCCGCCGGTGTTCACCTCAACGCCCGAGACGCCAAGCCGCGCGGCACTGTCGAGAAGAGCGTCGAAAGACAGGCCGCCGAGGCTGTCGGAAACGAAACCGAGTTTCATTGCAGGTTTCCTTATCGTGCGTTGTAGAGAGAGGGCCTGACCATCGTGTCGAGGCTAATGCGTCTACCGGTTCGCAGCGCCTCGACGCCCGCTTCGGCGACGAGCGTCGCGCAATAGCCGTCCCAGCTATCGGAGGCGATTGCGGGGAAGGTGCCGGTTCGAACGAAATTCAAAAAGGCCTTGTTTTGCAGGCGGTAGGCTTCCGCAAAACGCGGCCGCCAATCGGATGGATAGTGTTCGAACGCCATCAGATGGCCATTGCGGCGCGTGTGGACCGGGGCGTTGAGCAGGATCGATCCCTTTTCGCCCACCAGTTCGCCGCGCACGTCGTAGCCATAGGCGGCGCTGTTGTTGACCTCGATGTTGACGATCTGACCCTGGTCGGTTTCGAGAACCATGAAGACCGGCGCGCCGGTTTTCGATGCATCGACGCCGGTTGGCTGAAACACGGATATCGCGGTATAGTCGGCGTCGAGCATGAAGCGTGCGACATCGAATTCGTGCGGGGCGGAATTGGTGATCGCCATCTGGCCGGTAAAGTTCGCCGGCGCTTCGACATTCCTGTGTGTGTTGTGCATCATGATCGCCCGGCCGAGCGAGCCGTCCGCGAGCGCGGCCTTCATGTCGCGATAGGATGGGTCGAAACGGCGCATGAACCCGAGCTGGACAAACCGGCGGCCGCGCGCGACTTCGGCGTCGATGACCGCAAGGCATTCCCGGGAATTCTGCGACAGGGGCTTTTCGCAGAGCACCGGCTTCCCCACCGCGATTGCGGCAAGCGACAAGGGCGCATGGGTTTCATCCGGGCTTGCGATGATCATGGCGTCGATGTCGTCGCGCCGGATCGTCTGGAGCGGGTCGGTGGAGATGTCGGCTGCGCCGTAATCCGCCGCGATCGCACGGGCGCGCGCCTCGGACGCATCGCAGACGACCTGCAGCACGGCGCCGGGCAAATCCTCCGAGACGATCCGCGCATGGTCGGCACCCATGATGCCTGCACCGATAATTGCAATTCTGACGGACATTCCATGTTCCTTGTTTTCGAAGCGCGCATGGGCGCAGCGTCGGGGTCGCCATGGGCGCGTTCCCGTTGAGGTGAAGTTGGAGCCTTGCTGCCGGGCGCGACCTGGAGCGACACATGCGCCGGTGAGAACCCATGCAGGCGTCGAGCGTGAGGGCTTCCTTCAGCTGACCGGTTGGATTATCCGGATTGAAATGCCATCATTCAACGAAAGTGACGGGCAGATTTCGATGCTTTTCGCATCAAATATTTCGCATTGCACAAACACATGGCAAGGCCGTCATGCGCTGAGAGTCGGGCATGCATTCATCCGATTCCGTGATTTGAATCGCATCAGACCGTGAGGGGAAAATGCCAAAACCCGTGAAGCCTGCAACATGGAAAGGACCTTCGGTTCATGCGATCGCCAAGATCGCGGCTGTGGGCTCCGCGACGGTCGACCGGGTGCTCAACAACCGCAGCGGCGTGCGGGAGAAGACCCGGGCGCGGGTTCTCGCGGCACTGGAAAAACTTCGCCATGAGAGCGCCGATAACGACGTCCCCGTCCTCATTCGCCTGTTCTGTGAATCCGGTGAGACATTCAATGCGGCCATGGCGGCGGCCGTCTCGGAGGTAAACCGCACACAGGCCGGCGTCGATATCCAGGGCGTGTATGTGACGACAAGCGATGCCGAACCACTCGCCTTCGCGCGGCGGATCGAGCAGGAAGGCGGGGAGGCGGACGGCGTCGTCGTCATTGGCCGGGAGCATCCGGCAACGAACCGCGCCATTCGAAAGCTCCGGACGATCGGCCGGCCGGTGGTCTGCCTCACGACGGACCTGCCGAGCTCGCGGCGAAGCACCTATGTCGGGAACGACCAGTATGCCGCCGGAAGCGTTGCGGCACTGTTGATCGGCAACGCCCTGCCGAAGGAAAACAGCAGCATTCTGGTTGTCATGAGCGTGCCGTTTCGTTGCCAGCAGGAGCGCGAGATGGGCTTCCGGCGGGTTCTGCGGTCTGATTTTCCGTACCTGAAGATCGAGGAACGCATGATCTCGGATGAAAGGCCCGAGAACACATGCGAGCAGCTGATGCGGTACTTCGAGGCGAATGGACATCCCGCGGCGATCTACAATGTGGCTGGTGCCAATCGCGGTATCGCCAAGGCGCTGGAAAATACCGGCAAGGCGGACGAAACGGTGTTTGTCGGCCATGAACTGTCCGTCCACTCCCGTGCGCTGCTGGAGGCCGGGGTGATGGATTATGTCATCTCGCATGATTTCGCCGCCGAACTCGCCTCGGCGGCGCGATGGATAAAGAGCAATCTGAATGGCGTGACGAGCGAGCCGGGCTATTCGCAGGTCCTCGTTCACACGCGATACAATTGCGGCCTGTAGAACCATCGGGGTGCGCATGTCTATGGTGTCGCCGAGGTGGTCGTCTGCCCATTGCAGGCGATAGCCGTATCCGCTCATTTCGCCTTTGATGCGGTACTCGCTCGCCAAAAGCTGCGATAGTTCGATGTGATTTACATCATTAGTATCTGTCGTTTCATGGTAGTCATAATAATTTCAGTATCTTAATTGGCGATCGATCATTGTTGCCATTTGATGGAGAGAAAATCAGAATTCGCCTCATGAAAACCTTGTGAACCATCGTCTTCATCAATGAAAATACCTCCAGGCGATCTCCTTATCGGGTCGCCAGAGATAGTCACAAACGCTGACCGCAGTGCCGATCTCGTTCCTGTTTTGGAATAAAAGTTGACCGTATGAAATTAATGCAATAAATGTTGCATCGAGGAGTTCGACAGGCAGCGTGGAGGTTGTCTGTGGTGCCGTCTGAAAACGACTGAGCAATCCGCTCGCATCGAAAACTCTATTTGTTTCCAATCAAGGAGGAGGAACCTTATGAAAATTGGAAAAAGCATCCTGTACTCTGCTCTTTTCGCGTCTGCTGCGCTTGGGATCGCCCATGCCCAGGAGGCCGAAAAGCAGTATCGCTTCGTCATGGTGTCGCATATCGGCTCCAACGATCCCAACATGAACTGGCTGACGACGTCCCTGAAGGAGTTCGAGGCGAAGTATCCGGACGTGAAGACCGAATACATTTCCACGAACAATTACTCGGTTCAGGAGCACGTCCGCCTGCTCGAACAGGCGATCGCAACGCAGCCGGATGGCATTGCCGTCCCGATCGTCAGTTCCGATGCCTTTGAAGGTCCGCTGCGCAAAGCGATCGAAGCAGGCATCCCGGTCGTCGCCTTCAACATTCCGGACGGTCGCCCGGATGGCGAGCGCATTCCCTATCTTACCTATGTCGGCGGCGATGAATTCCTGACGGGCAAGAAGCTCGGTGAATACGCGCTGACGAAGGTCGAGGCCGGCGAAATCCCGAAGCCGACGCATGTGGTTTGCGCCAGCCATGACTCGGCGCACCAGGGCCTCAAGGCGCGCTGCGCCGGCATGAAGGAGGTGATGGAGAAGGCAGGCGCCAAATTCGACGAACTCTTCATCGGCGCGGAACCGGCAACGGCGCGCAACACGCTGCAATCGTTCCTGCAGGCCAATCCGGATACCAACTACATCTTCACGGTCGCCGGTTGGTCGTCGCCGTGGGCGTGGGGCGTGGCGAATGACATGAAGCTCGATCCTGACGTCGATGACAAGGGCGTCACGGTTCTCACCGTGGACGAAGGCCCGGTGTCGATCGAAGGCGTGCGCGCGGGGCATATCCTTGCGACGAACAGCCAGGGTTTCTGGCTGCAGGGCTACGCGCCCATGGAGTGGCTCTACTGGTACAAGAAGTTCGGATACGCGCCCCAGCAAAGCATCCTGACCGGTCCGATCGTGATCAACAAGGATAATGCGGATCAGTGGGCGACACAGGTTCGCGGCGTGTTCGGCGACAAGGCCTACGACGAACAGAACACTTGGTAACCGGTACCCTCCCGGGCGAGGGCGGCTGGCCTTTCGACAGGCTGGCTGCCCTCCTTTGCGCATCCCGCGGCGCATATCAACGAGCAGGACCCAGAACCATGAAATATCTTGTCCGCAGCCAGGGTTTTGGCGCGACCGTCGGCGTCATCGCCATGCTGGCCGTTTTCACAGCGATCGATTTCTCCGGCTGGTGGACGGTGCAGACGCTGTCCAACGTCACGCAGTTCACAGCCATTCTCGCGCTCGTCGCCCTGGGGCAAGCCCTTGTGATCATGACGAAGGAGATCGATCTGTCCGTCGGCTCGATCTACGGGCTGACCGGCGTGGCGTTCATCACGCTGGAGCCGTCCCTGGGCGTGCCCGGCTCTCTGATTGTCGCCCTGTTCATCGCGGCAATTGCAGGTTTCGTCCAGGGAACCGCCGTGGTCAAAGGCGAGCTTCCCTCGATGATCGTCACGCTTGGCGGACTGTTCGCAGCGCGCGGCATTATCTATGTCTGGACGGGCGGCTCCGTCCACAATTTCTCTCCCGATGCTCGCACCCACGCGCTGACCCGTCTCCTGGGCGGAGAGCTCTTCGGCATTGCAGCGGCGATCTACTGGGTCGGCATCATTTCCATCCTGCTTTCGATCATGCTGTGGGGAACCCGTTTCGGGAACCGGCTTTTGGCGACCGGCGGCAGTCGGGAAAGTGCTGAATCACGCGGCGTCCGCACCGATCGTGTCAAGACGGCGGCCTTTGTCCTCTGCTCTCTGCTTGCGGGCTTTGCCGGCATCCTGACCCTGTGCAACCAGCCGCAGACCCATGTGACGCTTGGTGAAAACATGGAGCTCGAGGCCATCTCGGCGGCCGTGATCGGCGGGTGCCTGCTGACCGGCGGACGCGGGTCGATCCTCGGGGTCATCCTCGGTGCCTTGATCGTCGTCAGCTTTCGCTACGAGTTGATCGCGCTCGGCGCGCCATCGTCCTGGTACATCACTTTCGTCGGCGCCGTTCTCATCGTGGCGGTTATTTTCAATCAGAAGCTTGCCCGCTTTCTCGGGCACAGCGTTTGACGCGGGAGGACGCTCAAATGACCCAACACCCTCTGATCCAGGTGAAAAACCTTGACCTCTATTTTGGCGCCTTCCACGCTTTGAAGAACGTCTCGGTCGATTTCAACGCGGGCGAGCTGATCGGCCTGGTCGGTGACAACGGCGCCGGCAAGACCACGCTGATCCGCGTGCTGTGCGGAGTACACGCCCCGACAAAGGGTGAGGTGTTCTTCGACGGCAGGAAGGTGGAGAAGTTCCACCCGAAGCTCGCGATCGACCAGGGCATCGAGACCATCCAGCAGTCGGTCGGACTGTGCGACAATCTTTCGATTGCCCGCAACTTCTATCTCGGTCGCGAGCCGGTCAAACGCATTCTTGGAATTCCGTTTCTCGACTTCGCCAAGATGCGTGAAAAATCCAGCCGCGTCATCCGGCAGTTCGGCCTTCGCGAGAATGTCTCGGCCGATGACGAGGTCGAGCGTCTGTCGGGCGGCGAGCGCCAGTCGGTCAAGATCGGCCGGGCCGTCGAGTTCAAGAACCGCGTCGTGATCATGGATGAGCCGACAAACCACCTATCGGTGCGCGAACGCGAGCATGTCAACGAACTGGCGGTGCAGCTGAAGGAGCAGGGCCTGCTCGTCATCTACATCACGCACGACATCTTCCAGGTGCACAAGCTCGCCGACCGCATCGTCATCATGGAAAACGGCGAGAAGGTTGCCGATGCGTCGACCGACAGCATGTCGGCGGAAGCGCTCGAAGATGTCATCCGGCAGGGTGGCCGTGTCGTCGAGAAGCAGGAGGCGGTCTGATGGCGCTCTCCGCAGCAAAGCCTCTCATCCGCCGTCACACGGAAATCGGCATCTTTCTGATCGGCGCCATCCTGATCGTCATTTTCGCATCGACCTCGGACGGGCGGTGGGCCAACCTCTACAATATCGGAACGATCATGCAGGTGACTGCGACGCTCGGGCTCATGAGCCTGGGTGTCGCCATCGTGATCGGGACTGGCGAGATCGACATTTCGGTCGGCTCGACCTTCGGCATGGGCGCGCTCGCCCATCTGTGGCTTGCCGCCCGTGTTGATCCCGTGTTTGCCGCTCTGGCCGCCATCGTCGTTGGTGCGGCGATCGGCTACGTGAATGGCTGGCTTGTAACGAGGACCAAGACGCCGTCGCTGATCATCACGCTTGGCACGCTGATGATCTTCCGCGGCATCGCGATCGCGCTGACGGACGGCTTTTCCTTCTCCATTCCCTATGCCGCGCGCAACGGCTGGACCTACTTCCTGCTCGGTGGCGGCGATGTTTTCGGATTCAACACGGCCCTGTTCTGGTTGATCGCGGCCTTCGCGGTTCTCCTCGTCGTGCTGAAGGCCATGCCATTCGGCAACCGGCTGCTGGCCGTCGGTGGCTCGGCGGACAGTGCGCATTCGCGCGGTGTGCGTGTCGATCGCATCAAGCTGTCCGCATTCGTCATTTGCGGCATCCTGGCCGCCTTTGCTGGCGCGCTCGAGGCTGGAAAGCTCGGTTTTGCGGACGGGTCCATGGGGCGGCTTATGGAATTGCAGGCCATTGCCTCCTGCGTTCTGGGTGGTTGCCTTTTGGCCGGCGGAAGGATTTCGCTGATCGGTGCTTTGATGGGCGCGTTCGTGCTGTCCTCCATCCAGTCCTATCTGGTCGTCACCGGTGTTCAGCCGCAGTGGTTCATCCTCATTCTGGGCCTCATCGTCGTCGGGGCGGCCTATGGCGACAAGTCGCTGCGAAACTGGGCGATCCGGAAATAGCAGCATTCTTCTCTCTCCCTGTCTGATCGCATCGGCGCCGCTCACCGGCGCCGATTTTTTTTGGTCTTTCCTGAGCGTTGTTTCCTGTTCGTGCGCCGTGGGCGCGAAGTGTGTTGACATTCCGTTATCTGCAATTAATGTTGCTCCTTGAGGAGAAATGCAATTATTCAATCCCGGCAGTGATTTGCAACGCTCAAACGGCGGCGTTGCGAGAGCGTCGAGTGCTGTCTTGTGCGGGATTGAACCTAGATCGGGAGGACGATTTCATGAGTGACATTTCCACGGTGATCGACCTTGCGCAGTTCCGGCGCGAGGTGGAAACCGAAACAACGAAAGCGATGTGCCCGACGGCCATTGCCATCGAGAAGAACATTCCGATCTACGACGGCAAATCCGTCAGCGATGCCATCGGCCCGGAATGGGCCTCGGTCATCGGCGAGGGGCCGGGTGTCTTCGTGGTTAAGCGCGCTTTCACCGATCCGGGCGCCATCGATGCGGCAAGCGATGTCTTTCGCGAGATCATCGCCGACGAGCGCGCGGCCGGCACGGCCGCAGGCGACCACTTCGCCAAGGCCGGCGCGAACGACCGCATCTGGAACAGCCTGCAGAAGCTGTGCCTGCGCAATCCCGCGGTCTACGCCCGCTACATGGCCAATCCGGTGATCGACATTGCCTGCCGCGCCTGGCTCGGCCCGGGCTACCAGATCGCCACGCAGGTCAATCAGGTCCGCCCCGGCGGCAAGGCGCAGGCGCCGCACCGCGACTATCACCTCGGCTTCATGAAGCCCGAGCAGATGGCGGAATATCCGACCCACATCCACGCCACCGGCCCGACGCTCATCCTGCAAGGCGGGGTTGCCCATTGCGACATGCCGGTGGAAAGCGGCACGACGAAGCTGCTGCCCCATTCGCAGCGTTACCTGCCGGGCTACGTTGCGGCCACGCGACCGGAATTCCGGGACTATTTCGAGGAGCACTATGTCCAGCTCCCGTTGGAGAAGGGCGACGCGATCTTCTTCAGCCCGGCGCTGTTCCATGCCGCCGGCGAAAACCGGACGGCGGATGTCGTGCGCATGGTCAACCTCATCCAGACTGCATCGGCCTTCGCACGCCACATGGAAAATCTCGACCGCACGGCCATGGCCCGCGCCGTTTATCCGCATCTGGCGGGACTTTCGCCGGAGGGTCGGCGGGCGGTGATTGCCGCGACCGCTGATGGCTACCCGTTCCCGACCAATCTCGACACCGATCCGCCGCTCGGCGGTCTCGCCCCGGAAAGCCAGCAGGACCTGCTCGCCCGGGCTGTCGCGGAAGGCTGGGACGAGGCGCAGCTCGATGCGGCTCTTTCCGCACAGGGCGCCAAGCGCGCTGCCTGAACACAAAGTTACCCGCAACGGCTTCGGGCGGGGAGGCAACAGGAAGCCAATTTCGGGAGGAAAGTACATATGAAGAAAATTCTACAATCCCTGGCGCTCGGTGCGTTGCTCGCCACGACGGCGCTTGCCGGTGCCGCGCACGCGGACGGCGAGAAATTCGTCTGGATCAGCCATGGTCCGGATAGCGACAGCTGGTTCAACGTCATCAAGAACGCCATCAAGGTCACGAACGAGCAGATGGGCGTTACGACGGAATACCGCAACCCGCCGACGGGCGACCTCGCCGATATGGCACGCATCGTCCAGCAGAGCTCGGCGGCCGGCGTCGATGGCATCATCGTCACCATCGCCGATTTCAACGTGCTCGAAGGGCCGATCAAGGACGCCGTCGCCAAGGGCATTCCGGTCGTCACCGTCAATTCCGGCACGGTGGAGGAGAGCCAGAAGCTCGGCGCTCTGCTGCATGTCGGCCAGCCGGAATACGAAGCAGGCCTCGGTGCCGGCAAGCGGGCGAAGGAAGCGGGCATCAAGAGCTTCCTCTGCGTCAACCACTACATCACCAACCCCGCGTCCGTTGAGCGGTGCCGCGGCTTTGCCGAAGGCATCGGCGTCGAACTCGGCAACCAGATGGTCGATTCCGGCATCGATCCGTCGGAAGTGCAGAACAAGGTGAAGGCCTATCTCACAGCCAATCCGGATACCGGCGCGATCCTGACGCTCGGCCCCAACTCGGCCGAACCGTCGATCCGCGCGGTGAAGGACATGGGTCTCGACGGCGACATCTACTTCGGCACGTTCGACCTATCCGCCGAGATTTCGGCGGCCATCAAGGACGGTACGATCAACTTCGCGATCGACCAGCAGCCTTTCCTGCAAGGCTCGATCCCGATCCAGGTGCTGACGAGCTATGTGCGCTACGGCGTCGCGCCGGCAAACTCCATCTTCACCGGCCCCGGCTTCGTGACGAAGGACAACATCGCGCTCGTCGAGTCGCTGGCGGGCCAATACCGCTGATCTGACGGATTTTGGCGCGCAACGGGTTCTCGCCCGTGCGCGCCAAAATATGTTTTCGAGGGAGGAGACTGCATTCATGACGGACGTCATTCCGGACGCGCTGAAGGACGAGCGCATCAAACCCGTCTCGCCGCTCAGGCGCGCGCTGATCCGGCCCGAGCTTGGCGGTATCTGCGGCACGATCCTGGTCTTCCTGCTGTTTGCGGTGATCGCCGGCGACAGCGGCATGTTCGCCGCCGAGGGGGTCATGAACTGGACGGTGGTTTCGGCCCAGTTCATGGTCATCGCGGTCGGTGCCTGCCTGCTGATGATCGCGGGCGAGTTCGATCTTTCCACCGGCTCGATGATCGGTTTTTCCGGCGTCATGATGGCCATCCTGTCAGTCCATCTCGGCGTGCCGCTCTGGCTCGCCATCATCGCGACCTTTGCCTTCTGCATCCTGCTCGGCGGCGTGAACGGCTGGCTGGTCATCCGCACCGGCCTGCCGTCCTTCATCGTGACGCTGGCGTTCCTCTACATCCTGCGCGGACTGACGATCTGGAGTTCGATCTATTTCACTCGGCAGACGATCATCGGCGGTGTCGCCGAGAAGGCGGCGGCCGACTGG
The DNA here is from genome assembly GCF_009826875.1 of Shinella sp. AETb1-6. Lineage (NCBI taxonomy): Bacteria > Pseudomonadati > Pseudomonadota > Alphaproteobacteria > Hyphomicrobiales > Rhizobiaceae > Shinella > Shinella sp. AETb1-6. The sequence continues at coordinate 25,209 of NZ_WUMM01000025.1, read as the reverse complement.
CTCGCGCCGATCTTCGGCGGAAAAGTTCTTGGCTGGCTTTTCACCTGGATGGGGGAGGCGGGTTGGATTGCCACCTTCACGCGCGGCAATCGTGCCGGCCAGCCGGTTATCGACGGCGTCCCGATGCTCGTCGTCTGGGCCATCGTGCTGGTGATCTTCGGCCATTGGCTGCTGACGCGCACCAAGTTCGGCAACTGGATCTTTGCTGCGGGCGGTGATGCGCTTGCCGCGCGTTACGTCGGCGTGCCGGTCAATCGCGTCAAAATCCTGATGTTCATGTTCTCCGCCTTCTGCGCCTGCGTCTTCGCGACCTGCCAGGTGATGGAATTCGGCTCGGCGGCGGCCGACCGCGGCCTGTTGAAGGAGTTCGAGGCGATCATCTGCGTGGTCATCGGCGGCGCCTTGCTGACCGGCGGTTACGGCTCGGTCATCGGGGCGGCCCTCGGCGCGATCATCTTCGGCGTGGTGCAGCAAGGCCTGTTCTTCGCCAATGCGGAAAGCTCGCTCTTCCGGGTGTTCCTCGGCGTCATCCTGCTGACGGCCGTGATCATGAACACCTATATCCGCCGCATTATCACGGGAGAACGCTGATGTCCGCCATCGTGGAGATGAGAAACATCACGAAGCATTTCGGCCATGTCATCGCGCTGGCCGGTGTCTCCTTCGACGTGAAGGCCGGCGAATGCCACTGCCTGCTCGGCGACAACGGTGCCGGCAAATCCACCTTCATCAAGATCATGTCCGGCGTCTACAAACCGAGTGGCGGCGAGGTGCTGGTGGAGGGTACGCCGACCCTGTTCCAGAGCCCGCGCGACGCCATGACGGCAGGCATTGCCACGGTCTACCAGGATCTCGCCATGATCCCGCTGATGAGCGTCAGCCGCAATTTCTGGATGGGCCGCGAGCCGGAGCGCGGCGTCTGGCCCTTCAAGACCTTCGACACGGACAAGGCCGACGACATTACCGTCAAGGAAATGCGCAAGATGGGCATCAGCCTGCGCGGCCCGGACCAGGCGGTGGGTACGCTCTCCGGTGGCGAGCGGCAGACGGTGGCGATTGCGCGAGCGGTCTATTTCGGCGCGAAGGTGCTGATCCTCGACGAGCCGACCTCGGCGCTCGGCGTGCGCCAGACGGCGAACGTGCTGAGCACGATCGACCGGGTCCGCAAACAGGGCATCGGCGTCGTCTTCATCACCCACAACGTTCGCCATGCGCTGGCCGTCGGGGATCGCTTCACGGTGCTGAATCGTGGCCAGACATTGGGGACCGCCGAGCGTGGGACGGTGGATGCGGCAGCCTTGCAGGACATGATGGCCGGCGGCCAGGAACTGGCGTTGCTGGAGGCCTCGCTGGGCGGCACCATTTGAAACGGACGTGCCGGCTTCAGGCCGGCACGTCCCGTCTTCTGTCAGCGGACCACCTCGTAACCGGCGGCCGCCATGACGCGCAGGAGTTCCTTATGGCCGATCTTTGCCATGTCGAGCGGCGGGTTGTGGGTGGGATCCTGCTCGGCCTCGACGACGAACCAGCCTTCATAACCATGGGAAGCGAGGCGCTTAACGATGGCCTCGAAATCGAGGCTGCCGTCGCCGGGCACCGTGAAGGCGCCCTTGATGACGGCGTCGAGGAAGCTTTCCTTCGTGCGGTCGAGCGCGTCGATCACCGGCAGTCGGACATCCTTGGTGTGGACGTGGGTGATGCGGCCGTGATGCTTGTCGATGACGCGCAGAACGTCGCCGCCCGCAAAGGCCATGTGGCCGGCGTCAAAGAGCAGCGGCAGGCCCTCGCCGGAATGTTTCATCAGCAAGTCGAGTTCTTCCTCGGTCTCGATCGGTGCTGCCATGTGGTGGTGATAGGAGATCGGCATGCCCTGGTCGGCACACCATTCGCCGAAGGCCGTCATCTTGCGGCCATAGGCCTTGATCTCGTCCTCGGAAAGCCTGCGCTTGGTGGCAAGCGACGCGCTGCGGTCGCCCTGGATGGTGCCGGCCGTCTCGCCATAGACGATACAGGGGGCACCGACCGCCTTGAACAGCGCCATCTGTTCGGCGATCCGGTCCTTCTCCGCCTCGATGTCGCCGTCAAGCAAGAGGCCCGAGAACCAGCCGCCGCAGACCTGGATGCCGTATCTGTCGAGGATGGGACGCAGGACCTTCGCGTCCATCGGGAAGCGGCGGCCGGTCTCCATGCCTGTAAAGCCGGCTTCGGCGGCCTCTGCAAGGCAGCCTTCCAGCGAAATATCGCTGCTGATTTCCGGCAGGTCGTCGTTCCACCACGCGATGGGGGCAATGCCGAGTCTGGCTTTCATGGTCTGTCTCCGCGTCAAAGGGTCGGTGTCTTGTCTGCGCGAAGTCCGACCCGCCGAAAACGGCCCTTGCTGTCGCCTCCTCCCCGCATGGAGGTCTCATACAAAACATATATTGACATTTCAATATTCTTGCAAAGATAATTGCATTCACCCGGCCGGAGGAGGCCGCGGGCACATCATCCAGGGAACAGAGAGAATGAAGAAGAAGCTCCGTCTTGGCCTCATCGGGTCGGGTTTCATGGGCAAGACGCATGTGTTCGGCTTTGCGGCCGCCGAGCGGGTTTTCGACCTTCCCTATGACGTTGAACTTGCCACCATCGCCGATGTGACCATGGCCCAGGCCGAGGCGGCGCGGGCCGCCTTCGGCTTCCAGCGTGCCACGGACGACTGGCGCAGCCTGGTGGCGGATCCCGATATCCACGTCATCGACATCACCGCGCCGAACGCGCTGCACAAGGAGATGGCGCTTGCCGCGATTGCCGCCGGCAAACATGTTTACTGCGAGAAGCCGCTCGCCCCGCTTGCCGCCGATGCGCGGGAGATGGCCGAGGCGGCGGAAAAGGCCGGCATCAGGACACAGGTCGGCTTCAACTACCTTTGCAATCCCATGCTCAGCCTTGCAAGGGAGATGATCGCGGGCGGGGAGCTGGGCGAAATCCGCGGCTACCGCGGCCTCCACGCCGAGGACTACATGGCCGATGCAAGCGGCCCGTTCACGTTCCGGCACGATCCGGCAGGCGGCGGCGCCCTGGCCGATATCGGCAGCCACGCGCTGGCGACGGCGGAATACCTGATGGGACCGATCACGAAGGTGATGGGTGATTGCGTCACGATGATCGCGAGCCGCCCCGATGGCAAGGGCGGTGTGCGGCCCGTCGAGACGGATGATGTCGGCCGCGCCTTTCTGCGCTTCGCCAACGGTGCGACCGGCTCCATCGAAGGCAACTGGATCGCGACCGGCCGCAAGATGCAGCACGACTTCGAGGTCTATGGCACGAAGGGGGCGCTCGCCTTCTCGCAGGAGCGCTTCAACGAACTCCATTTCTATTCCACGGCGGATGCGAAGGGCCGGCAGGGGTTCCGGCGCATCGAGGCCGGCCCCGACCATGTGCCCTATGGCCGTTTCTGCGTCGCTCCTGGCCATCAGCTTGGCTTCAACGACCTGAAGGCGATCGAAGTGGCGGGGTATCTGGAGGCTATCGCCGGCTTGCGGCCGGAGCCGTTCAATTTTCGCGCGGGCCTGCGCATCCAGATGCTGGTGGAGACGATCCAGCAATCGTCGCGCGCCGGCGCCTGGCTTGATGTGAAGGGTGATTGACCGCGGGTGGCGGTGGCGCAATGATAATTGCATGTGGAGTCTGCCCGGCAATTCGTGCCGCGCTCGCCGGCGCCGTGTCCAGCGCTCCATTTACCCAAAACAAGCTGTTCATCATGCCGATTACGCTTGACGTGCAATTAAAATTGCGTCTTTGTAATAATGAAAACAAATGTTGCTGATTGGCTTCCTTCGGCAACGCGAGGAGGAAACATGTACGCGTCCTACGGCTTGTTCATCGATGGCGCCTGGTCAGGTCCCGCGACCGGCGCATCGACCGAAATCACGGATCCGGGCAACGGCGATGTATTGGGCGTCGTTCCCGTGGCCAGCGTTGACGACACAAACCGGGCGATCGGTGTGGCGGACAGGGCCTTCCAGGCCTGGAAGAAGACCCCGGCCTGGACCCGTGCGGATCACTTGCACAAGGCCGCCGACGTGATGGCGGCGCGCACGGCCGAGGCAGCGCGCCAGATCACGCTCGAAACGGGAAAGCCGCTGGCGCAGGCGGGGCGCGAATGGGCACTCGCCGTCGACCAGTTCCGCTGGTACGCGGAGGAAGCCCGCCGCATCTACGGCCGCATCGTCGAAAGCCGTGTGCCGGGCGGTCGCCTGGAGGTGACGCATGAGCCCGTCGGTGTCGTCGCAGCCTTCACAGCGTGGAATTTCCCAGCGGCGTTGATCGCCCGCAAGGTCGCGCCGGCGCTTGCCGCCGGCTGTGCCGTCATCGTGCGTCCGTCCGTCGAAGTGCCGGGCGTTGCCATGGTCCTCTTCGACTGCCTGCGTGAAGCCGGCCTTCCCGCAGGCGTCGCTAACCTTCTGATCGGCCCGACCGGCAACACCTACAAGCCCATCATGGCATCGTCCGTCGTGCGGAAGGTTTCTCTGACGGGGTCGACACGTGTCGGTCAGCAGATGATCCGCGACAGTGCCGAAACGGTAAAGCGCGTCAGCATGGAACTCGGCGGCAATGCGCCGATGATCGTCTTCGACGACGCCGATCTCGACAAGGCCCTCGATCTCGCTGTGCCGACGAAATACGCCAATGCCGGCCAGGTCTGCGTAACGCCCGACCGCTTCTATGTGCATGAGTCGTTGCACGATCGCTTTTCTGACGGCTTTGCTGCCCGCGCCCGCGCGCTGAAGCTCGGTTACGGTCTCGATGAGGCGACGCAGATGGGGCCGCTGATCAACGAGCGCCGCATCGCCGCCATCGAGGAAATCGTCGCCGATGCGAGTGACCGCGGCGGCAGGATCCTCGCAGGCGGCAGACGCCCGGCGGATACGAATGCCGGTTTCTTCTTCGAGCCCACCGTCATCACCGGCCTGCCGGACGATGCCAAGGCGATCGCCGAGGAGAATTTCGGCCCGATCGCCGCCATCACGCCCTTTTCCAGCACGGATGAGGTCTTCGAGCGGGCGAATGCCTCCGAAATGGGACTTTCCGCCTATGTCTTCACCCGAGATGCCGGCCGCGCACGCGAGGCGGCGGCGCGGCTGGAGGCGGGCATGGTCGGGGTCAACAGTTTTGCACTGGCAGCCGCCGAGGCGCCGTTCGGCGGCATCAAGGCGAGCGGCATGGGCCGCGAGGGCGGTACCGAGGGCATCCTCGACTATTCCAACGTCAAGCTCGCGCAGATGCTGGTCTGAGGAGGCAGTCATGATCAAGAACGGTGTCAAGCAGCGCTGGGCCGAAGGCAAGCCCGTCCTCAACGGCTGGCTCTCCATCGCCAATTCCTTCAGCGCCGAAATCATGGCCGCGCAGGGTTACGACTCGCTCACCATCGACATGCAGCACGGCATTGTCGGCTACGATGGCGCGGTGCCGATGCTTCAGGCCATGCGGGCAAGCGGTGTGACACCGCTGGTGCGCGTGCCGTGGCTCGATCCCGCCGACATCATGAAGGCGCTCGATGCCGGTGCCTACGGTGTCATTTGCCCGATGATCAATACCCGTGCAGAAGCAGAGCGGCTTGTCTCCTATGTGCGCTATCCCCCCAATGGCGTGCGCAGCTTCGGCCCCAGCCGTGCCCTGTTTTCCGCCGGCGCCGGATATGCAGCGGAAGCCGATGACGAGATGATCTGCCTCGCCATGATCGAGACGGCGCAGGCCTATGAGAACCTGGAGGATATCCTCGCGACCCCCGGCCTCGACGGCGTCTATATCGGTCCCGCCGACCTGACGCTGGGGCTCCAGGGCAAGCGCTACGCACCCGGCTTCGACCGTCGCGAGCCCGAGATGATCGAGGCGATCAAGACGATTCTCCATGCGGCTCACAAGGCGGGAAAACGTGCGGCGCTGCATAACGGCACCCCCGACTATGCGGCGGAAGCCGTGGGCTGGGGCTTCGACTTCGTGACCGTCACCAACGATGTCCGCCTCCTTGCGGGCGCCGCCGAGGCGAGTGTGCGGAAGTTCCGCGATCTCGTTCACGAAATCGCTCCCGCCAACACGATCGACACAGGAGGATATTGAATGCCCAGGATTCTGGTCGCAGGCAAGATCCACGCTGACGGTCTTGCCGTTCTCAATTCCGCGCCCGGCTTGACGATCGACTATGTCGAGGAGGTTTCCGCGGCAAGCTACAAGCCGTTCCTCGCCGCCGCCGATGCGCTACTTATCCGCACCCAGCCGCTCTCGGCGGCATTCGTTGCCGATGCGCCGAACCTCAAGATCGTTTCGCGTCACGGCGTCGGTTACGATTCGGTCGATGTCGCGGCCTTGAACGGTCGCGGCATACCGCTCGCCGTCGTGGGAGATGTGAATTCCCGCGCCGTGGCCGAGCACGCCGTCATGCTGATGCTCTCGGCCGCGCGCCGCACCGTCCTCTTCGACCGCAAGATGCGGGAAGGTGATTGGAACTATCGTAACAGTCTGGATGCCGATGAGTTGGACGGTGGCACGTTGCTGGTGGTCGGCTTCGGCCGCATTGGCAGGCGGCTGGCGCAGATCGCAACGGCGCTCGGCATGACGGTGCTTGCCTACGACAAGTTCCAGGCCGCGGACCAGATCGCGGCCGCCGGCGCAACGCCCGTGGATGATCTGCTCGATGGCCTCTCCCGCGCCGACGTCGTGTCGCTGCATGTGCCCAAATCGGGCGCCGAGCCCTTGATCGGAGCGAAGGAACTGGCTGTGATGAAACGCTCGGCCATTCTCGTGAACACGGCGCGCGGCGGCCTGATCGACGAAAAGGCGCTGCTGGCCGCGCTCGATGAAGGGAGGCTTGCCGCGGCTGGTCTCGACGTCCTTGATTCCGAGCCGCCGGCGAATGACGACCCCATGCTCGCCTGCGACCGGGTGGTGCTTTCCCCGCACAATGCCGGGCTCACCGAAGCCTGCGCGCGCCGCATGGCCATCTCGGCGGCGGAGAACATTATCGATTTCTTCAAGGGAACGCTCGATCCGACGCTCGTCGTCAATCGCTCCGAGATTGCGGCACAGCGCCTTTCTCCTGTCGGCGGCTGGTCATGACGCTCCTGACATTCCGGGACATCGCCAAGTCCTATGGCATCGTGCCGGTGCTGAAGGGCATTGATCTCGTGGTCAAACCGGGCGAGGTGCTGGCGCTCGTTGGTGAAAACGGCGCGGGCAAGTCGACACTCATGCGCATTGCCGCGGGACTGGCGCCACCGTCTTCGGGCACAATGCTGCTGGATGGCGCACCGGCGCCGGCAACGCTGCATGCCGCCGAGCGCGCTGGCATCGTCATGGTGCACCAGGAATTCTGCCTGGCGCCCCATTTGACGGTGGCGGAAAACGTCTTTCTCGGCCGGGAAATCACGCGCGGCCTCTTTACCGATCGCAAGGCGATGGAGATACGGGCACGCGACCTGCTGGCTGAACTCGGCTCGGCCGCTCCCGTCCGGGCACGGCTCCGCGATCTGCCGGTGTCCGACTGGCAGATGATCGAACTTGCCAAGGCCTTCGCGCGTCAGCCAAAACTTATCCTGATGGACGAGCCGACCGCCGTGCTCTCGGCCACGGAGGCGGGCAACCTGTTCAGTCGGATCCGCGCCTTCCGGGACGCAGGCGGCTCGGTGATCTTCACCTCGCATCGCCTCGATGAAGTGAAGAATATCGCCGATCGCGTCGCGGTGCTGCGCGATGGACAGATCGTGCGCGTCGAGAACACTCAGGATGTTTCCGAGGATGAGATGGCCGAGGCGATGGTCGGTCGGCCGCTCGCGGAAATCTATCCGCCGCGGCGCGGTGCGCAGGGACGCACGGTATTGCTCGGCGTTGCCGGTCTCACATCGCCGGGCGCCGTCGAAGAGGCAACGCTCGATATCCGCGTGGGCGAAGTGCTCGGCATTTCCGGCCTCGTCGGATCAGGTCGCACCGAACTTTTCGAAGCACTCTTCGGGCTGCGGCCGGCGAAATGCCGATCCTTCCACTTGCGCGGCGCGGCGCGAAAGCTGCCGACAGCGCGCGAGGCCTGGGGCCTGAAGCTCGCTTATCTGACGGAGGACCGCAAGGGTAAGGGCCTGCTGCTCGGCAAGTCGCTCGACCAGAACGTGGCGCTCACCAAGGGGGCGATCGCTGGCGCGAGCTGGATCGACCGGCGGGCGGAGCGACGGGACCTCGAAGCGGCCGTCGGGCGCTATGACATTCGCACCGGACGGCTGGACGTGACGGCCGGAGCGCTCAGCGGCGGCAACCAGCAGAAGGTGCTGATCGCCAAAACGCTCGCCGTGGAACCCGATCTCATCGTCTTCGACGAACCCACGCGCGGCGTCGATATCGGCGCCAAGCAGCAGATCTACGAGATCATTGCCGCACTCGCTGCCGAAGGAAAGGCGATCGTCGTCATCTCGTCCGAGATGCAGGAGATCGTCGGCCTGTCCGACCGGGTGCTGGTCATGCGGCGAGGCCGCATCGCCGGCGAGCTTACCGGCGACGCGATCAGCGAGACCGACATCATTCGATTTGCCATGGGCTTGGAAGAGAAGGCCCCGCAGGAGGAGGCAAGCCATTGACCGATATAAGCGCGACATCCGCCGGCAACGCCACAGCGTCGCCGGGCCGCACCCTTGCTGGCATTTTCGAGGCGGCCGGCCCGCTCATCGCCCTCATCCTGCTTATGCTCGTCGGCTCCCTGATGAGCGATAGCTTCCTCGGCGCGGAAAATCTCTCGAACGTTTTCACGCGCAGCGCCATCATCGGCATCATCGCGGTTGGCGCCACCTTCGTCATCACGGCGGGCGGGCTCGACCTTTCCGTCGGCTCGCTCTCCGCGCTGGTGGCAGGCGTCACGATCATGTTCATGAATACGGCGGCCGAGACGCTTGGGCCGGGCTGGCAGCTCGTCGCTGCGGGCATCGTCTTTTCGCTGGTTGTGGGCGCGGCGGCGGGACTGCTTAACGGTGTCATGATCGTCAAGGGGCGGGTGGAAGCCTTCATCGTGACGCTCGGCGCCATGGGCATTTTCCGCTCGGTCATCACCTGGCTTGCGGATGGCGGCTCCATCTCGCTCGATTTCTCGCTGCGCGATGCCGCACGCCCGATCTATTACGGCCAGATTCTCGGCATCGCCGTGCCGATCCTCGTGCTCGCCGTCATCGCCATCGTCGGCGAACTGGTGCTGCGGCGCATGCGCTTCGGCCGGCATGTCGCCGCCATCGGCTCGAACCGCCATGTCGCCTTCTATTCGGCGATCCCGGTTAACAGGGTACGCATCCTCACCTATGTCATCCAGGGCCTCTGCGTCGCCGTCGCCACCGTGATCTACGTGCCGCGCCTGGGCGCCGCGACGCCTTCGACCGGCCTGATGTGGGAGCTGGAAGCCATTGCCGCCGTCATCATCGGCGGTACGGCGCTCAGCGGTGGCTTCGGCCGCATCTGGGGCACCATCGTCGGCGTGCTGATCCTCGGCTTCATCAGCAACATCCTCAACCTCACCGGCTTCATAAGCCCCTATCTCAACGGCGCATTCCAGGGGGCGATCATCATCATCGCCGTACTGCTGCAACGCGACCGCTCGCAGGGCTGAACCGTCTTTTCACTTCAACAGGGAGACAAGTGAATGTTCCACAAGCTGAAATCCATGCTTGCCGCAGGCGCAGTCGCCATCGCGGCGCTGGCAACGCCGGCTCTTGCCGCCGACGCCGTCATCGGCGTCTCGATTCCGGCCGCCACCCATGGCTGGACAGGGGGACTCAACTATCACACCAAGCGCACCATCGACCGGATGAAGGAAGCCTTTCCGAACATCGACTTCGTGCTGGCGACGTCGTCGAGCGCGACGCAGCAGGTCAACGACATCGAGGACCTGATGGCGCGCAACATCAACGCGCTCGTCGTGCTGCCCTTCGAATCCGACCCGCTGACCGAGCCGGTCAAGGCCGCCAAGGCCAAGGGCGTCTTCATCGCGACCGTCGACCGCGGTCTCGCTGAAGAGGGCATCGAAGACCTCTATGTCGGCGGCGACAACCCGCAATACGGCACGGCTGCTGCCGAATACTTCAAGAATAAGTTTCTGGACGGCGGCAAGATCGTCGTGATGCGCGGCATTCCGACGGCGATCGACAATATCCGCATCGACGCCTTCAACGCGGCGCTGAAGGACACCAAGATCGAAGTGCTCGACATGCAGTATGCCAACTGGAACCCGGACAAGGGCTTCGAGGTGATGCAGGACTACCTGCAGCGTTTCCCCGAGATCAACGGCGTCTGGGCGGGTGATGACGATGCCGCGCTTGGCGCCATCGAGGCGATCAAGCAGGCGGACCGCAAGAACGTGACGGTGCTGGGCGGCTCCGGCATGAACAAGGTGATCAAGCTGGTGATGGACGGTCATGACATGGTCGATGCCGACATCTTCTACCCGCCGACGCTGATCATCCCGGCGATCGAACTCGTCACCATGAAGTTCGCCACCCAGGCCCCCATCAACGGTCGCTACGTACTCGGCAGCCCGCTGATCACGAAAGACAACGCGGCAGAATACTACTTCCCCGACGCTCCCTATTGATGAAAAAGGGTGCGCCCGTCAGGGCGCACCCGCTGCCGCCGGACAGGTGGATCGCGACAAGCGTTGCGGATTGCCGGGTTTTGCAATACTGCACTGAGTAAGCAACGGGACCGCGTGGACCACAATCCTGAATGGCGCGGCCTCTTGCACATCATGCTTCAGGAGTTGCGCTGCATGCCACGGGTAAAACAGTCCGATCAGCCGCCACCGCGCACAGCCAACTACGAGACATTCGTCAACCTCGTCACCGAGGCCTACCCAAACCTCAGTGACCGCTTCCAGCAGGTCGCCCGCTTCATCACGCAGAACCCGAACGTCGTCGCGATGCAGTCGATCAATGCGATTGCCGAGCAGTGCGGCGCGCATCCGTCGATCCTGGTGCGGTTCGCCCAGAATTTCGGGTTTTCCGGCTTCAAGCAGCTCCAGGCGGTCTTTCAAAGCCGGCTTTCGACGGCGGCACCCGGCTATCGCGAGCGCATCAGCGCGCTAGACGTCGACTTGGAAAAGAACAAGCGCAACGGAAACCTGGGCTTCCTGCACGATCTGGTCGTTCGCGATATCGCAACGCTGCAGGAGCTGTTGAGTTCGACACCCGAGGAAAGCCTCTCGCAAGCCGCCAAGGCCCTGAAGAACGCGAATACGATCTTCATCGCCGGCCAGTTGCGCTCGGAGCCGATTGCGAAGTTTCTCCGCTACGTGCTCTCGATGCTTCAGCTGCGGGTCATCCTGCTCGACCCTGCCGGCGGGCTGGCGCCGGAAATGGCGCAGGTCATGGGCAAGAAGGATGTTCTGGTCGCCATCGCCTTCCGCCACTATGCCAAGGAGGTTGTGACGATTGCCGACGTCGCGGCGCACAATGGCACGCCGATGGTTGCCATTACGGACAGCCAGCTGTCGCCGCTCGCGAAGAACGCCAGCGTGCTGTTTACGATCCCCGAGGATGAATATTCGTTCTCGCGCTCCCTTGCCGCGCCGATGTGCCTGACACAGGCTATCGCGGTTGCCGTTGCGGCGTTGTTGCAGGAAGACAAGAAGGGCTCGCCGCAAATCCCGACCGTGACGGGAAACCAGCGCCGCAAGCCCTGAGAGGAATGCCCGCCATGTCCGCTCGGGATGGCGGGCACCGACGTCAGGCGACGATTTCGCGAATGTTCACAAAGCGCCGCTCGGCGAGCGAAAGGTTTGCGGCTTCCGCCAGTGCGAGCGATTTTTCGCCGTCCTCGAAGGTCGCGTCCGGGGTCTTGTTCGATTCGACGCAGTCGATGAACGATTCCAGGCCCAGCGTGTAGGCTTCCGCGTAGCGCTCGATGAAGAAGTTGAGGAAGGGCTCGCCGGCGCCCGTCGCGGTCGGGCCGAACCGCTCGAGGCCATGCGCCCGGCGGTTTCCGGATATGAGCATGCCGTTCGATCCCAGGATTTCGACCCGCTGGTCGTGACCGTAGATTGCGGCGCGGGAATTGTTGATGTGGCAAAGCTTGCCGCTTTCCGTGCGCAGGACGACCATGGTGGAGTCGACATCGTTCAGCTCCGCAAGCGTCGGGTCGATGAGCGCGCTGCCGGTGGCGAAGACCTCGACGGGCTCCTCGCCGAGCATGAAGCGCGCGAGGTCGAAGTCGTGGATGGTCATGTCCTTGAAGATGCCGCCCGATGCCTTCAGGTATTCGCGGGAGGCAAGGCCGGGATCGCGCGAGGTGATGATCACCTGGCGGATATCGCCGATCTCGCCGGAACGAGCTGTATCGCGCGCCGCCCGGTGGCCCGGATCGTAGCGACGGTTGAAACCGATCTGGATCGGCTTGTCGAAGCCCTTCAGCGCCGCGCGGCAGGCCTTGACCCGGGCCAGCGACAGGTCGATGGGCTTTTCGCAGAAGATGGCCTTGCCGGCCTTTGCGGATGCCTCGATGAGGTCCGCATGCGTCGGCGTGGACGTCGCGATCAGCACGGCATCGGCCTGTGCGATGGCCTCTTCGGCGCTACCCGCAACAAGGCAACCGAACTGATGGCCAACCTCTTCCGCTGCCGCGGAAACGGGATCGTACACGGCTGCGAGTTCGGCTTTGCTTGAACGCACAATCGTGGCAGCATGCATCTTCCCGATACGCCCGCAGCCGAGCAATGCGATCCTGATCATCAACTTCCTCCTGATGGTAATGCAAAAAAAGTTGCACATTTGATATTCCGTCAATATTAATTCTGCAAGCCTGTTTTCAGGGCATGGCGGATTTTGAGGGAGGAGATCATGGCAGAGGTTTCCGGCGGGCAAGAATTTCCCATTGCCGAGCGCCGTTTGCGGCTTGGCATCGTCGGCGGAGGGCAGGGCAGCTTCATCGGCAAGGTGCATGCACGGGGCGCCCGGCTTTCCAACCGTTGGGACGTCGTTGCTGGCGCGCTGTCGTCCCGGCCGCAGGTCGCAAGGGAATCCGGACGGGCCTGGCTGCTGGCGGACGACCGCATCTACACGGATTACCGCGTGATGGCCGAGCGCGAGGCGGCGCGGCCGGATGGCATCGATGCCGTGGCGATCACCACGCCCAACAACTCTCATCACGCCATCGCCGTCGCCTTCATGGAAAAGGGCATCGACGTCATCAGCGACAAGCCGCTGACGACGACGCTTGCCGATGCGCTCGATCTGGTCCGCCTCCAGAAGGAGACGGGTCTCGTCTTCGGCGTGACCTATGCCTATGCCGCCTCCGCAATGGTTCGGCAGGCACGCCAGATGGTCCGCGAAGGCGCGCTTGGCACCCTCAAGCAGGTGCATGTCGAATATTTCCAGGAATGGGCGCTGACCCCGCCCAAGGATGCCGGTGCCGGCGCGCAATGGCGCGTCGATCCTTCGATCGTCGGTCCCACCTTCACCACCGGTGATATCGGCACCCATTGCCACCATCTCGGCGCCTTCGTCTGCGGCCGTCCCGTCGCGGCGGTTCGGGCGGAGTTCCACACGCTGGGTCCGCCGAAGGCGCTGGAGGACACGGCCTTCATGCATGTGCGCTACGAAGGTGACATTCCCGGCACCATCATGATCTCCCAGGTCGCGCCCGGCGCCCATTGTGGGCTTCGCATCCGCGCCTTTGGCGACAAGGCGAGCCTGGAATGGAACCAGGAGGAACCTGAGGTTCTGCATTTCCGCCGCTTCAACGAGCCTTCCCGCGTGCTGACGCGCGGCGAAGGCGCCGGCATCGGCGTGCATGCGGCGCGTTTTGTCCACATGCCGCGCGGCCATCCAGAGGCACTCAGCGACGCCTGGGGCAATCTCTACGAGGAATTCGCGATTGCCGTCGAGGCCCGTCGCCTCGGCAGGACCCTGCCCGCGGGGCTGCTGGAATATCCGACGGTGATGGACGGCGCGCTTGGCGTGAAGTTCATCGAGGCGGCGCTCGCCTCTAGCCAGTCGGGCGGGCAATGGACGGATTGCACACTGTCGATGTGATTTGCAATAAGTATTGCAATATCTGAATTTATGAAATAATAAGTTCTGCGAAGAGGGCTGGCGCGGCGATGCCGGCTCAGGGAGGTTTTTAAATGGGTACCGTTCGTCTCACCATGGCCCAGGCCCTGGTCCGCTATCTCTGCAACCAGTTTACCGAAATCGACGGCCGACGCGAGCCGCTTTTCCCGGGCGTTTTCGCAATTTTTGGCCATGGCAACGTCACCTGCCTTTCCGAGGCGCTGGAGGCGGTGAAGGACACGCTGCCGACCTGGCGCGGCCAGAACGAGCAGTCGATGGCGCTCGCCGCGATCGGCTTTGCCAAGGCGATGCGCCGCCGCCAGATCATGGTCGCATGCAGCTCCATTGGCCCCGGCGCGCTGAACATGGTGACGGCAGCCGGCGTGGCGCATACCAACCGCCTGCCCATTCTGCTTCTCGCCGGTGACAGCTTCGTCAACCGCCGCCCCGACCCGGTAATGCAGCAGGTCGAACATTTCGGCAATCCGACGATCACCGTCAACGACGCCTTCAAGGCGGTGACGCGCTATTGGGACCGCATCACCCATCCAGAACAGATCATCGGCTCGCTGCCGCAGGCCGTCGCAACCATGCTGGATCCCGCCGATTGCGGCCCAGCGTTCCTTGCCCTGCCACAGGACGTGCAGGAAATCGCCTGGGACTATCCGGAAAGCTTTTTCGAGCCGACCGTTCACAAGGCACCGCGCCCGCGGCCCGATCGCGACAGCCTCGCGGAGGCCGTTCGTGTGCTGAAGGCGGCGAAACGCCCGCTGATCATCTCCGGCGGCGGCGTGCGCTATTCCGGCGCGGAGACGGCGCTCGCCGATTTTGCCGAGAAGCACGGCATTCCGCTTTGCGAGACCATTGCCGGCAAGGGCACCGTCACGCATGACCATCCGGCCCATGTCGGCCCGATCGGTATCGTCGGTTCGACGTCGGCCAATGCGCTTGCGGCGGAAGCCGACGTGGTGCTCGCCGTCGGTACGCGCCTCATGGACTTCACCACCGGCTCCTGGACGGCCTTCTCGCCGGATGCCCGCTTCGTCTCGATCAACGCGGCGCGCTGGGATGCCAGGAAACACCGCGCCGTCGCCGTCGTCGGCGACGCGCTGGAAACGGTCGGCGAACTCGAGGCCGCCATCGGCGACTACAAGGCGGACGCCGGCTGGACGAAGAAGGGCGAGATCGAGTTCGCCAAATGGAACGACGCGCTCGACGGCTACCAGAAGCCGACAAACGCACCCGTCCCGACCTATGCCCAGGTCGTCGGCATCGTCAATTCCAAGGCGAAGGACCGCGACCTCCTGATCACCGCCGCCGGCGGCCTGCCGGGTGAGGTGATGAAGAACTGGCGCGTCAAGGCGCCGAACACCTTCGATTGCGAATTCGGTTTTTCCTGCATGGGCTACGAGATTGCCGCCGGCTGGGGCGCGGCGATGGCCGATCCCACCCGCACGCCGATCGTCATGATCGGCGACGGCACCTACATGATGATGAACTCGGACATCTATTCGACCGTGCTGTCCGGCCACAAGATGATCCTCATCGTCTGCGACAACGGCGGCTATGCGGTCATCAACCGCCTGCAGAATGCCAAGGGCACGCCGGGCTTCAACAACCTGATCAAGGATTGCCGCGTCAGCGAGCCCTTCGCCGTCGATTTCGCCAAGCATGCCGAGGCGATGGGCGCGCTGACGCGCCATGTCGAGAGCCTTGCCGATCTCGGCGATGCGGTGGAATGGGCGCAGACCACGGACCGAACTACGGTCATCACTATCGTCTCCGACGCCTTCACCTGGACGCCGGGCGATGCCTGGTGGGATGTCGGTGTGCCGCAGGTCAGTGCGCGAGCGGAAGTCAATGCCGCCGCGAAGGACCAGCAGGAAGGCCGCAAGAACCAGCGCGTCGGCGTCTGATCCGGCGCGACCTCGGCACCCTCTTCATCTGAAGGATGACAAGCATGAGAACCATCAAGGGTCCCGGCGTGTTTCTCGCGCAGTTCGCTGGCGATGAGGCGCCCTTCAACTCGCTGAAGGGACTGGCCGGCTGGGCCGCCGACAAGGGGTTCAAGGGCGTGCAGATCCCCACCTGGGACCGCCGCGTGATCGATCTCGAACGGGCGGCGGTCAGCCAGGACTATGTCGACGAGATCAAGGGAACGCTTGGCGAGCACGGCCTCGTCGTCACGGACCTCGCCAGCCACCTGCAGGGTCAGCTCGTCGCCCTCCACCCGTCCTTCAACCTGCCGGCCGATTCCTTCGCGCCCGCCAAGGTTCACCGTGATCCCAAGGCCCGGCAGGAATGGGCCGTCAACCAACTGCTCTGTGCGGCGAAAGCCTCGCGCCGTTTCGGTGTCGATCGCCACACGACCTTCAGCGGAACGCTCCTGTGGCCTTATTTCTACCCCTATCCGCAATGGCCGGACGGGCTGATCTCCGACGGCTTCGACGAACTGGCGCGGCGCTGGCGGCCGATCCTCGATGCGTTCGATGGCGAAGGCGTCGACGTCTGCTACGAAATCCATCCGACCGAGGACCTGCACGACGGCCTGACCTTCGAGATGTTCCTAGAGCGCGTCGACAACCATCCGCGCTGCAACATCATGTACGACCCGAGCCATCTGGTGCTGCAGTCGATCGACTACCTCGCCTACATCGATCACTATCACCAGCGCATCAAGACCTTCCACGTGAAGGACGCAGAGTTCCGGCCGACGGGCAAGACGGGCGCCTATGGCGGGTACCAGCCCTGGGTCAGCCGCGCCGGCCGCTTCCGCTCGCCCGGCGACGGGCAGGTCGATTTCGCGGCCATCTTCTCGAAACTGACGGGGTACGGTTTTGACGGATGGGCCGTTCTCGAATGGGAATGCTGCCTGAAGAATTCGGAAGATGGCGCGGCCGAGGGCGCGCGCTTCATTCGCGATCACATCATCAAGGTTTCGGATCGCGCCTTCGACGACTTCGTGAAGTCCGGAGCAGACCGTTCCGTCAACAATGAAATCCTCGGGATCTAAGGACCTTGGCCGTGTCGAACACAAACCTGTCCAACCGTCGTCTTCGCCTCGGCATGGTGGGTGGTGGCGAGGGCGCCTATATCGGCGGAATCCACCGATTCGCTGCGCGTCTCGATAACCACTACGACCTCGTGGCCGGTGCGTTCGACGTCGATGCCGAACGCGGACACAGCTTCGCATCGAAGAATTTTATCGATCGCGACCGCTCCTATGGCGACTATCTCGCGATGGTGGCAGGAGAACGCGCGCGCGGCGATCGCATCGATGTCGTGGCCATCTGTACGCCCAACCATACCCATTTCCCGATCGCCAAGGCATTTCTCGAAGCGGGGTTCGATGTCATTTGCGAGAAGCCGATGACCACGACCATCGAGGATGCAATTGCGCTGCACGACCTCGCGCAGGCGACGGGGCGTTTCCTCGGAGTGACCTATACCTACAGCGGCTATCCGATGGTCCACGAGGCTCGGGCGATGGTGGCACGCGGAGATCTCGGCAAGATACGCGTGGTACAGGTCGAGTATCCGCTGGAGTGGATGGCGACGGGCATCGAGCTGCAAGGCAATCAGCAGGCGGCCTGGCGTACCGATCCGAATAAGAACGGACGCGGTGGCTCCATTGGTGACATTGGCACACATGCCTATCATCTCGCGGGCTTCGTAACCGGATTAAAGGCCGAGGCCGTCGCCGCGGACCTTGCGACCTTCGTCGAGGGCCGTGCACTGGACGACAACGCCCATGTGATGATCCGCTACGAAGGCGGCGCGCGCGGCCTTCTGTGGTCCTCCCAGGTGGCGATCGGCCAGTCGAACGGCTTGAGGCTGCGGGTTTTCGGCGAGAAAGGCAGCCTCGCCTGGCATCAGGAGCAGCCGAACGAACTGGTCTTTACCGGGCTCTTCGGCGCCCCGGAAACGATCAAGCGTGGCCGCGACGACCTCACCGATGGCGCGCGCGTTCGAACCCGCACGCCGCCGGGCCATCCCGAAGGCTATATCGAAGCCTTCACGAACCTCTATTCCGGCTTCGCCGCCGTCATCCGGGCGAAGGAGAGCGGAGCTTCGGCCGGGCCGTTCGGCGAGGGGATTCCTTCCTCCTATGACGGGCTCAAAGGTGTGGCCTTCGTCGATGCCGTCGTCGACAGCCATGAGAAGCACAATGGCGGTTGGTTGCCGTTGCAGTTCGCTTAGAGCGCACTGGACGACCCGGACCGCAGGAACAACGCGCAGGCACGCGAGAGGAAACCAAAAATGGCACAGTTTGAAAACAAGATCGTCGTCGTGACCGGCGGCACCCAGGGCCTTGGCGCCGCATCCGCAAAGCTTCTTGCGGAACGCGGCGCGAAGGGGCTGGTCATTTGTGGTCGATCGCAAGAAAAGGGCGCGGCGCAGGCGGCTCAACTTGAAGCCCTGGGCGCGGAAGCCGTCTTCGTCAAAGCCGATCTGTCGAATGTGGATGACTGCAAGGCGGTCATCGCCGCGGCGGACAAGAGGTTCGGCCGGCTCGACAGCCTGGTCAATGCCGCCGGCATGACAAATCGCGGAACGATCCTCAACACCAGCCCGGAACTCTTCGACCAGCTTTTTGCGGTCAACACCCGCGCACCGTTCTTCCTCATGCAAAGCGCAATTGAGCTCTTCAAGCGCGACGGGGTCGCTGGAACGATCGTCAATATATCGACCATGTCCTCGATGGGTGGACAGCCCTTTCTCGCAGCCTACAGCGCCTCGAAGGGCGCTCTCGACACCCTGACCCGCAACACCGCCTACGCTGCCCTCCGAAATCGGATCCGCGTCAACAGTCTCAACATCGGCTGGATGGCATCCGAGGGAGAAGACAGAACGCAACGTGAACTGGACGGCCAGCCCGCCGATTGGCTCGAAAAGGCCGTCATAGCTCAACCGAACGGCCGCCTGATCGAGCCCGAAGAGGTCGCCCGTGCCATTGCATTCCTCGCCTCAGAAGAATCCGGTTTGATGACCGGCGCGATCATCAACTTCGACCAAGCGATCTGGGGTGCCTATGATAGCTTACCCCACGCTGCCGCAGCACTATGAGCTCGTTTTTTCATATGGCCTGCAACAGGTATGCCTCACTGATGAATCCAATTGTGGCGCCTTCTGACTCCTGAAAGCACTGGTCGCCGGTTCAAATCCTATCAAGGCGAAGACGATCAGATTAGCCCCGATCTCGCATTTTCAACGAGACCGGGGATTTGATTTCAGAGGACGCTAACGTTCTCAGCCTTAGACTTTCCTGTCTTCCGGTCTTGTCCCACGTCGTAGCTAACCTTCTGGCCATCGGTCAGGGAAGCGCCGAAGCCTACAGCCGAGATGTGGACAAACACATCCGGTCCACCACTATCCGGGGTGATGAAGCCGAAGCCTTTGTCCTAAGCGAAAAACTTTACGATACCAGTTGCCATCTCTATCCTCTTTGATTGGAAGCGCCGAAAAGCATTAGCGATCGGACAGGCGCCCAGCAAGGCATGTTTGGTCAGCGGCCGTTCGGGAAGATGCAGGCTGACGGCAACGCTTCATTGTCTCGATTACGACTGAGACGAATTCCCTTCAAGACCGATGAAAGAGAGCTGTTGTGGCTTTCACTGTGGCAGATAGGCCTCTGCTCCTGCGGTTATAATTTCTTCTTCGCTGAGGTGCCTATGCCAGTGCGAGTAGAGCACGAAGCGATCACGGGGAAGACCGACATCCTTCTTCAGATGCCGATGAATAGCGCTGAACGCCTTGTGCTCGCATCCGCCCCAGACAAAGGCCGTATCGAGCGGCTCAGGCCATTTTATCGCGCGGATGCTATCCTCCAGCAACGTCGTCGTGCCGGCGTCGGCGCCGTTGCGGTGCAGCCAGACGACCGCCATGCCGGCCGGACAGTGAAGCGGTAACTCGTCTGTTTTGGTATCCACCTCGATGAACGCATGGCCGGTCGCGGTGATGGGCAGGTTTTCAAGGAACCTGGCGATACCCGGCAAAGCCGTTTCATCGCCGACCAGGACGTAGAATTCTGCGGATTTGGGACCATTGGCGGCCGGACCGAGGATACCGGCAAGATCGCAGGGCCGCGCGTCCATGGCCCAACGGGTTGCCGGCCCGGGATTGGCGTGGAGGGCAAAGTCGATCGTGATGTCTTGGGCTGCCGTGTCGATATGCCGGATCGTGTAGACCCGTGTCGGAACAGCTTTGTCATCCGACCACACGACATGGCCGCGGTGGTCGAGCATGGGCCATCGCGGTTCGGCTGTACCACGCGGCTGGAAGATGAGTCGACAGTGGAACTGGTCATCGCGATCGTACCGCTCCAGATTCTTCCCCCGAAACACGATGCGACGGAAGCGGGGAGCAATGTCGTCGACGGATTTAACATGCAGGATGCGCAAATCGTCTGGGAGTGATGGCTCCGCATAATCCCCCTCCCACTTGATTTCCAGCTTTTCACGGGCGGCGATGAAGCCAATAGGCCCGACGAGCGCGTGCTTTAGCCGATTGAGACCGCCTGCGTCCGTTGCTTCGGCCGTCAGCTTGAAGCCGTTTGCGGTCGCTTCGAACGCGGCAGTGCCGAACGGCGAGCGGATATGATGAACTCCATCTGCTTCTTCAACAGTCATGTCGTGGGTCGCGATCGATTCGACGATCGGCTCGACGTATTCCCTGATGTTCGCAAACTGCACCGTGGCGCTTGCGCGATATCGCTTGTTGATGATCAGTGACATCCGGATTTCTCCTTAAACTCAGATGGAGGCCCATAACGGTCCCTCAATGGGGAATGCCGCGAAATCGCTATTGATGCGATCGAGAATGGCCGCAGGGTCGAGATCGACGCATTGCTCGGGGTGCAACCATTTGGCGGCTTGGGCTACGAAGAGGATGTTGAGCGGAAGATTGGTGATCAGCCCGGTCCATATCCCATGAACGCGCTTCGCGCGAACGCTTCGCAAGTGGTCGAACGCGGGCCTTCCGTCGATCAGGCGCTGTAAACCTCGCCGGCCCAGGGTGGGGTCTATGCCAGGCCCGATCGCGGGGCGGCTGCCCGAGGCCCATCCACCGCCGGAGGCGATGTAGACATCGTGGGGCGTGGACAGCAGATATTCGAGCGAGAGCTTTTCGAACCAGGGGGCGGTCACGCCTGGCAAGGGTTGTCCGCCGGCAAGTGCCAGAAGATCGCCCCAGACCTTCCGCCCTGCCGCCCAGCAGCAGTCGTCAAGAGTGGACTGGACCTCCAGATAGGTCGTGACCGGTGTCGTGCCTGCAAGGCGCGAGGTGACCCCTGCCAATTCCTGTTCAAAGAAGGAGGTGAATGCCTCTGCCTTGCCAGATGCGCCGAGGAGTACGCCCCACATTTTCATCGAGTTCCTGAGCGCGGTAACAGGATCGGCTGTCTGCGCGCCGGTATTGGCATTGCTCGACGCATCGCTAAAGACCACCGGAATGCCGAATTGCTTCAGCCTTTCCACCATTGGATCGGCGTCACCCTGCGGCGTCATGAAAGATGTCGTGACGACGAGATCGGGCGCGAGACCAATGACCCCTTCCAATGAGACGGTATCGGGAGACTGCTTGCCGACGGTGCTGGCCAGATGGCCGTTGAGCAGGTCCTTTTGGAGTTGCTCGCTGTCGATACGATCGACAGCCGCCCAGCCGACGACGAGCGAGGCGGGATCGGCATGCAGGAGGGACATGGTCAGGAGGTCGTGTGCCTCCAGAAGTATGATCCGCTTTGGCAGTGCGGGCAGTCGCACCTCACGCCCAGCCATATCCGTCACGGTCAGAGGTCGTTCCGCGGCGGCGGGCCGGATCCCCGAGAGGATGCCGGCGGCGGCGATGGAGGTGCAAAATCGGCGTCTTGTGAAAGTCACGGCCGCCTCACCACTTGTATCTCAGGCCGGCCAGGACCGTGCGGCCGTTGCCGTACTGGCAATAATATTCAGAACTGCAGGAGGAATAATATTCCTTGTCGAGCAGGTTCGTGACATTGAGTGTTGCCTGAAGCCCCTTCAGGCTTGGGTTCTTCGCTCCAAAATCGTAGCGGAGCGCTGCGTCTAACAGCGTGTAGCCATCCGCCCTCACCGTGTTTGCGTCATTGCTGTAGCTAGAGCCGACGAAGCGTGCGCCCCCGCCAATGCTCAAACCTTCCAGTGCGCCGGTGTCGATGGTGTAGTTTGCCCAGAGCGAACCGTAGTAGCGCGGCACGGCCTGAGGACGGTTGCCAATGATCGACGCGATGCCGGATTCGGAAACCTCCGTGTCGAGCAGAGACACCGCAGCAATCAGTTCAAGATTGCTGGTCAGGCTACCTCTGGCTTCAAATTCCACGCCGCGCGAATGGATCTCGCCCTGCTGTTCGTTGAAGCCGGTTGAGGCATTGTAATAGACGACGTTCTGCTGCCGGATGTCGAAGACAGATAGGGTAAAGATGGCGTCCAGCCCTGCCGGCTGATATTTGATACCCACCTCGTACTGTTCCGCCTCCGTCGGTTTCAGCGGATTGCCGTTAGCTCCCAAGCTGGTCGTCGGCTCGAATGAGGTGGAGTAGCTGACATAGGGCGCTATGCCGTTATCGAACAGATAGAGCAAGCCCGCTCGATAGCTCGTCGCGCTGTCAGATCGATCGGTTGACGTGCCGGTGAGGCGATTGTCCGTTTCCTGGTCTGCCCAGTCGTGCCGGACGCCGAAGACACCGCGTAGGTCGCCGATTTCTACCTGGTCCTGAACGTAGATGCCCGTCTGGCGAAGTGTCTGATCGCTATTGATCGCAGTCATGAACGGGCCGACCGGCTGGCCATAAACGGGGTTGGTGACATCAAGCGATGTTGCGCCACCGAGCAGATACTCCCAACTGCTGCTGGAGCGCTGGATGTCGAGGCCTGCAAGAAGCGTATGACGCACGGCGCCAGTCTCGAAGTTAAACTCCGCCTGATTGTCGAACGAAAAACCACTCGCGTCTTCAATGGAATGCACAGCCCAGCGAGGGATGAGACCGGCTGCCGACATCGGGCCGTTCATCTGGAGCGATTGCATGTCTGTCTCAACGCCGGAATACCGAAAGTTCGAACGTACAGTCACCTGTTCATCAAAACTGTGCTCGAACCTATAGCCAACGCCGTGTTGGGTGCGCTCGAAAGCGTCGTAGTTTGGATCTCCAATATTGAGGTCGCGCGCCAAAAAACCGGCATAGCCTGCAGGCGCCAAAAATTTCGGATACAGGGAATTAAAATATCCGCCTTCCGGATCCCGTTGATAATAACCGGAGATCACTAGTGACGTGTCTGCGTCCGGCTCCCACTTCAACGATGGCATCACGCCAAGGCGTTGCTCATCGACATCGTCATAGCGCGTGCCCGAGGACCGGCCGATGACCCCAAGCCCGTACTGCACTGTGCCATCGGAGGTGACAGGTCCAGTAGAGTAAAATCCGCTCTGAACCCGCCCGTCCGATCCGACCTCAAGGCGGACCTCGTTTGATTGGATGTCGGATGGCTCTCGGCTAACCTGATTGACGAGGCCGCCAGGGCTGATCTGCCCATAGAGAAGGGCAGATGGCCCCTTCAGTACGTCCACATGATCCAGGAAGAACGGATCGATAGACGGAGTGGCGAAGGCCTGCCCTCGCTGCACCTTCAGGCCATCGAGATAGCTGACATAATTTGTGGCGGTGCCGAATGCGCCGAAGCCACGGAGAAATACTGAATCATAGCGCGAATTCGAATCCCGATCGGAAAGGACGCCTGCCGTATAGCGCAGTGCCTCACTCACTGTTTGGGGGTTCTGGTCATCGATCTGTTTGCGCGTGACGGTCGTTATGGATTGCGGTGTCTCTGCGACGGGAGTCAGGGTCTTGGTAGCCGATCGTGCCGATTTGACGACTATGCTGCCGGACGAGTCGTCAACGGTGCCGTCGCCATACACTAGGATAGGCGCCAGTTGTGTGCTTTCGTCCTGGGCCCAGGTTTGGTTGACAACGAAGATAAAGGTCGATGCCATCAGTATCTGTTTTAGGGAAATGCTGTGCTTCACGAAACGCCCCCATGGTCGCAGCTTGCGGTATCTGATAGGCTATTAAATCAAACGGGACCGTCCTGTCCAGATAAGATGATCAATATTGTCAACTTTGTTGTTGGCAATTCTGGCGACGAACTCCAAAGACGTCGCCGGGAGAACGGCAAGGGAGAAACAATGGCATCGCGGAAATCGGAGACGCTCGTCAGATCAGGCCGCCCCTCGAAGGACATGCAGAATGCGGCGGCCGAAAGGATCATAGTGACAGCAACGTTGCTATTCGCCAGCAGGGGTTTTGCTGGCACATCGATGGAACAGGTCGCTTCGCAATGCGGGGCGGGAAAGGACACGGTCTACAGGCGCTTTCCCTCGAAAGTCGCTCTGTTCGAGGCCGTTGTTGCGCAGGCCCACAAGCGCGCGGTGGCGCGACTTGAGGACTTGCCGCATATGGAAGGGGATGCATTAGAGCGCTTGCAGGCCCTCTTGCGCGAACTCCTGCACATCAACATGGAACCTGATCTGATCGCTTTGAAGCGCATCACCTTCAGCGAAGCCGTCGTGTTCGAGAAGAATGCAACAATCCCGCCGCAACCGGATCCGATCATGGGCCGACTGATCCAAGCAGTCAGCGAGGCACAAAATGCCGGAATGATTGCCGATGGTGAAGCAGATGCGATCGCCAGCCATCTGATCCATTGTCTGGTCGCGCTGCCCACGTCCTCGGCAATGATGGGCAGCGGTGACTTCGACACGAGGAAGGCCGTCGATTCACACTTCGACCGGACGTGGGATTGGCTCCTCAAGGGAGTAACACCAAGGAACCAATCTTAGGCTGGCTCTCCGCTGTGACTGCGCCTGCATCGGTCGTTCGCAAGGACCCGGACGACTGACCTGAAAAGGCAAAGCATTCGTGTCAACATGGTTTCGCCGGGTATGGTCCTCACGCCTGCAATGGCGACCTACCTGCGAAGCAATGATGGTGCCGAGGAATGAATGAAGCAGGCTATTCCGTTCAGCAGGCACGCAGAGACCGTAAAGGTCGCCAAAACCGTTCTGTTTCTGTCGCCTCACATGTTCGCTTTCCTGGTTTGCCGTCCTGCGACGGGCAATCCGCTGACGGCCCCCAAGTAGTTATTCTGCACTCGGC
>NZ_WUMM01000024.1:0-36426 GCF_009826875.1 Shinella sp. AETb1-6 | reverse complement strand
GGCCCGGAACTTTCGTGCCGATGAGAAGTTCCCTTCCTGACATCAAATGCAGGGAGTGCTGACATGGCCCATCAGAAAGACGAACGCGGCGATCCGATCACCCGCACCCACGAGCCCGTCCGAAAGGAATATGCGGCTCGCGAGACGAGGCAGGGCGGTCCCGGCGTTCCCATTCTGAAGGTGTTGGGCGTGAGCCTCGTGCTGGCATTTCTCGTCTGGGGCGTGGTCGAGATCTGGGGCAACCGTATCGCGCCCTCCGACCCCGCCGATAGCGGTCAGGCCACATCGACCAGCGGCACATCGACGGGCACCGGCAACGCCACACCAAATGGCGCGATCGACGACACCGCTCCCGATAACGGCCAGACCGTTCCGACAGACCGCGAACCCACGCCACAGTCCGGCACGGGCGGTGAAAGCCAGCGCGTGACGCCCGACGGCACCGCGAACTGATCCTGTAATCCGAGAAGCGTGACGGTCGGTGACCTAGGCGGATTGGCCAAGGTCACCGATATCGTCTTTTTCGGGCTCCACCGTCAGCTTGACGCGATCCGCGGCGAAGCGTGTGCGCGAATACTGGATCGGCATACCCGCGAGATCGGTGTTGATGGCCGTCGCGACAAGGATGATCGCGCCAGGCGAGAGTTTCAGGTGGCGCATGTCATCGCCTTCGGCATGGATCGCGGAAATCTCCGTCGACCGGCGCACATAGTCGGAGACGCCAAGTTCGCGAAGCGCTGCGGTAATCGAACGCGTCTTCTCGTAAGCTTCGGCAATGCCGGCAAACCGTTCCGAAGGGAAATAGTGCGTTGCACGTGATATGGGGCGCTTGTCGGCACTGTTGACGGTTTCCATTCGCACGCACGGCGTTCCTGCCGCCAATCCCAACGCCTGCGCGACCAAAGCGGGCGCAACGTCCGTATCCGCCTCCAGCATCCGTCCCTCAATCTCGCGCGCCTGACTTCCGAGGCCCTGCGAGAAGCGCGTTCGCCGTGAAATCGGAAAACGCAGCCTGTCGCGCCGCTCGATGCGGGTGCCGACACCCTGGATGGCGCGCACGATGCCTTCATCTGCAAGCGT
The DNA here is from genome assembly GCF_009826875.1 of Shinella sp. AETb1-6. Lineage (NCBI taxonomy): Bacteria > Pseudomonadati > Pseudomonadota > Alphaproteobacteria > Hyphomicrobiales > Rhizobiaceae > Shinella > Shinella sp. AETb1-6. The sequence continues at coordinate 35,346 of NZ_WUMM01000024.1, read as the reverse complement.
CGCCATGGCGCTGCGCACCGTATGGCGGTTCACGCCGAACCGTGCGGCAAGAACCGTCTCCGGCGGCATCATTCCGGTCTCATCGAAATCACCATTGTTGATCGCAAGGCGCATGCGGTCTGCAATCTGCCGCCAGAGCGCCACGCCCGTTTGTCGTTCCACCATTTTCGTCGCCCTAAGAAATATCTGTCACACCCTTGTCATTCCGCCGGATTAAGACAAGAATTAGATGTATAGTTGTCTAGATTAATAGACATTTAGGAGTGAGGCAATGGCATCAGTTCAAAAATCTGCCGACCCCGGCGCGACGGATGTCGATGGCGAGCGGCGCAGAGCGATCGGCCTTCTGGCAAAAGCGACCCGCGCCGAATTGCAGTCCGCGTTCGACGCGCTTGATGACAAGCCGGACGCGCAGCCGGTGCGCGGCCCGGAGACCGGCCTCGTGATGGTTCGCGGGCGTATCGGCGGCGGTGGCGCGCCGTTCAATCTCGGGGAGGCAACGGTGAGCCGCGCCAGTATTCGACTTGGGGACGGCACGGTCGGCCACGGCCAGACGCTGGGCACGGACGGCGCGAAGGCCCGGCTTGCGGCGATCTTCGACGCGCTTTTCCAGCAGCCGACACGCAAGGCCGCGGTCGAAAGGCTTCTTGCGGCCATTGCGGCGCGTGTTGCGGGCGAGGATGCCGCAAAGGCTCGCCAGACGGCCGCCACCCGCGTCGATTTCTTCACCATGGTTCGCGGAGAGGACTGATGACACCCGATACCGACACCTTTTCCGGCGGTTTCCCGGAGCCGGTCTTCGCAGCGCAGGCCGTCTTTCGCACGCTGATGGACGGCATGGCCCGTCCCGGCACGGTCGGCGACATCACCGGCGATGCCGTGCCGCCCGCACCTCTCTCTCCGGCAGCCGGCGCCATTGCACTCACGCTGTGCGATCACGATACGGCCGTGTGGTTGACCCCGGCGCTTGCCGCCTCTGCATTGCCCACCTGGCTTGCCTTTCACACGGGTGCGACCATTACCGCCGAGCGACAGGACGCCCGATTTGCCTTCGTCGAAAAGGGCGGGGTCCTGCCTGATCTCTGCCTCTTCGCGCAGGGCACGCAGGACTACCCGGATCGTTCAACCACGCTTGTGGTCGAGATCGAGGCATTCGAAGGCGGAAGCCCGTTCACGCTCACCGGGCCGGGTATTCGCACGCAAGAGACCATCACGCCGGTGGGTCTGCCCGACATGTTTGCGCAGTTTCGGGCGCAGAACCGACAGAATTTCCCCCGCGGTGTCGACCTGATCCTTGTCGCCGGCAGCAGGGTCCTTTGCCTGCCGCGCACCACCGTTCTGCACATCAAGGAGGCCTGAGCCATGTATGTTGCCGTCAAGGGTGGCGAAGCCGCCATTGCCAACGCTCACCGCCTTCTCGCCGATCGCCGCCGCGGCGATCGCGCACTGCCGGCGATCGGCATCAACCAGATCGTCGCGCAGCTCGGCCTTGCCGTGGACCGCGTGATGGCGGAGGCCTCGCTGTATGACCGGGCGCTTGCGGCGCTCGCCATCCGGCAGGCGCGGGGCGACATGATCGAGGCGATCTTTATCCTGCGCGCCTACCGTACGACCCTGCCGCGCTTCGGCTATTCGAAGCCCGTCGATACGTCCGCCATGGTGATCGAGCGCCGCGTCTCCGCGACCTACAAGGATCTGCCCGGCGGCCAGCTTCTCGGCCCGACCTTCGACTATACGCACCGTCTACTCGACCCGTCCCTGCTGGCGGACGCCGATATCGACGCGCCGCTGGAGCGCGAAGACAGCGGGGAGCCGGTCATGCGTGTGTCCGATATCCTCGCCGGCGAAGGCCTTGTAGAGGACGACGGCAGCCTGCCGGACGGCCATGTGCCCGGTGATATCACCCGCGAGCCGCTGGAGTTCCCGATGGCGCGCGACCTGCGCTTGCAGGCACTCGCCCGGGGCGACGAGGGTTTCCTGCTGGCGCTCGGCTACTCCACCCAGCGCGGCTATGCCCGCACCCATCCTTTCGTCGGGGAAGTGCGCATCGGCGAAGTCGAGGTAGAGCTCGACATGCCGGAGCTCGGCTTTTCCGTGTCTCTCGGCCGCATTCAGATCACCGAATGCCAGATGATCGCGCAGTTCAAGGGCTCGGCGAAGACCCCGCCGCAGTTTACGCGAGGCTACGGGCTCGTCTTCGGCCAGAGCGAACGCAAGGCCATGGCGATGTCATTGGTGGATCGTGCCTTGCGCGCGGAGGAATTCGGCGAGGATGTCGTTGCGCCCGCGCAGGATGAGGAATTCGTCATCTCCCATTCCGACAATGTGCAGGCGACCGGTTTCGTCGAGCACCTGAAACTCCCGCACTACGTGGACTTCCAGGCCGAACTTGCCCTCGTGCGCCGCATGCGGCGTGAATACGAGGAGAAACTGGCCGGCAGTACCGATGACATCGCGGAGGCCGCGGAATGATCGAGGGCCTTTCCCACATCACGTTCATCGTGCGTGATCTCGACCGGATGACGGACATTCTGCAGGGCGTTTTCGACGCAAAGCAGGTCTATGCCAGCGGAAAGCGGCAGTTCTCCCTTTCGCCGGAGCGCTTCTTCGTCATCGGTGGGCTCTGGATTGCCATCATGGAAGGCGAGCCGCTCTGCGAGCGCACGTACAATCACATCGCCTTCAAGGTGCCTCATGACACGCTGGACCTTTATCGCGAGCGCATCGAACGGCTCGGCCTCGATGTGCGGCCGCCACGCCCGCGCGTGGAGGGGGAGGGTCGATCCCTCTATTTCCACGACGACGACAACCATCTTTTCGAACTGCACAGCGGCACGCTCGACGAGCGGCTGGCGAGCTATTCCAGGCTGGAGACGGTGAGCAAATGAGCGATCTCGCAACCTACAATTTCGCCTATCTCGACGAACAGACGAAGCGCATGATCCGCCGCGCGATCCTGAAGGCCATAGCCATTCCCGGCTATCAGGTGCCGTTCGCCTCGCGCGAAATGCCCATGCCCTATGGATGGGGCACCGGCGGCGTGCAGGTGACGGCGGCGATCCTCGGGCCCGATGATGTGCTGAAGGTCATCGACCAGGGAGCCGACGACACAACCAACGCCGTTTCCATCCGTGCCTTCTTCCAAAAGGTCGCCAATGTCGCGGTGACCACCAGGACGCGCGAAGCGTCCATCATCCAGACACGCCATCGCATCCCGGAGGAAAAGCTGACGGCCGGCCAGACGCTGGTCTACCAGGTGCCGATCCCCGAGCCGCTGCGCTTCCTCGAACCGCGCGAGACCGAGACCCGAAAGATGCATGCGCTGGAGGAATACGGCCTCATGCATGTGAAGCTCTACGAGGACATCGCCAGGAACGGCCATATCGCCACGACCTATGCCTATCCGGTGAAAGTCGAGGGGCGTTACGTCATGGATCCTTCGCCGACGCCGAAATTCGACAATCCGAAGATGCACATGTCGGAAGCGCTCCAGCTCTTCGGCGCGGGACGCGAGAAGCGCATTTACGCTGTGCCGCCCCACACCGAGGTCGTCAGCCTCGATTTCGAGGATCATCCCTTCGAGATCCAGACCTTCGACAAGCCCTGTGCCCTGTGCGGCGCCGAGGACGTCTATCTCGACGAGGTCGTGCTCGACGACAAGGGCGGACGGATGTTCGTCTGCTCCGACACCGACCATTGCGAAGACCGCTGTGCACGGGGCCACCGCGGCCATCTGGCCTATGATAAGGAGGCTGCCGAATGACCGACACGCCCATTCTCAAGGCCCGCGATATCTCCAAATTCTACGGCGCGCGCACCGGTTGCCGGAATGTCTCTTTCGACCTCTGGCCGGGCGAGGTGCTGGCCATCGTCGGCGAATCCGGGTCGGGCAAGACGACGCTGCTCAATTGCCTTGCCACCCGGCTGATGCCGACGTCAGGTTCCGTCGAATACCGCATGCGTGACGGCCAGATGCGCGACCTCTCCCGCATGAGCGAGGCGGAGCGTCGCTTCCTGATGCGCACGGACTGGGGTTTTGTGCACCAGAATCCGGCGGACGGCCTGCGCATGGCAGTCTCGGCCGGCGCCAATGTCGGCGAACGGCTGATGGCCGTTGGCGAGCGGCACTATGGCAATATCCGCGATACCGCCGGCGACTGGCTGCGCCGGGTGGAGATCAGCGGGGACCGCATCGACGACCAGCCACGCGCCTTCTCCGGCGGCATGCGACAGCGCCTGCAGATCGCGCGCAACCTCGTGACGTCGCCACGGCTGATCTTCATGGACGAGCCGACCGGCGGCCTCGACGTCTCGGTGCAGGCCCGCCTGCTCGATCTTCTGCGCGGCCTCGTTCAGGATCTTGGTCTTTCGGCGATCATCGTGACGCATGACCTTGCCGTCGCGCGCCTGCTTTCGCACCGCATGATGGTGATGAAGGACGGCCTCGTCATCGAGCAGGGCCTGACCGATCGCGTGCTGGACGACCCGCGCGAAGCCTATACCCAGCTCCTCGTTTCCTCGATCTTGCAGGTTTAACCATGGCTACTCCACTCGTCGTTTCCGAAGTCGCCAAAAGCTTCACTATGCATCTCCGCGACGGCATCCGGTTGCCCGTCATGTCCAACGTCACCTTTTCGGTGAAGGCCGGCGAATGCGTCGTGCTGGGCGGTCCCTCCGGCATTGGCAAGAGTTCGCTGCTCAAGATGGTCTATGGCAATTATGCTGTCGATGGCGGCCAGATCCTCATCGAACACGGCGGCCGCCTGCTCGACCTGGCGAGCGCCGATCCGCGCACGATCCTGTCCGTGCGCCGGGCAACGCTCGGCTATGTCAGCCAGTTTCTGCGAACGGTGCCACGGGTCGCGGCTGTCGATGTCGTCGCCGAGCCGCTCACGGCGCGGGGAACGGACGCGAAAGAGGCGAGGAGCATGGCCGAGGCCATGCTGGCGCGCCTCAACCTGCCGCGTGAACTTTGGCAATTGCCGCCCGCCACCTTCTCCGGCGGCGAGCAGCAGCGCGTCAACATCGCCCGCGGTTTCATCACCGATCACCGTATCCTCCTGCTCGATGAGCCGACGGCTTCGCTCGACGCGAAGAACCGTGCCGTCGTGGTGGGCATGATCGAGGAGAAGAAGGCCGCAGGGGTGGCGCTTCTCGGCATCTTCCACGACGAAGATGTGCGCGAAAGGGTCGCCGATCGCATCGTGGATGTCTCCGCCTTCTCGCCGAGAAAGGCCGTGGCATGACGAAGCTCTCCGAAACGCCGCTGATCCACCCGACAGCGATCGTCTCCGATACGATGCTTGGCCGTTACACGGAAGTTGCCGAGAACTGCCGCATCAGCGAGGCCGAAATCGGCGACTATTCCTATATCATGGAGAGCGGCTCGGTCTGGTGCGCGACGATCGGCAAGTTCGTCAACATCGCCGCCTGCGTGCGCATCAACGCGACGAACCATCCGATGTGGCGCGCGACGCTGCATCACTTCACCTACCGCGCCAACGATTACTGGCCCGATGCCGACCAGGAGGCGGATTTCTTCGCGCAACGACGCGAGCATCGGGTCGCGATTGGGCACGATGTCTGGATCGGCCACGGTTCGACCATCCTGCCGGGCGTTACGATCGGCAACGGCGCGGTCGTGGGATCGGGTGCGGTCGTCACCAAGGACGTCGAACCCTATACCATTGTCGGCGGTGTCGCGGCGAAAGTCATTCGCGAGCGCTTCCCGCGAAGTATCGCCGATCGCATGGAAAAACTGGCGTGGTGGGACTGGGATCATGCCCGGCTGCGCAGCGCGCTCGACGACTTTCGCAAACTCGAGGCAGAAGCCTTCCTTTCCCGCTACGGCGGGTGAGAAGACGTACCGCAACGCCTGAAAACCAGGCCTGTGGACTGTTATTTTTCCGACATGGAACTGACATGGCCCCTTCATCAACGACGTTTAGAGCCAGTCCCGAAAGCGACAGGACCCAAGCCCGGGCGCCGAACGAAGGAAGAGGGAGCTGCCATGTTCCGACTGAAGAATGTCACCCGCCGTTTCGGCGAGCGCGTTGCCGTCGACAACGTGACGTTCGACATCCCGCAGGGCCAGATGGTCGGCGTCATCGGCCGTTCGGGCGCCGGCAAGTCGACCATGCTGCGCATGATCAACCGCCTTGCCGATCCGAGCGAGGGCACGATCCATTTCAACGATATCGAGGTGTCGTCACTGCGCGGCCCGGCGTTGCGCAACTGGCAGCGCGACTGCGCGATGATCTTCCAGCAGTTCAACCTCGTGCCGCGCCTGGATGTACTGACCAATGTCATGCTCGGCCGCCTCAACCATCGTTCGACCATCCTCAGCCTGCTGAGCATCTTCAGCAACGACGAGCGCATCATGGCAATCGCCGCGCTGGAACGGCTCGGCATCGAGCAGACGGCGCTCCAGCCCGCGGGCACGCTGTCGGGCGGCCAGCAGCAGCGCGTGGCGATCGCCCGCGCGCTGATGCAGAACCCCAAGATGCTGCTTGCCGACGAGCCCATTGCCTCGCTCGACCCGCTGAACGCCAAGATCGTGATGGATGCGCTGCGCGACATCAACGAGCGCGAGGGCATCACCGTCGTCACCAACCTGCACACCCTCGATACGGCGCGCGCCTATTGCGAGCGCATCATCGGCATGTCGGGCGGCCGGGTGGTCTTCGACGGCCCGTCGCGGGAGCTGGACGCCGAGGCCGTGCGCACGATCTACGGCACGGGTTCAGATGGCGCGGAGATCGACGAGAGGGTCACGTCCACTGCCATTCGCAATCCTGCCCGGCAGGACAACGAACCCGACAACGACAAGGAATCCGCCAGCCCCACACCGCTGGCACTGGCCGGTCTCTGACCCGCCGGGATCGAACGCCCGCGTCAAGGGCAACACAGACCGACAGGATTCGACTGCCGGCGAGGCCGGCAAAAGGAGAACGCAATGTTGAAGAAAGCTCTGCTCGCCGCCGTCGCAATCGCCGTGACGGCCGGTTCCGCCATGGCCCAGGACGTCAAGGTCCTGCGCATCGGTCTCGACGGCTCGGAAAACGAAGCCGACCAGATCCGCAACACCCAGTGCGTTGCCGACGGCCTGAAGGCCGCGACCGGCGTGCCGGAAGTCCAGATCTTCCCGTCGCCGGACTATAACGGCGTCATCCAGGGCCTGCTCGGCGGCACGATCGACATCGCCTCGATGGGCGCTTCGTCCTACGCCGCCATCTACCTTCAGGACCCGAAGGCTGTCGACCCGATCCTGACCTACACGCAGTCGGACGGCTCCAGCGGCTATTACTCCATCATGGTCGCCCGCAAGGATTCCGGCATCAAGACGCTGGCCGACGCCAAGGGCAAGAAGATCGGCTTCGCCGACCCGGATTCGACCTCGGGCTACCTCGTTCCGAGCGTGACGCTGCCGAAGGAAATCGGTATGCCGGTCAAGGAATACTTCTCTGAAACCGGCTTTGGCGGCGGCCACGAGAACCTCGTTCTCGCCGTTCTCGACGGCAAGTTCGATGTCGGCACGACCTTCGGTTCGGGCGTCGGCAAGTGGGAAGAGGGGTATACGGGCGGCAACCTCTACCAGATGGTCAACAAGGGCAACCTCGACATGGACGACATCGTCGAGGTCTGGAAGTCGCCGTTGATCCCGAACGGCCCGCTGATGGTGTCCAACAAGCTGCCGGAAGACATGCGCGCCAAGGTCGAGCAGTATTTCTTCGAGCTGCCGAAGAAGGACCTGGCCTGCTTCCAGTCCTACACGCAGGGCGCCAACAAGGACTACATCAAGGTCGACCAGTCGTTCTACCAGACGATCATCGACGCCCGTAAGTCCGTCATCGGCGGCTGATCGCCAACATGTTGTGGGTGGCGTCTTCAGGCGCCCCCCACCCCACAGGAGAAAGCGGCATGGCGTCCGGCACGGCTGAAAACACGATGAACGGTCTTGGACCGTCCGCCGCCGCGGTGATGCGGCACTACCAGCAGCAGCTGCGCACGCGGCGGATCTATACCGTCCTCGCGATCGTCGTCTTCCTCGTCGCGCTGTGGGCGTCGCTCGATTTCGCCAACAGCGCGAATTCCGGCAAGTTCTTCGAACGCCTGCCGTACGTTTTCGATTTCATCCGCAATTTCGTGCCCGACAGCCCGATGGAAATCGTGCGTGCGATGTTCGACCTGCCGTCGCCCTATGCCGACGGGTCGCTGCGCTACGACTATACGTCCGAGCGGGTCTACATCACGGATGGCTTCTATATCCCGCATTTCATCTACCAGCTGATCATCACGGTGAACATTGCGCTGATCGCCACGATCATCGGCTTCGTGCTGGCCTTCCTGCTCTGCTTCTTCGCCTCGACCAATCTCGTCGGCGCGGGCGCCACGCGCTGGGTCGTACGCCGGATCATGGAGGTCATGCGCGCCTTTCCGGAAATCGTGGTCGCCGGCCTCCTGACCGCCATCCTGTCCATCGGGCCGATTGCCGCAATCGTGGCGATCACCATCCACACGATCGGCGCGCTCGGAAAGCTGTTCTTCGAGGTCGTGGAGAACGTTGATATGCGCCCCGACGAGGGGCTGCGCGCCACCGGCGCGCGCTGGGTCGAGCGCGTGCGTTATGCCATCGTTCCCCAGGTCCTGCCGAATTTCGTGTCCTACACGCTGCTGCGTGCCGAGATCAATGTGCGGGCCTCGACGATCATCGGCGCCGTCGGGGGTGGCGGCATCGGCGAGGTGTTCCGCCTGGCCATCGGCCGCGACCACGCCGCCAAGACCTATGCGATCGTTATCCTCCTGCTCGTCACCATCATCGCGGTCGACCAGTTTTCGTCGTGGCTGCGCCGGCGCCTGATCGGCCAGCAGTTCCTCGACGCCGCACGGGGAGCCGTCTGATGTCGCCGACCATGATCCACGCCGCCGAGCGCGATCGGCTTCTGGCCTCCTATCCCGATGTCTTCCGGCGCAGCTTCTGGCAGCGTTGGGGACTGGCGCTGTGTGCCGGCGTTACCGTCCTCTATCTCGCCGTCTGCTTTGTTGCCTTCAATGTCGGCCCCGCGTTCATGCAGGGGCGCTGGGACCGTGCCGCCATCTATGTCCAGGACTGGTATTCCTGGCGCGCGCAACCGCGCCTGCGTTTCGTCGATGGCGCCGTCGTGCCGCAATGGTCGAGCCGCCGGCAATATCCAGAGGGTGCTGATATCGATTGGCTGCGCCCGATGGCGGATGGTGGCTATAGCGTGATTTACGACGGTGAGGGGAACCGGTTGGACGTTCATCCCGACCGCGTCGATATCTTCGTCGACGGAGCATCCTATCCGGTCGCCATCACCGCGGAGGGTGTGGAGCCGCCGGAGGGCGCGCCTGCGGGCGTTGTTTTCGACGGCACGAAGGTCATGGTCGATTATGGCTTCGAGGGCAGTGCCGAGATCCGCGGATCGCAGGTCTATGTCCAGCGCCGGTTCCTCGGCTGGGCGAACTTCTTCTTCGATATCCGTTCGCCCTTCTGGGGGAAATCGTTCGGCGAGATCGCGAACCTCGCGCTCCTGGCCGAGCGCGTCGATCCGGATCGTTCGAACGTGCGCCATATGGTCGATGACTTCCTGGGCAATAGCGCCTGGCAGCATGCCGATATCCTGTCCAAGCTGCTCCAGACACTGGTCATGGCTTTCGTCGGCACGCTTCTCGGCACGCTGTTTGCCCTGCCGCTCGCCTTCATTGCCGCCCGCAACATCACGCTGAACCGCGCCGCGAACTGGGGCATGAAGCGGCTCTTCGATTTCCTGCGGTCGATCGACATGCTGATCTGGGCGCTGTTCTTCACGCGCGGTTTCGGCCCCGGACCGATCCCCGGCATCGCCGCGATCTTCTTCACGGACACGGGCGCGCTTGGTAAGGTCTATGCCGAGGCGTTGGAGAACGTCGATGACAAGCAGCGCGAGGGAGTGAAGTCCGTCGGGGCATCGTCCCTGACCGTCAACCGGTTCGGCGTGCTGCCGCAGGTCCTGCCGGTCTTCGTCTCGCAGTCGCTATACTTCTGGGAATCCAACACCCGGTCAGCGACGATCATCGGCGCGGTCGGCGCCGGCGGCATCGGTCTGAAGCTCCTGGAGGCGATGGGCACGAATGCCGATTGGGACAAGGTGGCTTATATGGTGGTGCTGATTCTCATCGTGGTCTTTGTGTTCGATGGAATTTCGAATGCGCTAAGGTCGCGATTGATCGGAAAGCCGATGCATTGATGGCATGGCGGCATGATGCTGCCACAGGAATGCTTTCATGATCCGGCGTCGCCTTCGCGGGCGGCGTCGAACGAGTTTCACAGGAATGAGCCTTTGCGATACGCCCTTTACTTCACCCCGCCCGCCAGCGATCCCCTGACCCTCGCCGCCCAACGCTGGCTCGGACGCAACGCCTTTACCGGTGCTGCGCTGGAGCAGCCGGCGATCGGCAATTTCGAGGCGTCGGCGGTGGCGGGGCTGACGGCAGACCCGCGCCGTTACGGTTTCCATGCCACCCTGAAGGCGCCGTTCGCATTGGCCGAAGGCCGCAGCGAAGCCGAGCTTGTTGCCGAAATCGGCCGCTTCGTTTGCGAGATGGAAGCCTTCGACATTCCCGAGCTCGTGGTGGGGCGCCTCGGTTCCTTTTTCGCGCTGATACCTGGCGATCATTGCGAGCCACTGCAAAGTTTCGCCGGCGACGTGGTCCGGCGCTTCGAGCGTTTCCGCGCCCCGCTGACCTCGGCCGATATCGCGCGGCGCAAGCCGGATGAACTGGGCGCCGCCGAGCGGCAAAATCTGGTGCAGTGGGGTTATCCCTACGTCTTCGACGAGTTCCGCTTCCACATGACGCTGACGGGCCGCGTCCCGCTTGAAAGCCGTGACGCCGTCGAAGCCGCCCTTCTCGATCATTTCGCCGATTTCCATGGTCGTCCGCTGACGCTCGGCGGGCTGGCGCTCTTCCGGGAGCCGTCGCGCGGCGCCGATTTCACCGTTCATTCGCTCTTCCCGCTGGGTGGGGCCGCCAACAGAAAGACTGCATGAAGATGACCCGCGAAACTATTCTTTCCAATGCAAAAATCGTGCTTGAGGACCGGGTTCTGGACGGCACGCTCGTTCTGCGCGACGGCCTCATCGCCGATATCGCCGAGGGGGTGTCTGCTGCCGGCGAGGACATGGAAGGCGATTTCCTCATTCCCGGTCTCGTCGAGCTGCACACAGACCATCTCGAAGCGCATTACTCGCCGCGCCCCGGCGTTCGCTGGGGCAAGACCGCGGCGATCCAGTCGCATGATGCACAGGTCGTCACGTCAGGCATCACCACCGTCTTCGATTGCCTGCGCATGGGCTCGGATTCGGACGGCGGTTTCGAGCAGGGCGAGATGCGCGCCATGGCCGATGCTCTTGCCGAGGCGCAGGCGGAAGACCGTCTTCGCGCGGAACACCTCATTCATCTGCGGTGTGAAGTTTCCACAGATAACGTATTGGATCATTATGCAGAATTCGAGGGCGACCCAATGGTCCGTCTCGTTTCCCTGATGGATCACGCGCCGGGCCAGCGGCAGTTCCAGACGATGGACCAGTACGTTCTCTACTACCAGAAGAAGCGTGGCCTCTCGGATGCCGAGTTCGCCGAATTCTGCAAGCGGCAGCAGGAGCTTTCCGCGCGTTACGCCAAGCCGCACCGCGACGCCATCGCCGCATCCTGCGCGGCGCGCAACATCTCTGTCGCCAGCCATGACGACGCTACTCTGGAGCATGTCGAGGAAGCGATCGGCTACGGTATCCGCCTGGCCGAGTTCCCGACCAGCGTCGAAGCGGCGAAGGCCTCGCATGGTGCGGGCATGAGCGTGCTCATGGGTGCGCCCAACATCGTGCGTGGCAAGTCCCATTCCGGCAACATCGCGGCGCGCGATCTGGCCCGGATGGGCGTGCTCGATGTTCTGTCCTCCGACTATGTGCCCTTCAGCCTGATGCATGCGCCCTTCATTCTGGCCGACGAGGTGGAGGGTATCGATCTTCCGACGGCGATTGCGATGGTCTCGACCACGCCTGCCCGCACGGTTGGTCTCGATGACCGCGGTGCGATTGCCAAGGGCCTGCGCGCCGATATCGTGCGCGTGCGCCGGCCGGATGGCGTACCGGTCGTCCGCTCGGTCTGGCGTCAGGGTCGCCGCGTGGCATGAGCGTGGAGGCGAAGTCGCATGCGCCGCGTGTCGCCGCTGGCACGATGGTGGTGGTCGTCGGCCCGAGCGGTGCCGGCAAGGACAGCGTGATGTCCTATGCCGCGCGGCATTTCGCTGGCGAGGCGCGCGTGCAGTTCGTGCGCCGCGTCATCACCCGGCCCGCCGATGCCGGTGGGGAGGCGCATGAGGCCATCGATGCCGCGGGTTTCGCACGGCGCAAATCCGAGGGCGGCTTCGCCGTGTCGTGGGAGGCCCATGACCTGTCCTACGGCATTCCCTCCGGGACGCTGGCCCAGCTGGAGAAGGGCGTGACGCTGATCGCCAACGGCAGCCGTTCCGCACTTCCGGCCTTCGCAGCCGCCTTTCCCCGCCTCACCGTCGTGCTGATCACGGCCCGCCCGGACATTCTTGCCGAACGGCTTGCCGCACGCGGCCGCGAGACCGCAGACGCAATCCGCAAGCGTCTCGACCGTGCAGTCCCCGAAATCGTGGTCGCCGCTAACACTGTCGTCATCGACAACAGCGGCGCTCTGGAGGATGCCGGAGACGCGCTCGTGTCGCTTCTGTCCAAGACCCTGGCCGGGAACGGCTAGGTCAGGCGTTCTTCAGGGATTTGTAGGCCGCCAGTGCGCGTTCGCGCGCCTTGGCGTGGTCGACGATGGGCTTGGGATAGGTCGTGCCCAACTCGATATTCGCCTCTTTCAACACGCCAGCGGGCGCATCGAACGGTTTGTGGATAAAGGCCGCGTCGAGATGCTCCAGTTCCGGCACGAAGGCGCGGACATAGGTGCCGTCGGGGTCGAATTTCTCACCCTGCAGGATCGGATTGAAGATGCGGAAGAAGGGGGAGGCGTCGGCACCCGAGCCCGCGACCCATTGCCAGTTGGCCGGGTTCGATGCGGCGTCTGCGTCCACCAGCGTATCGCGAAACCACTTCTCGCCATGCCGCCAGTCGATCATCAGATGCTTGATGAGGAACGACGCCGTGATCATGCGGACCCGATTGTGCATCCAGCCATGTTTCCAGAGCTGGCGCATGCCGGCATCGACGATCGGGTAGCCCGTCATGCCCTGCGTCCACAGGCGGAAATGCTTGCCTGCCTTCTCCCAGGGAAAGTCATCGAAGCGCTCGTTCCAGTTCTTCTCGGCAAGGGCGGGAAAATGAAAATGCAGATGGTGGCAGAATTCGCGCCAGGCCAGTTCCTTGCGGAAGTGGATCACGTCGTCGGCGGGCGCCTTCAGGCCGCGCGTTGCATGCCAGATGCGGGCAGGGGAGATTTCACCGAGCGCCAGGTAGGGCGACATCCTGGACGTCGCGTCGAGCGCGGGATGGTCTCGATCCACCTTGTAGCCCGCAATGGCGCCGTCCACGAAGTCGTCCAGGCGTTCGCGTGCGGCTGCCTCGCCGGGCGTCCAGATGTCCTTGAAGGATGCCGCCCAGTCCGGTTTGACGGGCAGGAATTTCCAATCGTCTAGCATTTCGGACGGCGGCGCCTTCGTTGGGGCCTTGATGTGCTTCGGTGCCTCGATCGGTTCCGGCGGTTCGCCCTCGCGTTCGAGCGCCTTCCAGAATGGCGTATAGACGCGGTAGGGCTTCTTCTCGCCCGTCAGGAGGCGTGTCGGATCGTGCAGCAATTGTCCGGAGAAACTGTGCACGTCGAGGCCTTCGGCCTTGAACACGCGCTTTATCTCCTTGTCGATGGAAATGCCGGCCGGATCATGCCTGCGGTTCCAGTAAAGCGTATCCGCACCCGTTTCCGGGACAAACTTGCGCAGAACACCGGCGGCCGCGCCGGATCGCAGTACGAGCGGCGAGCCGGCTTTTTCGAGGCCACGCGCAAGCGAGGCAAGCGCGTGATGCAGCCACCAGGCCTGGGCGGCACCCAGCGGCCCGGTGCCGGCGGCCTCCGGTTCGCGGATATAGAGAGGGATCACGGGGCGTCCCGTGTCGGCGGCCGCGGCAAGGGCGGCGTTGTCATCCAGTCGAAGGTCCTTGCGGAACCATACGACGACGGGCGCTGCGGTCTTGTTGGTCATCTCAACCTTTCGGCAGCGGGCGTGTGAGGATGAAGGTGACGCTTCCCGCAAGCACCAGCCCGACGATTACAGCTAAAAGCGGCGATGGCTGTGTGCGATACCAGAAGAAGCCGTAGCTCGCGACGATCAGCGATACGGCCATCGTTTTCGCCCGCGCCGAGATGGCGCCTTCGCGGCGCCAATTCGTCAGCGGCGGCCCCAGCGTGCGGTGGTTGAGCAACCATTGCTCCAGGCGCGGCGAGGATCGCGAGAAACACCAGACCGCGACCAGAAGGAACGGCGTGGTCGGCAACAGCGGCAGGAAGGCGCCGACAATGCCGAGCGCCGTCATGAAAAGGCCGGCCAGCATGTAGATCCAGCGCAAGGGAACCTCGTCTTGGGAGTGGTCGAGGTCCAGATAGAGCGCTTTCCGCCGGCTTCCAAGGGGGCAGGACGCCGCGGCGGACGAAACGGCCGCCGCCGGCGGATCAGATCGATTTGTCGGCTGCGGCCTTCGCCGTTTTCGCCTTGGCAGGAACTTTAGCGACTGCTGGTTTTTCCGCCTTGGCTTCCTTCTTCTTCGGCTTGGCCGGCTGCGCCTTCGCAGGCTTCGCCTTGCCGGAGATTTCGATCAGCGGCTTCTTGGCGGCCTTCTTCGCGACCGCGCCCTTCTCGAAATCGGCGTGTTCCCGCTCGGCCTGATCCCAATGGTCGCCGTCGCGCCCGTCCGGCCGGCCGGCTTCCTCCCAGATCGTATAGGCTCTCTTGCTGATCCATTCCCTTCGCGTATCCGTCATCGCTGGTCCTCTAGTGAGAGTGATTGATGTCGTGCATGCGCCGCGGTTGGGACCGCCGAAGCTTCGGCACGAAATTCTCCGGTTCCGTCGGTCTTCCCGTGTCACCAGTCTTCAACCGCCCACGACACCGTCAACCGGAACGTGGGTGGGCCTGCTTTGTGCGATTCGCTTGAGAAGGATGCGCCCAAAGGGGCGGGGCTTCAAGCCGGCCTGCATGCGTCGCCGAACATGGTTTTTCCCACGAAACGGAAAATCATCCTGCCAGACGCGGCAAATCGTTGCAATTTTGGAAAAATTTCATGCTCGCGGGTGGACAGCGCCGATCCCGCCAACGTATTGTCCGGATACGAAAATATCCATCACAGGCAGGCGAATCGAAGGGTAGGGCGTTTGACGGGAGCAAGGCGACAGCATCGGCCGTTTTATCCGGCGTTCTGCCTCCTCTGCTCTGCGCTCACCTGCATTTTGCTGCTGGCATTCACGTTATCGGCTCCCGTGGCCGGCAGCGTGGCGCCGCGCGTTCTTGTTCATGGCGCGCAGAAGAATGCGGGATCTCTTTCCGCTTCCACCGGTTTGGAAGGGGCGAAGGGGCAGGTCGCAGGCAAGCTGATGTCTTCGGATGGGCGCGGTGTCGAACTGGTCTGTCCGCTTGAGGCCGTATTCACCGGGCCGTTTGGCTCTGCGGCCGGTGTGGTACCGGGGCGTTCGCGCTGCTTCGCCGATAGCCATCTCGTGACGTCGGCGGCGCGTGCGCCGCCTGCGGATATCGCCTGACGCCGTTCGATCATTTCAGATCGCGCGGCTTTGCATATGGCCGGCGTGCCGGCATGAGAGAAGCACCCGACGTTCGAAAGCGATCGATCAAACAATGACAGGTGAAATGGTTCTGGTCCTGCTGGTATGCCTTCCCTTCCTGGGAAGCCTTGCGGCGATCATGCTGCTCCGGACGGATTCCCGCGTTCTTGCCGCCCGCATGGCCGGCGCCGTAACGTTTCTGTGCCTCGTGCTGACGGCGGCAGTGTATCCCGCCGTCCGCGCCGGTGGAAAATTACGGCTCGATATCGAATGGCTGCCGCAGTTCGGACTGAACTTCACGCTGCGCATGGACGGCTTTGCGTGGCTCTTCGCCATGCTGATCACCGGGATCGGCTGCCTCGTCGTGCTCTATGCGCGCTACTACATGTCGGAAGAAGATCCGGTTCCGCGCTTCTTCTCCTTCCTGCTTGCCTTCATGGGCTCGATGCTCGGCATCGTTCTCTCCGGCAATATCATCCTGCTCTCGGTGTTCTGGGAGCTGACCAGCATCTTCTCCTTCCTGCTGATCAGCTATTGGCACAACAACGCCACGGCACGCGACGGCGCACGCATGGCGCTGACGATCACGGGTATCGGCGGCTTCTGCCTTCTGGCAGGCCTTCTGGTGCTCGGCCATATCGTCGGCAGCTATGATCTCGACGTGGTGCTGGGGGCGGGCGACCAGATCAAGGCCCATCCGCTCTACCTGACGGCGCTCGTCCTGATCCTGATCGGCGCGCTCACGAAGAGTGCGCAGGTGCCCTTCCACTTCTGGCTTCCCAATGCCATGGCGGCGCCGACGCCGGTCTCGGCCTACCTGCATTCGGCGACCATGGTGAAGGCCGGCGTCTTCCTTCTGGTCCGCTTCTGGCCGGCGCTGTCGGGCACCTATGAATGGTTCATGCTCGTCGGCATCGCCGGCACCTGCACCCTGCTGCTCGGCGCCTATTTCGCCATGTTCCAGCAGGACCTGAAAGGCCTGCTCGCCTATTCAACGATCAGCCATCTCGGTCTCATCACCACGCTGCTCAGCCTCGGCAGCCCGCTGGCTGCCGTCGCGGCGATCTTCCACATGATGAACCACGCGACCTTCAAGGCGTCGCTCTTCATGGCCGCCGGGATCATCGACCATGAAACCGGCACCCGCGACATGCGGCGATTAAGCGGCCTCTACAGGTACCTGCCGATTACGGGCACGCTGGCCATGGTGGCGAGTGCCGCCATGGCGGGCGTGCCGCTGCTCAACGGGTTCATTTCCAAGGAGATGTTCTTCGCCGAGGCCGTCGAGACGCATGCCGATTCCGTGCTGGACCGCATGCTGCCCTATATCGCGACTCTCGCCGGCGCGTTCTCCGTCGTCTATTCGCTGCGCTTCATCCATACCGTCTTCTTCGGCCCGCCGCCGCTGGACCTGCCCAAGCCGAAACCCCATGAGCCGCCGCACTGGATGCGCTTCCCCGTCGAGTTCCTGGTGCTGGCCTGCCTCGTCGTCGGCGTCATCCCGAGCCTGTCCATCGGACCCTTCCTCCATTCGGCCGTCGTTTCCGTGCTCGGCGATCGCACGCCCGAATACAGCCTGGCCGTCTGGCACGGCATCAACACGCCGCTGATCATGAGCATGATCGCGCTTGCCGGCGGCGTCCTGCTCTATGTCCTGCTGAAGGACTATCTGGCCCGGTGCGACGATGGCCCGCCGATCTTCCGTCATCTCGCAGGGCAGCGCATCTTCGAGCGCGTGCTGGTCACGGTGTCCTGGAAATGGGCGCGCTGGATGGAAAGCCGCTTCGGTACGCGCAATCTGCAGCCGCAATTGCGTCTGATCGCCGCTGCCGGCCTGCTGGCAGGCGTGGTGCCGCTCTATATGGCAGGCTTCACGCCGACGCCGGTCGCCATCAGCGGGATCGATCCGATCTTTGCGGCGATCTGGTGCATCGGCGCTTTTTGCGCGCTCGCCGCCGCCTACCAGGCGAAGTACCACCGGCTGGCCGCCCTCGTGCTGCTTGGCGGCGCAGGTATCACCACCTGCATCACCTTCGTCTGGCTTTCGGCGCCCGATCTCGCCATCACGCAGCTCGTGGTGGAGATCGTGACGACCGTGCTTCTGCTGCTCGGGTTGCGCTGGCTGCCGAAGCGGTACGAGAAGGTCGACAACTCCGTGACGCTCGCCGCGCGCGGCCGTCGCTTCCGCGATTTCCTGCTCGCCGTTTCATGCGGCTTCGGCATGTTCCTGCTGTCCTATGCGATCATGAAGCAGCCGGTGCCGGACGCCATTGCCAGCTATTTCCTGGAGAAGGCCTATACGGAAGGCGGCGGGCGCAATGTCGTCAACGTCATTCTGGTGGATTTCCGCGGCTTCGACACGATGGGCGAGATCGTGGTGCTGGCGATCGTGGCGCTGACGGTATTTGCGCTGCTGCGCCGCTTCCGCCCTGCGCCCGACAGCATCGAGAAGCCGGAACAGCAGCGAATCCAGGCAGCCTACGACGATGAGCAACCGGAGCGTTCGGCCGGCGATACGGTGCGGGACTATCTGCTCGTGCCCTCGGTCATCATGCAGTGGATGTTCCCGGTCATCGTCACCTTCGCGATCTACCTGTTCATGCGCGGCCATGACCTGCCGGGCGGCGGGTTTGCCGGCGGCGTGACCATGGCGATCGCCTTCCTCCTGCAGTATCTTGCGGGCGGCGTGCGTTGGGCGGAGGACAGGCTGCGCATCCTGCCCCTGCGCTGGATGGGCTTCGGCCTGCTCGTCGCGCCGCTCACGGGCATGGGCGCCTGGCTGTTCGGCTATCCGTTCCTGACGTCGCACTCGCAATATATCGATGTGCCGTTCATCGGGAAGGTGCCGATGGCGTCGGCGCTGATCTTCGACCTCGGCGTCTTTTCGCTCGTCGTCGGCGCGACGGTGCTGATCCTCATCGCGCTTGCGCACCAATCCATTCGTACGCATCGGGTTCGCAATCTCGACGCCACCAAGGCGGAGGAAGCCTGATGGAGCTCGTTCTCGCAATCGGAATCGGCATCATGACGGGATCCGGGGTCTGGCTCCTGCTGCGCCCGCGCACCTACCAGGTGATCATCGGCCTCTCGCTTCTGTCCTATGCCGTCAACCTCTTCATCTTCGCCGTCGGCGGCGTGAAATCCAACGCCGCGCCCGTGCTGGGCGAGGGCGTCGATATCTCGACGCTGACAGACCCGGTCCCGCATGCACTGGTCCTGACGGCCATCGTCATCGGCTTTGCGACGACGGCCCTCTTCCTTGTGGTCCTGCTTGCCGCGCGCGGCCTTACCGGCACCGATCACGTTGACGGCAGGGAGCAGCCCAAATGAGCGGCTGGCAGCAGAACCTCATCATCGCGCCGATCCTCATCCCGCTGCTTGCGGGCGCGCTCCTGCTGTTCTTCGATGAGCGCCAGCGCGTCGTGAAGGCCATGATCAGCGTGGTGTCCTGCCTCGCGCTCGTCGCCATCGCCGTCAGCCTGTTCCGCTTTGCAAGCTATGGTCCGGAACGGTTCGAGGGCGTCTATATGCTGGGCAACTGGCCGGCACCTTTCGGCATCGTGCTGGTTGTCGATCGCCTCTCCGCGCTCATGCTCGTGCTAGCCTCCATCCTCGCGGTCCCGACGCTGGTCTACGCGCTGGCGCGCTGGCATGCGGCAGGCGCGCATTTCCACTCGCTTTTCCAGTTCCTGCTGATGGGGCTGAACGGCGCGTTCCTGACAGGCGACCTCTTCAACCTCTTCGTCTTCTTCGAGGTCATGCTGGCGGCGTCCTACGGTCTCTTGATGCACGGCTCCGGCCCCATGCGCGTTAAGGCCGGTCTGCATTACATCGCGGTCAACCTCGCTGCCGCGCTGTGCTTCCTCATCGGTGTCAGCGCCATCTACGGCTCCGCCGGCACGCTCAACATGGCAGATCTTGCGGTGCGCATCGGCGAGATCGAAGGCGACCGGCGCATGCTGCTGGAGGCGGGCGCCGCCATTCTCGGCATCGTCTTCCTCATCAAGGCGGGCATGTGGCCCCTGAACTTCTGGCTTCCGGCCGCCTATAGCGCAGCGACGGCGCCCGTTGCCGGCATCTTCGCGATCATGAGCAAGGTCGGCATATACGTCATCCTGCGGCTTTCGCTTCTGGTGTTCGGCCAGGGCGAATCCGCCGGGCTCGGCCTCAATGTCCTGCTCTATGGCGGCATGGCGACGGTGGCGTTCGGCACGATCGGCGTTCTGGCATCGCAGGCGCTCGGGCGGCTTGCCAGCTATTCCGTCCTCGTGTCGTCGGGTACGTTGCTGGCCGTGCTCGGCCTCAACAACGGTATGGTGACCGCCGGGGCGCTATTCTACATGGTCAGTTCCACGCTCACCATCGCGGCCTTCTTCCTGCTCATCGAACTTGTCGAGCGCGGGCAGGACGCCGGTGCGTCGGTTCTGGCGGTGACGATGGAAGCCTATGGCGACGCCGACGAGGAAGAGCAGGAAGTCGAGGTTGGCGTGACCATGCCCGCGACCATCGCGGTGCTCGGTGTGTGCTTCGCCGCCTGCGGCATTCTGCTTTCCGGCCTGCCGCCGCTGTCCGGTTTCGTGGCCAAGTTCGCCATGATGACGGGCATGATCGGGAGTGGTGTGGCCACCGACGCACCGATTCCGGCCTCCGTCTGGTGGATCGTGGCGCTTCTCATCCTCTCGGGACTGGCCGCGCTCATCTCCATGACACGCGCCGGTATCCGCACTTTCTGGGCCTCGATGGAGGGCACCGTTCCCCGCGTCCTCGTCATGGAAATGGCGCCTGTCTTGCTGCTGATCGCCATGACGCTCGCGCTCACCGTGCAGGCGGGTCCCGCGATGCGCTACATGGAGGAGACCGTCAGCGGTCTTCAGCACCCGGCAACCTATATCGATGCGGTGATCAATGCCCGCCGCGTTGGCGTCGAGGAACCGGGCGGGCCGGAAGGCGGGGGAGGGATCTGACATGCTGCCCTATCCGCTGCTGAGCGCATCCCTCGTCATCATGTGGCTGGCCCTGAACGGTTTTACGCTCGGCCACCTTATCCTCGGCTGCATCGTCGCCGTCTTTGCCTCCTGGGGCATGGCGTCGCTGCGGCCTGCCAAGCCTCGCCTGAAGAAGTGGTATCTGCTGCCCAAACTCGTCGGCATCGTGCTCTACGATATCGTGCGCTCGAACATCGCCGTCGCGTCCATCATCCTTGGCGGGCACAGGCGAAAGTTCAAGTCGGGCTTCATCACCGTTCCGCTCGATGTGGAGAGCCCGATGGCGCTCGCGGTCCTTGCTGTCGTGGTGACCAGTACGCCGGGCACGGCCTGGCTTGAATACAATTCGCTGAACCGGACGGTGCTGATCCACGTCCTCGACCTTGTCGACGAGGCCGAGTGGCAGACCCTGATCAAGGGGCGGTACGAGGCGCTGCTGATGGAGATCTTCGAATGAGCCAGACCATTCTCGCCGTTTCCCTGACATTCGCCCAGGTCTGCCTCGCCATCGCCATGGCGCTCGCGGCGCTACGCATGTCGCGTGGTCCGCGGGCCCAGGATCGCGTCCTGGCGCTCGACACGCTCTATGTGAACTCGATGCTGCTTCTGATGGTGTTCGGCATCCGCACGGGCAAGGACATCTATTTCGAGGCGTCGCTGGTCATCGGCATGCTCGGTTTCGTGGCCACGGTGGCACTCGCCAAGTTCCTGATGCGCGGGGAGGTCATCGAATGAACATCATGGATCACGCGGTCGACCTGCCGGTCTGGGCAGCGATTCTCGTCTCGTTCTTTCTCGTCGTCGGCTCGGGTCTGACGCTGATCGGCACGATCGGTTTCTCGCGCCTGCCGTCCTTCTACGAGCGCATCCATGCGCCGACGCTCGGCACCAGCTGGGGGACCGGCGGCATCGTGATGGCCTCGATGGTCTTCTTCACCGTGCTTGCCACGCGGCCGGTCATCCACGAAATCCTGATCGGCATTTTCGTGACCGTCACGACACCGGTCACCTTGATGCTGCTCGCCCGTGCCGCCCTTCACCGGGACAGGGCGGAGGGCAATCCGGATGTGCTGGCCGAAGTGTCCCCGGACGAACCGAAAAGCGGCCCCGCCCTCGGCGAGTGAGGCGGGGTTACCCCATAGAATTTTTTGCATTCGATCCACCCGCGGCAACCCGCGGAGGATCACGCCCATGCGCCCTTTTGAAGCGCTCGGACGACGCTCCGAAACGGGATCGTGATAAGGATTCTGCGCCACTCCAAAGACATTGTTAACCTTCATTTCCTAACCATCTACGCATCCCTATCGGCAATGATCGTCGAGTGTGCAGGTTCATGCGTATTTCCAGAACAAACTTCTATCCTATCCTCGAATCTGAAACGGAAGCCGACGAGAACGCGTCGGATTTCTTTCATGAAGGCAATGGTTTGGCCGAAGAGGCCGCACCGGAAGAAGCCTGGATCACGCAAGAGCCGCCGGTGGCGAACGACGATACCTATCGTCCGCGCTTCCGCTCGCCTGCGCTGCGCGGCTACGATCCCGGCCAGTATGCCGACGGAAGCTGGGAGAGCCACTTCTATCTGGCGCCCAATGTCCGCTTTACACGGACGCCTGACAAGGTCTCCGCAAAGATCGAGGAGGCCGCCGCCGAAGCCGCCGCGATTACCGAATCGGTCATCGAACCCCAACCCGAGGTGATCGTCGAACCCGCTGCCGAATTGCAGTCGACCCAGCTTTCGCAGGCCGAACTGCTTCAGCGCCTGCGTGAAGCGCTCGATGAACGGCGCCGCCGCTTCGAGGCACAGCAGGCGCCGGAGAGTGTTCCCGCCGATCCCGTCCCCCAATTCGTCCAGGCGGTCGTGGCCGCCAAGACCCATGAAATACCGGAAGATGCCGCTGTCGTGTTCAAACCTGAAAGTCCCATTCGTTCTCCCTTCCTCGCGCGCAAGCTCGCACCGGCCGCTGAGGCAGCACCGGCCGTAAAGCCCGACATCCGCGCCGCCATAGAGCGCTTTGCCCATCTTTCCGATCATGCCTTCTTCGAGACCATGACGCCGGGCGAGGAGCTTGTCGCCGCGCCCGGCGTCATGCCCATTCCGGTGCGCCCGGCCGTCTCCGTCGTGCGCATGCCGCTGCCGGTCGCCGAGCCGGTCGTTGCGAAGCCCCTTGTCGTTGCGGAACAGAAGGCCGGACCGGCCTCCATCACCTCGCTCTTCCGCGTCGTCGAATGCCGCCCGGCATCCGGCCGCAAGCCGGAGACGCAGATCGTGACGACGCAAAGTGTGGCGGACGTGGAACCGGTGGCCGCTGTCCAGCCGGTGGCAGAAGCCATTCAGGAGATTGTGCCCGCTGCCGTCCAGATCCCGCAGGTGCCCGTCGCGGTTACCCCTGTTGCGGCGGCCGAACCTGTTCGTGAAGCCCCGTCTTCGGTGCTCTCTCGCGCGCGCCCGTTCGAGGTGACCATGGCGACGCCTATGGGCGACACCTACGAGTACCCGCCGCGCGAACTCTTGCAGGAGCCGCCGCGCACCGTCGGTTTCGTGCTGACCCAGGAACAGCTCGAACAGAATGCCGGCCTTCTCGAAAGCGTTCTGGAAGATTTCGGCGTTCGCGGCGAGATCATCCATGTCCGTCCCGGTCCGGTCGTCACGCTCTATGAATTCGAGCCTGCACCGGGTGTCAAATCCTCGCGCGTCATCGGTCTTGCCGACGATATCGCACGCTCCATGTCGGCGCTTTCGGCCCGTGTCGCCGTCGTGCCCGGCCGCAACGTCATCGGCATCGAACTGCCGAACGCGACACGCGAGACCGTGTATTTCCGCGAAATGATCGACTCGCCCGATTTCGCCAAGACCGGCTTCAAGCTGCCGATTTGCCTGGGCAAGACGATCGGCGGGGAACCCGTCATCGCCGAACTCGCGAAGATGCCGCACCTGCTCGTGGCCGGCACGACGGGCTCCGGCAAGTCCGTCGCCATCAACACCATGATCCTCTCGCTGCTCTACCGGTTCCGTCCGGAAGAATGCCGCCTGATCATGGTCGATCCGAAGATGCTGGAACTGTCGATCTATGACGGCATTCCGCACCTGCTGACCCCGGTCGTTACCGATCCCAAGAAGGCCGTCATGGCGCTGAAATGGGCCGTGCGTGAGATGGAGGACCGTTATCGCAAGATGTCGCGCCTGGGCGTGCGCAACATCGACGGTTACAACAACCGTGTCGCCGCTGCCCGTGACAAGGGCGAGACCATCTCGATCAGCGTCCAGACCGGCTTCGACAAGGGGACCGGCGAGGCGATCAACGAGGAACAGGAACTCTCCCTCGAGCCGATGCCCTACATCGTCGTCATCGTCGACGAGATGGCCGACCTCATGATGGTCGCCGGCAAGGAGATCGAAGGTGCCATCCAGCGGCTCGCCCAGATGGCGCGTGCCGCCGGCATTCACCTGATCATGGCGACGCAGCGTCCGTCGGTCGATGTCATTACCGGCACGATCAAGGCGAACTTCCCCACCCGTATCTCCTTCCAGGTGACGTCGAAGATCGACAGCCGCACGATCCTCGGCGAGCAGGGTGCCGAACAGCTTCTCGGCCAGGGCGATATGCTGCACATGGCCGGCGGTGGCCGCATTTCCCGCGTGCACGGTCCCTTCGTCTCCGACGAGGAAGTCGAGAAGGTCGTGCTGCACCTCAAGGCGCAGGGGCGTCCCGAATATCTCGAGACGGTCACGGCCGGTGAGGAAGACGAAGAGGAAGAAAAGCCCGCGGCCGGTGGCGCCGTCTTCGACAAGGGCGACATCGCAGCAGAGGATGGCGACGATCTCTACGAGAAGGCCGTCAAGGTCGTGATGCGGGATCGCAAGTGCTCGACATCCTACATCCAGCGCCGGCTGGCCATCGGTTACAACCGGGCAGCTTCCCTCGTGGAGCGCATGGAGAAGGAAGGCCTCGTCGGCGCCGCCAACCATGTCGGCAAACGCGAGATCATCAGCGGGGAACGCAACGTGGTCGCTCCGCCAGAGATGGGCGACGACGACTGAGAGCGTTCGCCGGGCGATTGCTCCGAGATCGGGCAATAGTCCTACTTATTTGAATTGCCGATCTTTTTTGGATCCGGCCCGTACAAGCGGGCCGGATTTTTATGGTCCGGCCAGGAAAATTCGAAGCCGTCCCCGATTTAATCGATTTGGCTTCCGGCGCGGTCCCGAGCGGCTGTTGCATCTGCCTGACGATGTGTGAATAGTGCCGCCGACCCCGATACCATGCATCCAAGGGAGGACAGGAATGGCCTTGATCACCATGCGGCAACTGCTCGATCACGCAGCGGAGAACGATTACGCACTGCCCGCATTCAACGTAAACAACCTGGAATACATCCAGGCAGTCATGCGCGCGGCGGATGCGACGGATTCTCCAGTGATCCTGCAGGCGAGCCGCGGTGCGCGCTCCTATGCGGGCGATGCCTTCCTGCGCCACCTCATTCTCGGCGCGGCCGAGGAGTATCCGCACATTCCCGTCTGCCTGCATCTCGACCATGGCGACCAGCCCTCCACCTGCATTTCCGCCATCACCAACGGCTTCACCTCCGTCATGATGGACGGCTCGCTGCTGGCCGACGGCAAGTCGATCGCGAGCTACGAATACAATGTCGACGTCACGGCCGAGGTCGTGAAGATCGCGCATGCGGCCGGTGTTTCGGTCGAAGGCGAGCTTGGCTGTCTCGGCAATCTGGAAACGGGCGCCGGCGAGAAGGAAGACGGCCACGGCTTCGAAGGCAAGCTGACGCGCGAGGAACTGCTGACCGACCCCGACCAGGCTCTGGACTTCGTTTCCAAGACCGGTGTCGATGCGCTTGCCGTCGCCATCGGCACGAGCCATGGCGCCTACAAGTTCACCCGCGCGCCAGATGGCGACATCCTGTCGATCGAGACCATTGCCAAGATCCACGCCAAGCTGCCGAACACGCATCTCGTCATGCACGGCTCGTCTTCGGTCCCGCAAGACTTGCAGGACCTGTTCACCGAATATGGCGGAGAGATGAAGCAGACATGGGGCGTTCCCGTCGCCGAAATCCAGAAGGCGATCCCGCTCGGGGTGCGCAAGGTCAATATCGACACGGACCTGCGTCTCGCCATGACCGGCACGATCCGCAAGAACTTCAAGGAAAAGCCGGAGAACTTCGACCCGCGCACCTACCTGAAGCCGGCGACGGCCCGCATGCAGGAGGTCTGCCGCGAGCGCTTCGAGGCCTTCCGCACGGCCGGCAAGGCGTCCGGCATTCGCGTCAAGCGCCTGCCGGAGATGGCGAAATTCTACGCGGCTAGCTAAGGCCACCGTCACCGCCGTTCATGCCCTCCCGGTCTCCAGCCGGGAGGGTTTTAATTTGAAGCTGCAAGCCGCAGGAATTCGTTGCGAGGCGCCGCACGTCCTCGTAAAAGATGGCGCAATCCAGTTGGAAGCGGACCATTGCGACAGCGTGGCCGGTGCGAGGACGACATGAGCGTGGAACGGGCCCTGACAATTGCAGACCTCAAGGAACAGGCGCGTCGAAGGGTGCCGAAGATGTTCTTCGACTATGCGGACTCCGGCGCCTGGACCGAGAGCACATACCGTGCCAACGAAGAGGATTTCCGCAAGATCAAGCTGCGCCAGCGCGTGCTGGTCGACATGACCAACCGCTCGCTCGCAAGCGAGATGATCGGCGAGAAGGTGTCGATGCCGGTCGCCATCGCGCCCACCGGCTTCACCGGCATGCAGCATGCCGACGGTGAGATGCTGGCCGCGCAGGCGGCGGAGGAGTTCGGCGTTCCCTTCACGCTTTCCACCATGAGCATCTGCTCGATCGAGGACGTGCGCTCCGTCACGTCCAAGCCGTTCTGGTTCCAGCTCTATGTGATGCGGGACCGCGACTTCGTCCTGAGCTTGATCAACCGCGCCAAGGCGGCCGGTTGCTCGGCCCTCGTCCTGACGCTCGATCTCCAGATCCTCGGCCAGCGGCACAAGGATCTGCGCAACGGCCTGTCCGCTCCGCCGCGCTTCACGCCCAAGCACGTCTGGCAGATGATGACACGGCCGTTCTGGTGCCTCGACATGCTCGGCACCAAGCGCCGCACCTTCGGCAACATCGTCGGCCATGCCAAGGGCGTGGGCGACCTCTCGTCGCTTTCGTCGTGGACGTCGGAGCAGTTCGATCCGCAACTGTCCTGGAAGGACATCGAATGGATCCGCGACCAGTGGGGCGGCAAGCTCATCCTGAAGGGCATCCTGGATGAAGAAGATGCGCG
Source organism: Shinella sp. AETb1-6 (assembly GCF_009826875.1). Lineage (NCBI taxonomy): Bacteria > Pseudomonadati > Pseudomonadota > Alphaproteobacteria > Hyphomicrobiales > Rhizobiaceae > Shinella > Shinella sp. AETb1-6. Next base: position 8,280 of record NZ_WUMM01000024.1, on the reverse strand, counting down.
CATGTCGCTCGGCAGCGGTGCGGATGCCATCATCGTCTCCAACCACGGCGGACGACAACTCGACGGCGCGGCCTCATCGATCAGTATGCTGCCGCGCATCGTCGATGCCGTCGGCGACCAGATGGAAGTCCATCTCGATGGCGGCATCCGCTCCGGCCAGGACGTGCTGAAGGCACTTTGCTACGGCGCCAAGGGCACCTATATCGGCCGTCCCTTCCTTTACGGGCTCGGCGCGGGCGGCAAGGCTGGCGTGCGGCGCTCGCTTGAAATCATCCGCCGTGAGCTCGACACCACCATGGCGCTGTGCGGCGAGCGCGACGTGAAGAACCTCTCGCGCGACAACCTGCACAGGGACGCTTGACGCAGGACTGGCAAGTTCGGGCGGTTCGTGCGAGAATAGCGGCATGAGCAAAGGTAATGCCATATCGAAGGACCTCGATCGCCGCATCGATGCGCTTGCTGCGCGCTCCTCGCTGACGCGTGGTCAGATCATTGAGGACGCACTCGCACATGGTCGTTCGCTCGCCTGGCAGGAAAAGTGGATCGAAGGTGTCGAGGCGGGCCTTGCGGACGCTGACCGGGGCGATTTCGTAAGTGAAGACGAGATCGCGATTGTCCTCAGCAAATATGAACCTTGACGGACGCCGTGACGCGCGTTGTCTGGACCCGTCGCTATCTTCGTGAGCTGGAAGTGATCGGAGATTATATTGCCGAGCGCAATCCCAGGGCAGCGGCAAAGGTCACGGCCAATATCCATCTCCGGACGAAGCGGCTATTGGCGGACAATCCCTTTATTGGACGTGTCGGTGAAATCGAAGGCACCCGGGAGCTTGTCGTTCCGGGTACGCCCTATATCGTCGCGTATCGTGTTCTGGAGACTCGCGTCGAGGTACTCTTCGTGCAGCACGGCGCGCGCGAATGGCCGGAAATCCTGTAACCGTCAGCCGCCCTCGAAGCCTTGCAGCACATTCACCGCGTTGAGGCCGAGTGCGCCGGTCGCATAGCCGCCTTCCATGACGAAAAGCGTCGGCAGGCCGAAATCGGCAATGCGGCGGCCGATCGTCAGGAAGTGATCGCTCTCCAGCTTGAACTGCGAGATAGGGTCATCCTTGAATGCATCGACGCCCAGCGAGATGACGAGCGCTGACGGTGCGTAGGCGCGGATTTTCTCGTGCGCATCCTCGAAAGCCGCCTGCCACTGCGCCCAAGGCGTGCCGGCGGGCAGGGGATAGTTCAGGTTATAGCCTTCGCCCTTGCCTGCGCCGCGCTCGCGGGCATAGCCGAGATGGAACGGGAATTCGAAATCCGGGTCGCCGTGCAGGCTCGCCAGCAGCACGTCATCGCGGTCGTAGAAGATTTCCTGCGTGCCGTTGCCGTGGTGATAATCCACATCGAAGATCGCCACGCGGGCGTGGCCGTTGTCGAGAAAGCGCTGGGCGGCGATGGCGGCATTGTTGAGGTAGCAATAGCCGCCGAAGAAGTCGCGTCCCGCATGGTGGCCGGGCGGGCGGCAGAGCGAGAAGGCGGCGCGCTCGCCGGAGAGCACAGCGTCCGCGCCGGCCAGCGCCGTGTCGGCGGCGCGTTTCGCCGCCTGCCAGGTCGTCTCGGTGATCGATCCGGCCATGTCGAAGGAGTAGTAGGACAGCCGTGCATCGAGACCGGAGGGCGGTGTGTCGATGGCCGGCATGGAGCGATGGCGCCAGCTATAGGGCCAGACCTCGCCGTCGCGTCCCGCCGCGCGCCACTCGGCAAAGACGTTTTCCAGGAAATCCACATAGTCGGGCGTGTGAATGCGCTCGATGACAGCGCGCTCATAGCTCGGAGGCTCGATGACCGGGCCGAGCCCGACGTCCTTCACGCGCCGAAGCACGATCTCCGCGCGTTCCGGCATTTCGAAGGTTTCCACGATGCGGCCGAAGGACAGCTCCATGCCGCTGTGATGCAGGTGATGGTCGGCGGTGTAGAAGGTTTTCATGGTCAGACGATTTCACCGTAGAATGTGCGTTCCAGCGCGGTCACTTCGTTGGCGAAGCGGCGGTATTCGGCGCGCTTGAGCGCGAGGAAGACATGGTGCAGACGCTCGCCGAGCGCTTCCCTGAGGAAGACGGAGCGGCTCGCCGTCTCGATAGCGCCGCGCCAGTCCGGCGACAGTGCGTCGCCGGAGCCCTCGGCATAGGCCGTCGTTTCCGGGCCGGGATCGGCCTTGGCAAGGATGCCTTTGCGCATGCCGGCCAGCACCGTCGCGCCCACGAGATAGGGATTGGAATCGATACCGGCGGCACGCTGCTCGAGATGGCGACCGGCGGGCGAGCCGGCGGGAATGCGCACGGCGACGCTGCGATTGTTCGTGCCCCAGGTCGGGGTCGTCGGCGCGTAGCTCTGCGCGGAAAAACGACGCCACGAGTTGAAATGCGGCGCGAAGACGAGCATGGATTCCTCCATCGTCTCCAGCAAGCCCGCCACCGCATGCCTCAAGAGAGGCGACAGGGCTTCCCCGTGATCGGCAAACAGGTTCTCGCCGGCGGCGTCCCCAAGGCTGGCATGGACATGCATGCCGGAGCCCGCCCGGCCGGCGAACGGCTTGGCCATGAAGCAGGCCATCATGCCGTGGCGCACGGCGAGCGCCCGGATGAGGCGCTTCAGCATGGCAAGGTCGTCAGCGGCCCGCAGCGCGCTACCATGGCGAAGCGTCAGCTCGAACTGGCCCTGCGCATATTCCGAGATCATCGTCTCGACAGGCAGGCCCTGTGCTTCAGCGCCGCGATAGACGGCGTCGATGAAGGGTTCCAGCCGGTCGAGCTCGGAGACGCCGTAGACCTGGATGCCGTCCGGCCGCTCACCCGTGAGCGGTAGGCGCAGTGGCTGGAAATTGCCGTCCGGCGTCCGCTCGCGGTCCAGCAGGTAGAATTCCAGCTCATAGGCGAGCACGGGATGGAAGCCGTCCGCCTCCAGCAACCCGACCTGCCGGGCCAGCGCATGGCGCGGGTCGGCATTCATCGGCGTGCCGTCCAGTTCATAAAGCGCCAGCCGCACTTCGCCGCGTGGCGGCGAGGTCCAGGGCAGGGGCACCAGCGAGCCGGCAACCGGCCAGGCGCGGCGGTCCGCGTCGCCATCCGACCAGACGAGGCCGGTTTCTTCGACGTCCTCGCCGGTGACGTCGAGGCCGAGAATGGAGCCCGGCAGGTGACGGCCTGAGCGGAAGATCGGCAACAGTTCATGCCGCCGGATGATCTTGCCGCGCGCGATGCCGTTGAGGTCGATCAGGACGAGATCGAAGGCGGTGATTTCCGGATGGGCGGCCAGAAACGCCTCGGCTTCGGAAATATCGGCGGCCGAGGCCGGACGGGTGGCGAGGTCACGGCTCACGCGGCGGCCCTCCGCTCGGCAAGCCGCCCAATCACGGTCGAGAATGCGTCGACGAGACCGTCTGCCTGTTTCTCGGACAAGGCAGGGCTCACCAACACCATGTTGTGGAACGGGGTCAGCAGGTAGCCGAGGTTCAGCATGGAAAGATGCAGCGCGGCCTCGATCGTATCGGAGGCCGCAGCCCGCGCTTCGGCGGCGTTCGTCACGGGTACGGAGGAGAAGACGACCTCCAGACGCGCGCCGACGCGCGAGACGGTCCAGTCAAGACCGACGGCGGCGATGGCGGCCTTGAAGCCGGCCTCAATGCGATCGGCATTGGCCTGCATCTTCGCATAGGCGTCTTCGGTCATGACGTGTTCCAGGCAAGCGCGCAGGCAGGCAAGCTGGAGGGCGCTGCCGGACAGCGTCGTGCCGATGCCGGAATGGCCATGCCCGCTCTGTTCGCGCCGGATGACATGCAGCCTGTCCGAAATGGCCTGCGTCATGCCCCAGACGCTGACCGGCACGCCGCCGCCGATCGGCTTGCCCATGACGATGAGATCAGGCTCCAGGCCGTGCACCTTCGTATAGCCGCCAAGCCCGGTGGAGATGGTGTGCGTCTCGTCGATGAGAAGCAGCGTGCCGGCATCGCGGGTGAGGCGGCGCAACGCATCGTGGAAGCCCGGCGCGGGCGGGATCATGCCGCAGTTGGTCATGACCGGTTCGGCGAGCACGCAGGCAATGTCGTTGGCGGCAAGCGCCTTCGCAAGAGCGGCTTCGTCGTTGAAGGGAATGGAGACGGTGAGTTCGCCGAGATCGCGGACCTGCCCGAGCAGGTTTCGCCGCGAGATGGTCTTGCCGTCGACGAGATCGACCAGCGTATCGTCCACCGCGCCATGGTAGCAGCCGTCGAAAACGAGCAGCTTGGCGCGGCCCGTGACGGCACGGGCGACGCGGATCGCAAAGCGGTTGGCATCGCTCGCCGTCGCGCCAAGCTGCCAGCGCGGCAGGCCGAAACGCTCGACCAGCAGGCGGCCGACTACCTGCGCGTCGGACGAGGGCAGCATGGTCGTGAGGCCACGCGTTCCGGCGTTCTTCAGCGCCTCCAGAACGGGGGCAGGGCCGTGACCGAACATGGCACCGGTATCCCCGAGACAGACGTCAACGATGCGGTTGCCGTCGAGATCGACGAGTTCGACACCGCTTGCCTGGTCCACGACGAGGGGAAAGGGTGTGGGCCAATCGAGCATCCAGTGCTGCGGCACGCCGTCGAAGAAGCCCGATGTCGCCTCGTCGTGGGCCGCCGCGCAGCGCGGACGCCTTGCCCGAAAAACCTCCGCTTCCGCCTCGATGAGCGCACGTGCGCGCGCCTCCAGGTTCGCCCTCTCCATCCCGTTCTCCAGCAGGTTCGTCAAAAATGTGATCACATATTGGTTGATGTGATTTCAAGTGTCAAACGGCAAGATGGCCGACGGGCAACATCCGTTGGAAACCATGCGGCGAAGGGCGCAATTGATATTTCGCCGTTTCCAGGCAGAATGCCGATACGGATGGAGGGAGGCGGAAAATGCTCGAGCATGCTCTGCTTTACGATGCGCAGGGCCAGCCACTCTTGAGCGGCCGGCTGAACGCGTCCCGTGATTGGTCAGAGTCAACGCGTTCTGCCACCGCGTCTACATGCCACTGGCGACGCGGCCGCTCGTCGCCGGCTCCGATCCCAACGCCACCTTGCGCACCCTGTCGATCGGCCGAATCGTGCTTAGCCGCTTCTGCTTCGGCGTTCCGACGCGGGCGGACGAGTTCGATCCGTCGTCGGGCAACATCATCGTGGTCAACACCATGCGCGGCGGGGTGCGCCATCCGCTCACGGACGGAACGGGTATCGACACCGTTGCGGGAGACAGCTACGTCGTCGATTGCAGCCGCACCGATTACTGGAACATCGCCAACGGCGACGACCTGCAGTTCAACCTGACCATCCCGCACAAGCTGATGGAGGAAACCGCGCAGCGGTGGTACGGCTTCGTGCCCGAGGACGACCTCTGGAAGAAGCGGCTGGTTTTCGGGCGCGGCCATTCGCCCTGGCTCTCCCTTCTCGACTACGCGACCCTGTCCGTCGATGCGCAAAACAACCGCATTTCCAGCCCGCTCATCGAAAAGCGGATCGAGGAAACCCTTTGTCTGGAGCTGCTGCGCGGCTGGGCGGAGTGCTCGGGTCTCAATCTCGAGACGGGGGCCCGCAGTGCCGCACCCCGTTATGTGCGCGAAGCGGAGCGGTTGATGGAGGAGAGGGCGCATGAGGCACCATTCGTCGCGGACATTGCCGCGCAACTCGGCATTTCCGCCCGCAGCCTTTCAGAGGGGTTCCGGCGGTTTCGCGGCGTGACGCCGCATGAGTACCTCACCGCGCGACGCCTCGACGGCTTGCGCAAGGCGCTGGAAGAGGCGCCTCCCGGCCAGACGGTTTCGTCCATTGCCGCGGCGAGGGGATATGTGAACCTCACCGCGATGACGGCCTTCTACCGGCAGCGCTTCGGCGAAACGCCATCCCAGACATTGCGCAACCGCTTCTCCCGTCTCTAGCGGCGCGCCGGCACCATATCCCAACCGTTTCCCACCGGACATGCGGCCGCCGATCCGTTTCGGCAGCGGATTTGGGCGCGTTTGGCCGATTGCTTCCGATTTCGATGCGCGGATTCCCGAATGGATCAGGCTTCGCTCTGATTGCCGTCCCGTCCTCGTCTAGATTGCGCTTGGGTGCCCGTGGGGCGCCTCACCATCCGGACAGGAGACGGGTTTGTGTGATCTTTGCAAAACCATGCTGAGGGGCGCGCCCCCGCGGGAGGATTTGATGAAAGCGCTTGTTTATTACGGCCCAGGGAAAAAGGATTGGGTCGAAAAGCCGAAGCCGGTCATTCAGGAGGCCACGGATGTCATCGTGAAGATCACGAAGACGACCATCTGCGGCAGTGACCTGCACATTCTCAAGGGCGATGTGCCCAGCGTCGGCGAAGGGCGCACGCTCGGCCATGAAGGGGGGGTCGGCATCGTCGATGACGTCGGCAGCGCGGTGCGCAATTTCCGCAAGGGCGATCCGGTGCTGATCTCCTGCATCACCTCGTGCGGGTCCTGCCCGAACTGCAAGCGCCAGCTCTATTCCCATTGCGACGACGGCGGCTGGCAGCTCGGCAACACCGTGGATGGAACGCAGGCCGAATATGTCCGCATCCGCCATGGCGACAACTCGCTCTATCCGGTTCCCGACGGCGCAGACGAGGAAGCGCTCGTCATGCTCTCGGACATCCTGCCAACCGGTCTTGAAATCGGCGTGCAGGCGGGCGGCGTGAAGCCGGGCGACGCGGTCGCCATCGTCGGCGCGGTACCGGTCGGCATGTCCGCACTTCTGACGGCGCAGTTCTATTCGCCGGGCAGGATCGTGATGATCGATATGGATCCGGCGCGCCTGGCGCTCGCTCGCCAGTTCGGCGCCACCGACACGATCCAGGTCGGTGAGGAAGACGCGGCGTCGCGGATCATGGACCTGACCGGCGGCCAGGGTGTCGACGTGGCCATCGAGGCCGTCGGCGTGCCCGCGACCTTCGACATCTGCCAGAAGATCGTCTCGGCCGGCGGCAAGATCGCCAATGTCGGCGTTCACGGCAAGCCGGTGGAACTCCATATCGAGGATCTCTGGATCAAGAACATCAACATCTCGATGGGCCTCGTCAACACCAACACGACGCCGATGTTGCTGAAGACCGTGAAGGCCGGAACGTTCGATCCCGGTTAGTTCCATAATTCAGATTACGCGATCTTTTTTTGTAGCCGCAAAGTTGAAGTGTCCTGATTCTGCAAAGTTGGAATGTCACACTCCCCGGGCCTGAACGATGCCTGGGAGATTGCAGATGGGATTGATAGCGATGAGCGAGCGCGATCTGCAACGGATCGAGACTTTGTCGAAGGTGGTTGCCGGCCGGATGACCACAGTGTCAGCGGCGCATGTGCTTGATCTGAGCGAGCGCCAGGTGCGCCGGCTGCTGGAGCGTATGCGGACTGGCGGCGCGGCTTCGATCCGGCACAAGGCAATCGGTCGGCCCTCGAACAACCGGATCAGCGACGAGGTTCGCGATTATGCGATGACGCTGGTTCGCGAACGCTATGCGGATTTCGGACCGACATTGGCGACGGAGAAGCTGGCCGAGCGCGATGGACTGCGTGTATCGCGCGAGACGGTGCGCAGCTGGATGGCCTGTGCAAGCGCGAGCAGCGCTATGTCGGATCGCAGCTGACGTTTTCGTTCGAGCGCAAGCGGATCATGCTGGAGGAGACCGCGGTGACGCGTGGCCTGGTTGGCCGTTATGTCGAGACCTATGCCTATGCGGACGGTCGGCTGGATGTGCGATGGAAGGGACATTCCCTGCCCTATCAGGTGTTCGACAAGGACCAGCGGGTGACGCATGCGGCGATCACCGAGAACAAGCGGCTCGGTGATGTCCTGGCATATATCAAGGAGCGTCAGGACGAGCGCCCGGCGCCTGACGTGAAGAACAACAGCGATAAGAACGGATACATCAAACGCGCGCGTGGACCCGGTCGTCGGAAAGACTTCACGACCGATCCGGTTGTGATTGCGCGGCGAAAGAAAGCGCTGTCGCAACAGCAGGCTGCGGAGTGAGGCGTCTCAAAGCTAAAGCCGAAGAGGTATGTCAATCACCCGCCCCGATCTGATCTTGCAAGCGGGATCAGCCGCTCAGATCGGGGCTGGCCGGTGTTGCATGTGGTGACATGCGGACATTTCTACTTTGCAAACCCGCGGGACATTCCAACTTCCCAGCCACATTTATGACGCTGTCATGGGACGCACCTGCCCCCATCTGAGATTGAACGAACGCCCTGCGTCGGCAGCTTCAGGCCGCCATGGCCTTGCGGAGGTTC
>NZ_WUMM01000023.1:0-37602 GCF_009826875.1 Shinella sp. AETb1-6 | reverse complement strand
GTCGTCGAGCCCGCTCACCCGATCCTCGCACCACGCCGGCGACGATTTCGCCCGCCTGCGCGCCGCGCGGGAGAAGAAGCTGCTGGCCGCCGCGGAATAGACTTTTGCGCGCCCATGCTTTAAGCCCCGCCGTCCTGCCGGACGGCGGGGTTTTTGGTTTCAGGAGGCTGGACATGACGATTGCGCTGGAAGAGGCGGCCGGACGGCTGAAGACCGCGGAGCGCGTGCTGGTCATCGGCTGCTCGGGCAGCGGCAAGAGCACGCTGGCGCGGCAGCTCGCGGATCATCTTTCGCTGCCCCACATTTCCATGGACCGGGACATCTTCTGGATGCCGGGCTGGCAGCAGCGGCCGCGGGCCGAGGCACTGGACAGGCTCAAGGCGCTTGTGGCGCAGGAGCGCTGGATCATGGACGGCACCAGCCCCGGCACGCTGCCGCTGCGCCTGCCGCGCACGCACCTTGTTCTGTGGCTGCGTCCGCCGCGGCTCGTTTCGCTCCACGGCGTGATTTCGCGCTGGCTGCGCTATCGGGGCCGGTCGCGACCCGAGATGGCCGACGGTTGCCCCGAGCGGATCGATGCGGATTTCCTGCGCTACATCTGGAATTTCGAGAAGACCGAAAGCCCTGAAATCGACGAGAACCTTGCGGCGTATGGCCGCGACGTGCCGGTTTGCGTGTTGAAATCGCGGCGCGACAATGACCGCCTACTTGCAAGAGTTCGCGCGGGTCATTAGCTCTCGGCCATGCCTCAGTTCGATACCCGCCGCCCGGTTCCCCACACGCCCGAAGAGATGTATGCGCTCGTCGCCGATGTCGAGCGCTATCCGGAGTTCCTGCCGCTCTGCGAGGCGCTGTCGATCCGCTCGCGCAAGGAGCGCGACGGCAAGGAACTGCTCGTGGCCGACATGACGGTGGGCTACAAGGCGATCCGCGAGACATTCACCACGCAGGTTCTGCTGAATGCGGCCGAACGGGCGATCGACGTCAAATATATCGACGGCCCGTTTCGTTATCTCGACAACCGCTGGCGCTTCGATGCGCTGCCGGGGGGCGGCTGCTCCGTGCATTTCTACATCGACTACGAGTTCAAGAGCCGCATTCTCGGCGCGCTGATGGGCTCGATGTTCGACCGGGCGTTTCGCATGTTCACCGAGGCCTTCGAAAAGCGCGCCGCGACGATCTATGGCGCCGCGTCTTCAATCGGCTGAGATTTCCGCGAGCATTTCGAGCGCGGTGCGCACCGTGGCGAGCCTGACGGCGCTGCGGCCGATATCGCCGTAGCGCATCTCACGGTGCAGAGGCTTGCGGCCGGTGCGCGCGGCGGCAAGATGCACGAGGCCGACGGGCTTCTCATCCGAACCGCCGCCGGGGCCGGCAATGCCCGTCACGGCGACCGAGATATTGGCGCCGGAATTGCCGATGGCGCCTTCGGCCATTTCCAGCGCCGTCTCTCGCGACACCGCGCCATGGGCCTTCAGCGTGGCGTTGGCGACGCCGATCATCTCGCGCTTGGCCTCGTTGGAATAGGTGACGAAGCCGCGGTCGAACACCGTGGAGGAGCCCGCGATCTCGGTGATGGCGCCGGCGATCAGGCCGGCGGTGCAGGACTCGGCCGTGGCGATCAGCAGGTTCTTCTTTTCAAAATCCGCGACGATGGCGCGGGCAGCGTCTTCGATGTCCTGAGGCCAGATGCTCATGCTTCGCTCCCCCTGTAGACCACGGTGGCCGTGGCGATGGCGGCGATGCCCTCGCGGCGGCCGATGAAGCCGATCTTCTCGTTGGTCGTGGCCTTCACCGAGCAGCGGTCGATGGAAATGCCGAGAAATTCCGAGAGGTTGCGGCGCATCGCATCGCGATGGGGGCCGACCTTGGGCGCTTCGGCGATGAGCGAGATATCGGCATTCATGATGGTGCCGCCGGCCTTGCGCACGATTTCGGCGGCGTGTTCGAGGAAGATGCGCGAGGCTGCCCCCTTCCATTGCGGATCCGATGGCGGGAAGTGATCGCCGATATCGCCGGCGCCGCAGGTGGCGAGCAGGGCATCGGTCAGCGCGTGCAGCGCGACGTCGGCATCGGAATGGCCGGACAGTTTTTGGTCGTGCGGGATGAACAGGCCGCACAGCGTCACGCCGTCGCCCGCGACGAGCTGGTGCACGTCATAGCCGTTTCCGGTGCGCACGTCCGGTAGAGCGTGGGAAAGGCGCTGGTCGGCCATGGCGATATCCTTCTGCAATGTAAGCTTGACGTTGCCGGCGCTGCCTTCGACGAGGTGCACCCGGACCCCGGCCCACTCGGCAATCGAGGCATCGTCGGTGAAATCGGTGCGGCCGGAGGCCGCCGCGCGGCGGTGGGCCTCCAGGATCGTTTCGAAATGGAAGGACTGCGGCGTCTGGGCGGCAAACAGGCCGGAGCGGGAGACCGTCTCGGCGACATTGCCGTTGGCATCGGCCCGCTTCAGCGTGTCGGCGACGGCGACGGCGGGAAGCACCGCCCGGGCACCGTGGTTGAAGGCGGTGAGGGTGCGTTCCAGGATGGCGGGCTCGACGAAGGGGCGGACGGCATCCTGGATGAGGACATGGCTGACGGCGTGGTCCGTCAGCACATCGAGCCCGGCAAGCACGGACTGCTGGCGCGTGGCGCCACCATGAACCACAGTCAATCGGCTGCCGGCCGGCGTTGCCGCCGCACGCGCCATCTCGAAGAGGACTGCGTCATCGGGGTGTATCACGACGACGATATGCCGGGCGGGCTGCCAATTGACAAACAGATCGAGCGTATGGGAGATCACAGGCTTTCCGCCGATACGACGGTACTGCTTGGGGCCTTCGGCATGGCTGCCGGCCCGCTCGCCGCGACCGGCGGCAACGATCACCACACCGCAGGAGTGCGCATTTTCCGCCTGCATTTCGGCTCCTTGCCTCCGGTATCAAAGCGTTTTGGGGTGGTTTAGCCGGAAGGATGCCGCAATTCCAGCGCTGACAGGAAAAATGCCACCGGCCTTGATTGCGGCTTGGCAAGAACGACAATAATGGCTAAAAATGATGCAAAGACATGACTTGCTTGAAAGATGAGCATTTGGCACTTCCAACCCTGTCAGCGCCGCTTGCGGTCGGTGGCCAGACCCTGAGGAACCGGGTTGTCCTTGCGCCGATGTCCGGCGTGACGGATCTGCCGTTCCGCGATCTTGCCTGGCGTTTCGGCGCGGGGCTGGTCGTGACGGAGATGGTGGCGAGCCGCGAACTGGCGCTGAATGCGCGCGAAAGCTGGTCGCGCATCCGCAATTGCGGCATCCGTCCCCATATGGTGCAGCTTGCCGGGCGCGAGGCGCACTGGATGGCGGAGGCGGCGAGGATCGCCGAAGGCGAGGGCGCCGATATCATCGACATCAATATGGGGTGCCCCGCCAAGAAGGTGATCGGCGGCTATTCCGGTTCGGCGCTGATGCGCGATCCCGATCATGCGCTGGGCCTCATCGAGGCGACCGTCCAGGCCGTGAAGGTGCCGGTGACGGTGAAGATGCGGCTGGGCTGGGACCACGATTCGCTGAATGCGCCGCATATCGCGTCCCGCGCCGAGGCTGCGGGTGTGGCGATGATCACCGTGCATGGCCGCACGCGCATGCAGTTCTACGAAGGGCGCGCGGACTGGGATGCGATCCGCGCGGTGCGCGACGTGCTGTCGATCCCGCTCATTGCCAATGGCGATGTCGATACGGCTGAAGATGCGCGGGAAATCCTGCGGCGCTCCGGCGCGGACGCCGTCATGGTCGGCCGTTCCGCGCAGGGCCGCCCGTGGCATCCCGCGGTGCTGGCCGGGGCATGCCCGCATCCCGGCGTGGACGAATGCGCATCGGTCGCCGTCGAGCATTATCGCATGATGCTGGGTTTCTACGGCGTCGAGGCGGGCCTGCGCCATGCGCGCAAGCATGTCGGATGGTATCTGGAGCGCTTTGCGCCCGGCCTTGCCGGGGCCGACAAGGCGGCGATCATGACCGCGCGCGACAGCGCCTTCGTGGCCGACAGGCTGGCGGCGGCGATCCTGAACGGTCCGGTAAAACTCGGAGAGGCCGCATGACGGAGAAGGCCGCAAACCCGAATGCGCCGGACCTGGCGCTCGCCGTGCTGAACGCCATCCAGAATCCGGTGATCATGGTCGATGGCGCGGGGCTGATGTCCTTCGCCAACTGGGAGGCGGAATCCTTCTTCGGGGCGAGCGCGGGTTATCTCGCCCGTCACAACATCGCAAGCGTCATTCCCTTCGGCAGCCCGCTTCTGACGCTGATCGACCAGGTGCGCGAGCGCCGTGCGCCGGTCAGCGAATACCGTGTGGACCTCAGTTCGCCGCGGCTGGGCGCCGACAAGCTCGTCGACCTCTATGTCGCGCCCGTCACCACCGATCCCGGTTCCGTCGTCGTGGTGATCCAGGAGCGCTCGATGGCCGACAAGATCGACCGCCAGCTGACGCACCGCGCCGCCGCACGCTCCGTGACCGGCCTCGCCTCGATGCTGGCGCATGAGATCAAGAACCCCCTGTCGGGCATCCGCGGCGCCGCGCAGCTTCTGGAGACCTCCGTCATCGACGAGGATCGCGCGCTGACGCGGCTGATCTGCGACGAGACGGACCGCATCGTCTCTCTGGTCGACCGCATGGAGGTGTTTTCGGACGAGCGGCCCGTCGACCGCGTGCCGATCAACATCCATTCCGTGCTCGATCATGTGAAGGCCGTCGCCAAGGCGGGTTTTGCACGGCACATCAAGATCACCGAGCTCTACGACCCGTCGCTGCCGCCGGTCTATGCCAATCGCGACCAGCTCGTGCAGGTGTTCCTGAACCTCATCAAGAATGCCGCGGAGGCCGTGGGCGACCGGGACGAAGGCGAAATCCAGCTGACGACCGCCTACCGGCCGGGCATCAGGCTGTCGGTGGCCGGAACGCGCGAAAAGATCTCGCTGCCGCTGGAATTCTGCGTGCACGACAACGGGCCGGGCGTGCCGGCGGACCTGGTGCCGCACCTGTTCGATCCCTTCATCACTACCAAGACGAACGGATCCGGACTCGGCCTTGCGCTGGTCGCCAAGATCATCGGGGGGCATGGCGGCATCGTGGAATGCGACAGCCAGGCCAACCGCACCACCTTTCGCGTGCTGATGCCTGCCTCGCGCGGCATCAGCGAAGACGACGACTTTCCCAAGACCAAAGGACATGATTGATGACAGGCGCCACAGTCCTCGTCGCCGATGACGATGCCGCGATCCGCACCGTGCTCAACCAGGCGCTCAGCCGGGCCGGCTACGACGTGCGCATCACCTCCAATGCGGCAACGCTGTGGCGCTGGGTCGCCGCCGGCGAGGGCGATATCGTCGTGACCGACGTCGTGATGCCGGACGAGAACGCCTTCGACCTTCTGCCGCGCATCAAGAAGGCGAGACCGGATCTGCCGGTGCTCGTGATGAGCGCGCAAAACACCTTCATGACGGCCATCAAGGCCTCGGAGAAGGGGGCCTACGACTACCTCCCGAAGCCCTTCGACCTGACCGAGCTCATCGCCATCATCGGCCGCGCGCTGGCCGAGCCGAAGCGCAAGCCCGCGCGGCTGGACGACGACACGCAGGACGGCATGCCGCTCGTCGGGCGCTCGGCCGCCATGCAGGAAATCTACCGCGTGCTCGCCCGTCTCATGCAGACGGACCTGACGCTGATGATCACCGGTGAATCGGGCACCGGCAAGGAGCTGGTCGCCCGTGCGCTGCACGATTACGGCAAGCGCCGAAACGGGCCCTTCGTCGCGATCAACATGGCGGCGATCCCGCGCGACCTCATCGAATCGGAGCTGTTCGGCCACGAAAAGGGGGCCTTCACCGGCGCGCAGAACCGCTCGACGGGCCGCTTCGAGCAGGCCGAGGGCGGCACGCTGTTCCTCGACGAGATCGGCGACATGCCGATGGATGCGCAGACGCGCCTGCTGCGCGTGCTGCAGCAGGGCGAGTACACCACCGTCGGCGGCCGCACGCCGATCCGCACCGATGTGCGCATCGTGGCGGCGACCAACAAGGACCTCAAGCAGTCCATCAACCAGGGCCTGTTCCGCGAGGATCTCTATTACCGCCTCAACGTCGTGCCGCTGCGCCTGCCGCCGCTGCGCGACCGGGCGGAAGACATTCCCGATCTCGTGCGGCATTTCGTGCAGCAGGCCGAGAAGGAAGGGCTCGACGCCAAGCGCTTCGACCAGGAAGCGCTGGAGCTGATGAAGGCGCATCCCTGGCCGGGCAACGTGCGCGAGCTGGAAAACGTCGTGCGCCGGCTGACCGCGCTTTACCCGCAGGACGTCATCACGCGCGAGATCATCGAGACGGAACTGAGGGCCGACATTCCCGACAGCCCGATGGAAAAGACGGTGGTGCGCTCCGGCCCGCTATCGATCTCGCAGGCCGTCGAGGAGAACATGCGTCAGTACTTCGCGAGCTTCGGCGACGGCCTGCCGCCGTCGGGCCTTTATGACCGCGTGCTGGCCGAAGTGGAGTATCCGCTGATTCTCGCCGCGCTGACCGCGACCCGCGGCAACCAGATCAAGGCCGCCGATCTGCTCGGCCTCAATCGCAATACGCTGCGCAAGAAAATCCGAGAACTCGGCGTTTCCGTCTATAGAAGCTCCCGCTCGGCTTGACTTGCCTGACGAAGGCGTTGCATTTTGGCCACAATCTGTTGCTTGAGGGTAACAGAGGGAGGCGGTCGGCTCGGTCCGCGCGCCCGTCCGTCACGACAGGGGCGCGGGCGCGCCTGACACACGGTCGGTACATCCCGGAAAACACGAGATAAAGCCTTCGTGCCTGGCAGGCGCGTGGCCGGGGAAGCGATGCGGCAGATGACGGAAGACGTTGACGTGCTTTCGCAGGAAGACACCGGAACGGTCATCGCGGATCGCCGCGCCTCGTTTGCGCTGCCCGGGCTGTTGCTCGCCGGCGGCGCGCTCGTCGCCGCCACGATCTCGCTGTTCATCCTGCTCGGCCTGACGCCGATCCGCCCGGAACCGAACGTCGTCATCGCCTCGGCGGCGATCAATGCCATCTTCATCGTCGGTCTGATGTTCCTGATCGGGCGGGAAATCGCGCGGCTGCTGCGCGCGCGCCGGCGTGGCCGTGCAGCGGCGCGCCTGCATGTGCGCATCGTGGCGCTGTTTTCCATCGTCGCCATAACGCCGGCCGTGCTGGTCGCGATCTTCGCCTCGATCACGCTCGATGTCGGCCTCGACCGCTGGTTTTCCATCCGCACGCAATCGATCGTCAGTTCCTCGCTCAACGTGGCGCAGGCCTACATGCTGGAAAATGCCAGCTACCTGCAGGGCCAGACGGTCTCGATGGCGAACGACCTCGACCGCAACCGCCAGCTCTACAGCCTCGACCGCTCCGGCTTCATCGAACTCATGACGCGGCAGGCGCGCGGGCGCGGCATGCTCGGCGCCTTTCTGCTCAGGGCCGACGGTTCGCCGATCCTCCAGGCCAATATCCAGGTGGAGGGGGAGCTTCCGCCGGTCCCGCCCGATGCGCTGCGCGCCTCTGCCGCCGGCCAGCCGACGCTGATCCCGCCGGGCATGACCAACCTGGTCGGCGCGATCATCAAGCTGGAAAACATCTCCGACGCGTTCCTCTACACGATCCGCACCGTCGACCCCGAAGTGATGCGCTCCATGCGGCTGATGGAGGAGAACACCGCGGAATACCGCGCGCTGGAATCCGGCCGCACCCCGCTTCAGGTCGCCTTCGGGCTGCTCTATCTCGGCTTCGCGCTGATCGTGCTGCTCGCCGCGATCTGGACGGCCATCGCGATCGCCGACCGTATCGTGCGGCCGATCCGCCAGCTGATCGGCGCGGCCGACAGCGTCGCCTCGGGCAATCTCGACGTGTCCGTCCCGGTCCGCACCGCCGATGGCGACGTCGGCAATCTCTCGCGTACCTTCAACAAGATGATCTCGGAAATCCGCATCCAGCAGGCGCAGATCCTCGATGCGAAGGACGAGGTCGACGATCGCCGCCGCTTCATCGAGGCGGTCCTGTCCGGCGTGACGGCGGCCGTCATCGGCGTGGAGGGCGACGGGCGCGTGACCATCGTCAACACCTCCGCCGAGATCCTGCTCGGCCGGGATGCCGCCGACCTGATCGGCAAGCCGCTGTCGGAGGTGGCGCCGGAAATCGCGGCGGTGCTGGCCGAGGGCGCCACGCGCTATCGCAACGACCACCGCCGCCAGATCAACATCATGCATGGCGGCAAGGAGCGGACGCTGAACGTGCAGGTGACGCGCGAGGAAACCAAGGACGCGCAGGATTCGCACGTCGTCACGATCGACGACATCACCGATCTCGTCATCGCCCAACGCTCGACCGCCTGGGCGGATGTGGCGCGTCGCATCGCCCATGAAATCAAGAACCCGCTGACGCCGATCCAGCTTTCGGCCGAGCGCATCCGCCGCCGTTACGGCAAGCAGATCGACCAGGAAGACCGCGCGGTGTTCGACCAGTGTACGGATACGATCGTGCGGCAGGTGGAGGATATCGGACGCATGGTGGACGAGTTCTCGTCCTTCGCGCGCATGCCCAAGCCGACGAAGGAGCGCTCGGACCTGCGCACCATCCTCAAGGACGCCGTATTCCTGCGCGAAATGGGCAACAACCATGTCTCCTTCGAAAAGGATTTCGGCGAGGTGCCGCTGACGGGGCTCTTCGACCAGCGCATGCTCGGGCAGGCCTTCGGCAATCTCATCAAGAACGCCGTCGAGGCCATCGAGGCCGTGGCGCCGGATGCCGGGAGGGCGCAGCCGAGGGTGTTCGTGCGGGCCGTCGCGGACGATCCGGGCCGGCGTTTCGTCGTCGATGTCATCGATAACGGCAAGGGCCTGCCGACCGAGAACCGGCATCGCATTCTCGAACCCTATATGACGATGCGCGAGAAGGGCACGGGCCTCGGCCTCGCCATCGTGAAGAAGATCATCGAAGACCATGGCGGGCAGCTGGAATTGCATGATGCCCCCGCGGATTTCGATCACGGCCACGGGGCGATGATCCGCGTGATCCTGCCCTATGAGGAAACGGTGGCCGTCGATGCGGACAAGAATAAGAGCAAGGAAGTAAGCCATGGCGTCTGATATTCTCGTAGTGGACGACGAAGAGGACATCCGCGAAATCGTTTCCGGCATCCTGTCGGACGAGGGGCACGAGACCCGCACCGCCTTCGATAGCGACAGCGCGCTCGCCGCCATCAGCGACCGCGTGCCGCGCCTCGTCTTCCTCGACATCTGGATGCAGGGCTCTAAGCTCGACGGGCTTGCGCTGCTCGACGAGATCAAGAGCCGCCATCCGGACCTGCCGGTCGTGATGATTTCGGGCCACGGCAATATCGAGACCGCCGTCTCGGCCATCAGGCGCGGCGCCTACGATTTCATCGAAAAGCCCTTCAAGGCCGACCGGCTGATCCTGATCGCGGAACGGGCGCTGGAGAACTCCAAGCTGCGCCGCGAGGTGACGGAGCTGAAGAAGCGGTCGGGCGATCCCGTCGAGCTGATCGGCACGTCCGTCGCGGTCTCGCAGCTGCGCCAGAACATCGAGAAGGTCTCGCCGACCAACAGCCGCATCATGATCCTCGGCCCGTCCGGTTCCGGCAAGGAACTGGTGGCGCGCATGATCCACCGCAAGTCGAGCCGCGCGAACGGGCCGTTCGTCGTCCTGAACGCGGCGGCGATCACGCCGGAGCGCATGGAGATCGCGCTCTTCGGGACCGAGGGAACGCCCGGCCAGCCGCGCCGGACCGGCGTGCTGGAAGAGGCGCATGGTGGCATCCTCTATCTCGACGAGATCGGCGAAATGCCGCGCGAGACGCAGAACAAGATCCTGCGCGTGCTGGTTGACCAGCAGTTCGAGCGCGTCGGTGGCTCCAAGCGGGTCAAGGTCGATGTGCGCATCATCTCGTCCACCGCCTACAATCTCGAAAGCCTGATCGCCGAAGGCGGTTTCCGTGAGGACCTCTATCACCGGCTGGCCGTCGTGCCGCTGCGCGTGCCGCCGCTCGCGGAACGGCGCGAAGACATTCCCTTCCTCGTCGACATGTTCATGCGCCAGGTCAGCGAGCAGGCCGGCATCCGCGCCCGCAAGATCGGCGACGATGCGCTGGCGGTGCTCCAGGCGCACGACTGGCCGGGCAATATCCGCCAGCTGCGCAACAATATCGAGCGTCTGATGATCCTCGCCCGAAGCGACGGCCCGGATACGCCGATCTCGGCAGACATGCTGCCGACGGAAGTGGGCGACATGCTGCCGAAGATTTCCACGCAGGGCGACCAGCACATCATGACGCTGCCGCTGCGCGAGGCGCGCGAAATGTTCGAGCGCGACTACCTGATCGCCCAGATCAACCGCTTCGGCGGCAATATCTCCCGCACGGCCGAATTCGTCGGCATGGAGCGCTCGGCGCTCCATCGCAAACTGAAATCGCTTGGCGTATAAGGCCCTAAGGCGATTCTGGGGTTCAGGGCATGAAGGTCATCATCTGCGGCGCCGGACGCGTCGGCTACGGTATCGCGGAACGCCTCTCGCAGGAGGGCAACGATGTCTCCGTCATCGACAACAAGGCCTCGCTGATATCTGCCATCACCGATACGCTGGATGTCAGCGGCGTCGTGGGCCACGGCGCGCATCCGGAGGTGCTGGCCAAGGCCGGCGCCGACCAGGCCGACATGATCATCGCCGTGACGCTCTACGACGAGATCAACATGGTCGCCTGCCAGGTGGCGCACTCGCTGTTCAACGTGCCGACCAAGATCGCCCGCATCCGCTCGCAGAGCTATCTCGCGCCTGAATATTCCGACCTCTTCTCCCGTGAGAACATGCCCATCGACGTCACCATCTCGCCGGAGGTGGAGGTGGGCAAGATGGTGCTGCGGCGCATCTCGTTTCCCGGCGCCACCGATGTGGTGCGCTTCGCCGACGATCGCATCGTCATGGTCGCCATCGAATGCATGGAGGATTGCCCGGTCGTCGAGACGCCGCTGAAGCAGCTGAGCGAGCTTTTCCCCGACCTGAATGCCACGGTGACCGGCATCGTTTCCAACGGGAAGCTGTTCGTGCCGAGCTCGTCCGACCAGCTCCATTCCGGCGATCTCGCCTATGTCGTGTGCGACAAGGGGCATGTGCGGCGCACGCTCGCTTTGTTTGGCCATGAGGAGCAGGAGGCGGCGCGCATCGTCATCGCCGGCGGTGGCAATATCGGCTACTTCGTCGCCCGCGCCATCGAGGACTACCAGCCGAAGACGCGGCTGAAGATCATCGAGAGCGACCGCGAGCGGGCCGTCGCCGTTGCCGACAAGCTGCGCAACACGGTCGTCCTGCACGGTTCGGCGCTCGACCAGAAGATGTTGCTCCAGGCCGATATCCAGGACGCGGACCTGATCGTCGCGCTCACCAACAACGACCAGATCAACATTCTCGGCAGCGTGATGGCCAAGCGCCTCGGCTGCAAGCAGAACCTCGTCCTGATCAACGACCCGAGCTACGAGGATTTCACCAAGACGCTCGGCATCGACTCCCACATCAATCCGCGCGCGGTGACGATTTCGGGCATCCTCCAGCATGTCCGCAAGGGGCGTATCCGCTCGGTCTATGCCGTGCAGAAGGGCGCGGCGGAGGTGATCGAGGCGGAGGCGCTGGAGACCTCGCTGCTCGTGGGAAAGCCGCTGCGCGAAATCGAGCTGCCGGCAGGCATCCGCATCGGCGCGGTCTACCGCGAGGGCACGGTCATCCGGCCGGATGGCAACACGAAGATCAAGGCGAAGGACCGGGTCGTGCTGTTTGCTGCGGCCGCATCGGTGCGCCATGTCGAGCAGCTCTTCCGCGTCAGTATCCAGTATTTCTAGACCGCCATACCGGGACACGCGGCCCGCGTCCCGTCCGCATCGCAACAGGATCGCCTCATGCTTCGCTTTGCCTATGTGAACGGCCGCTACGTGCGCCACGCCGATGCGACGGTGCATATCGAGGACCGCGGCCTGATGTTCGGCGATGCGGTGTACGAGGTCTGCCAGGTGGCGCAGGGTTTTCTGGTCGACATGACCCGGCATCTGGACCGACTCGACCGGTCGCTTTCCCAAATCCGCATCCGCCCGCCGATGCCGCGGGCGGCCCTCGTGGGCATCATGCGCGAAGTGCTCAGGCGCAACCGCGTGGTGAACGGCCTGGTCTATGTGCAGGTGTCGCGCGGCGTGGCGCGCCGCGATCACGTCTTCCCGACGCCCGACGTGCGCGCCTCGCTCATCGTGACGGCCAAATCGCTCAACCCGGCGACCATCGCGGCGAAACATGCGGCTGGTGTCAGCGCCTTCACCGCGCCCGACAACCGCTGGGGCAGGGTGGATATCAAGACCGTCGGCCTGCTGCCCAATGTGCTGGCGCGCCAGCAGGCGAAAGAGGCGGGCGGGTATGAGGCGATCTTCGTCGATGCCGAGGGCAATGTGACGGAAGGGGCCGCTACGAATCTCTGGATCGTCGACAAGGCGGGCACGCTCGTGACCCGGCCGGCCGATCCCGGCATCCTGCGCGGCATCACCCGCACCACGCTGCTGGATGTGGCCGCCACGCTCGGCCTGCCGGTTGCGGAACGGCGCTTTTCCGTTGCCGAAATGCTGGAGGCGCGCGAGGTTTTCATCACCGGCGCCACGACGATCTGCCTTCCGATCGTCTCCATCGACGGCCGGACGATCGCCAACGGCCATCCCGGAATCATCGCGCAGAAAATTCGCGACGCCTTTTTCGACGTTGCGGAGAAGACCGCGATTTGATACCAAACTCGGCGGTCCGGAAATTCATTCCCGGCCACGGGGACATTTTATTTTCAGTCAACCGGTCTCAAGGGCCGGCAATCAGAAAGAAGCGGCGCGATGGCGGAACGTTCTCAGAACCTGCAGGATCTTTTTCTCAATACCGTTCGCAAGCAAAAGATTTCTCTGACGATCTTTCTCATCAACGGGGTCAAGCTGACCGGGGTTGTCACCTCCTTCGACAATTTCTGCGTCCTGCTCCGTCGCGACGGTCATTCGCAGCTCGTGTACAAGCACGCCATCTCGACCATCATGCCCGGCCAGCCGTTGCAGATGTTCGAGACCGAGGAAAACGGCTCCTGACAGGACCAACGAAGATTAGCAAATCCGATACTTCCAAGGATTCCCTCGTTCCGGATGTTGAAAAGCACCGGGACGACATGCGCGCCGTGGTCATCGCACCCGTTCTGAAGGCGCGCGGGAAAGCCGATCCGACCGTCATCACGCGGTCCGACGAGGCGCGGCTGGAAGAGGCCGTCGGTCTCGCGCGCGCCATCGACCTGACGATCGTGCATTCGGCGCTCGTGCCGGTCGCCCAGCCGAAGCCGGGCACGCTGCTGGGCACCGGAAAGATCGAGGAGATCAAGGCGGCGCTCGACGAGCACAATGCCGGTCTCGTGATTGTCGATCATCCGCTGACGCCGGTCCAGCAGCGCAATCTCGAGAAGGAATGGAACGCCAAGGTCATCGACCGCACGGGCCTGATCCTCGAAATCTTCGGCCGCCGCGCCTCCACCAAGGAAGGCACGTTGCAGGTCGAGCTGGCGCATCTCAACTACCAGCGCGGCCGCCTCGTGCGCAGCTGGACCCACCTTGAGCGCCAGCGCGGCGGCGCGGGCTTCATGGGCGGCCCCGGCGAAACGCAGATCGAAGCCGACCGCCGCCTGCTGCAGGACAAGATCGTCAAGCTGGAGCGCGAACTGGAGCAGGTGCGCCGCACCCGCCAGCTGCACCGCTCCAAACGCAAGAAGGTGCCGCATCCCATCGTGGCGCTTGTCGGCTACACCAATGCCGGCAAGTCGACGCTGTTCAACCGCATCACCGGCGCGGGCGTTCTGGCCGAGGACATGCTGTTTGCGACGCTCGACCCGACGCTGCGCCGCATGAAGCTGCCGCAGGGCCGCACCGTCATCCTCTCCGACACGGTGGGCTTCATCTCCGACCTGCCGACGCATCTCGTGGCGGCCTTCCGGGCGACGCTGGAAGAGGTGCTGGAGGCCGATCTCATCCTGCATGTGCGCGATATGTCCGACCCGGACAACGGCGCGCAATCGTCCGATGTCCTGCGCATCCTCGCCGATCTCGGCATCGACGAGAAGGACGGCGCCGAGCGCATCCTCGAGGTCTGGAACAAGATCGACCGGCTTGAGCCGGAGGCGCGCGAGGCGCTGGTGAACAAGGCCGCGACGCAGCCGAACGTCATTGCCGTTTCCGCCATTTCGGGCGAGGGCGTCGACGCCCTGCTTGACGAGATCAACAAGCGGCTTTCCGGCGTGCTGGTCGACCGTGACGTCATCGTGCCCGTCACACAGTTGCAGCTTCTGCCCTGGATCTACGATCATTCGATCGTCGATGCGCGCGAGGACCTGGAAGACGGCAATGTGCGGCTGGAACTGCGGCTGACGGAGACCGAAGCCGCCGAGCTCGACCGACGCCTCGGCATCGGCGGCAAGCCGGTGCGCGAGGATTGGGAGCGGTAAGGCTATTGCCTTCGGCACCTTGCATTCACGCTTATTGGAAAGTTTGAGACCTCTCCTTTTCTTGAACGCTTAAAACCTTCCTAAAACCTCTCCATCGTCATCCTCGGGCTTGAGGATCCACCCACACCCGCTGAGCTTGCCGCTTGGATCCTCGGGTCAAGCCCGAGGATGACGCCGGTGGGTGGGGTAAACGCAGGTAACGGCGTTGGTGAGATGACCGCCGGTGGCGGATTTGGTAGGGTGGCGCACCATGGCTGCGAATCCACGCATCGGCATCTATTTTCGAGCCGCCACCAGCGCTATTTTGCCAGCTGCCGCTCGATCTGCTTCGCAGCCTGCCACAAATGTTCCATTCGCTCCAGCGTCGCATCCTCCAGGCTTTCGCCATTGGCGGCGAGACTGTCTTCGATATGCGAGAAGCGGTTGCGGAACTTGGTGTTGGTGCCGCGCAGCGCCATTTCCGGATCGGCGCCGACGTGACGACCGATATTGACCAGCGCGAAGATCAGGTCGCCGAGTTCGTCGGCGACGGCTGTCTGGTCGCCGGCGGCAAGAGCCGCGCGCAGTTCGCCGATCTCTTCCTCGATCTTGTCGAGGATGGGCGCCGGTTCGGACCAGTCGAAGCCGACCTTGGCCGCGCGTTCCTGGAGCTTCAGCGCCTCGACGAGGGCCGGGAAGGAGCGCTGCACGGAGCCGAGATGGCCGCGCAGCGGGTCCTCTGGCAGGCCGCGGAGGGCGCGGCGCTCCTTGCGTTCACGCTTCTCCGCCTGCTTGATCGCGTCCCATTGCAGCTTCACAGCCTCCGGCGTCTGTGCATCCGAGCGCTCGAAGACATGCGGGTGGCGGCGGATCATCTTGCGGGTGACGGCCTCCACGACACTGCCGAAATCGAACGCGCCGCGCTCCTCGGCGATCCGCGCATGGAAGACGACCTGGAGCAGCAGGTCGCCCAGCTCCTCGCAGAGATCGTCCATGTCGTTGCGTTCGATCGCGTCGGCGACCTCGTAGGCCTCCTCGATCGTGTAGGGCTTGATGGTCTCGAAGGTCTGGACGATATCCCAGGGGCAGCCGGTTTCCGGCTGGCGCAGGGCCTGCATGATCTCGATCAGGCGGTCTATGTCGCGGCTCGGCTGCATGGCGGGTCTCAATTCAGCGGGATGGCGTTTCCGGCCTTGCCGGACTGGTAGCTCTCCGAAAGCGCATCATAGGCGGCCCGGATCTCGGCATCCTGCGCTTTCAGCGCTGCCTTTTCTTCGTCGCCTGCGGTCGCGATAAGGTCTGCGATGGCGGCGGAGTGCCAGAAGGCGTTCGTCTTCGCATAGCCGCCCGGCTCCAGCCGGAAGACCTCCTTGAGGATGCGCAGATCGTGCGGGATGGCAAAGCTGTCTCGCGAATCCTCGTGGCTGAAGAAATAGTAGAAATTGTCGAAGCCGGCCCAGGTGATCGCCGACAGGCACATCGAGCAGGGCTCATGCGTCGACAGGAAGACGTAGTCTTTGGTATCGGGCTTTTCCACGCGCTCGTAGAGGCGTTTCAGCGTATGCACTTCGCCGTGCCAGAGCGGATTTTCGGTCTCGTTGTTGGTTTCGGCGATGACGAGCGACAGGTCGGACTTGCGCAGGATCGCGGCGCCGAAAACCTTGTTGCCGGCGGCGACACCCGTCTGAGTCAGGGGCAGGATATCGGACTGGATGACGTCGAGAAGGCGCTTGGCAAGGGTTGCCTGGTCCATGTGGGATTTCCCTTTGGCTTGATGGCCATCCTTAGCGGGCGCGGCGGCGAAGAGGCAAGGGCGGCCGGTGACTTATGCTCAAAATGCGGGGGTGCAGAGCAAAACAATACGCCCCGCCTTGGGCATTGGAATTTATGTTTCTTTTGTTTCTGGCAATTTTTCGCGATAGTGCGCACACTCCAACCGGATCGGATCATGACTGAGGCGCAGAGCAAGCTTTCGACATTCCCGGCGTTCTTCCGCGTCAGCGGCAGGACGGTCGTTGTCGTGGGCGAAGGCGATGAGGCCTTCGCCAAGGCGCGCCTGCTGTTCAATACCGATGCCCGCATCGTCGTTGTCGCCGAAACCCCGGACGCCGATTTCGAGCGATTCATCGCGGACAAGGGGCTCGTCCTCATCCGCGCGCCCTTTTCCGACGCGCTCATCGACGGCGCGGCGCTGGTGTTCGCGGCGACCGGCGACGCCGCCGCGGACCGGGCCATTGCCGCGGCCGCCCGGGCGCTTCGCATCCCCGTCAATGCCGTCGACCAGCCGGAATATTGCGATTTCTTCACGCCGGCGCTCGTCAATCGCGCGCCCGTGGCCGTCGCGATCGGCACCGAAGGGGCGGGGCCCGTGCTGGCCCAGATGATCCGCGCCCAGGTCGACCAGCTCCTTTCGCCCTCGCTCGGTCGTCTTGCCGGCCTCGCCAACGGCTACCGCGAAGCTGTGGACCGTATCCTGCCGCGCGGTGTGACGCGCCGGGTGTTCTGGCGGCGGTTCTTCCAGGGCGCCGTGGCAGATGCCGTCAACAATGGTGATGTCGAGCTGGCGCGCCGCACGGCCAATACACTCCTGAATTCGCAGGGCAAAGCAGCCGGCCATGTCTGGCTCGTCGGCGCCGGCCCGGGCGCGGAAGACCTGCTGACGTTGCGTGCGCAGCGCGTGATGATGGAAGCAGACGTCATCGTCTTCGATGCCCTGGTGCCGCAAGCGATTGTCGACATGGGGCGCCGCGATGCCGAGCGCCTGTCCGTCGGCAAGCGCAAGGGGTGCCACTCCAAGTCGCAGGAAGAGATCAACGATCTCCTGGTGGAACTCGGCAAGGCGGGCAAGCGCGTCGTGCGGTTGAAATCCGGCGATCCGCTCGTCTATGGCCGCGCCGGCGAGGAAATGGCCGCTTTGCGCCGGGCCGGCGTGACCTACGAGATCGTGCCGGGCATCACCTCGGCCTTTGCCGCGGCCGCCGATTTCGAGCTGCCGCTGACGCTGCGCGGCGTCGCCTCCTCGCTCGTCTTCACGACGGGCCACGACCTGACGGGATCGGTTCTGCCGGACTGGGCGCGTCTGGCCATTTCCGGCGCGACCGTGGCCGTCTATATGGGCCGCACGGTCGCCGCTTCCGTCGCCGCGCGCCTGATGGAAGCCGGCCTGCCGGCCGAGACGACCGTCGCCGTGGTGGAAAATGCCAGCAGGCGCGAGAAGCGGCTGCTGCATGGTACCCTCAAGGATCTGCCGGGCCTGGAGCATCGCGACGAGCTTTCCGGCCCGGTCATGGTGATCATCGGCGACGCCGTCGCCGGCGCCAATTTCGAACATTCCGAACCGCTCGTGCGCGAGCCGGTTCGCACGACAGCAGCATTGGGAGCATGACATGGCCGACAAGGTTCTGACAGCCAACCGCCTTTCCGACGGCATCTCCGTCTGGCTGGATGCCGCCGGCAACTGGAACGAACATCTCCAGGACGCCTTCGTGGCGCGCCACAAGGAGGCCGTCGACGCGCTGGAGGCCACCGGCAAGCAGGCCTTCGCCGACAACAAGGTGGTTGACGTCAACGTCGTGGACGTCGAAGAAGTCGACGGCGTCCTGCGGCCGCTGCGCATGCGCGAGCGCATCCGTGCCGAAGGACCATCCATTGCCTATGCCGCCGGTTATTCCGGCCTGACTGCGACGGCCGCACCGGCCGCCTGAGGACGTTTCAATGTACCGTTACGACGAATTCGACCACGCCTTTGTCTCCGACCGTGTGGAGCAGTTCCGCGATCAGGTCGCGCGCCGCCTGTCCGGTGAACTGGCCGAGGATGCCTTCAAGCCGCTGCGCCTGATGAACGGCGTCTACCTGCAGCTGCACGCCTATATGCTGCGCGTCGCCATTCCCTATGGCACGCTGAACGCCCGCCAGATGCGCAAGCTCGCTTTTATCGCGCGCAAGTACGACCGTGGCTATGGCCATTTCACCACGCGCCAGAACATCCAGTACAACTGGCCGAAGCTCTCGGAACTGCCGGACGCGCTGGCCGATCTCGCCACCGTCGAGATGCATGCGCTCCAGACGTCGGGCAACTGCATTCGCAATGTCACGGCCGACCATTTCGCCGGCGCTGCCGCCGATGAGGTCGCCGATCCCCGGCCATATGCGGAGATCTTGCGTCAGTGGTCGTCCGTACACCCGGAATTCTCCTTCCTGCCGCGCAAGTTCAAGATCGCCGTGACGGGTGCGGAACGCGATCGCGCCGCCATCCAGGTGCATGACATCGGCCTGCACCTGAAGAAGAACGAGAAGGGCGAGATCGGCTTTGCCGTCTATGTCGGCGGCGGGCAGGGCCGCACGCCGATGATCGCCAAGAAGATCCGCGACTTCCTGCCGGAACAGGACCTCTTGTCCTACACGACCGCCATCATGCGCGTGTACAACCTGCACGGCCGCCGCGACAACAAGTACAAGGCACGCATCAAGATTCTCGTGCACGAGACCGGCGTGGAGGAGCTTTCGCGTCAGGTGGAGGCCGAGTTCGCCGAGCTGCGCGACACCGAGCTGAAGCTGCCCGAGCGCGACGTTGCCGCGATTTCGGCCTATTTCGCGCCGCCGGAACTCGGCCCCCGTGCAGAAGGCTGGGCGAACCTTGCGCAGTGGAAGAAGGCGGACCCGGAATTCGCACGCTGGGTGCAGAACAACGTGCAGCCGCACAAGCATCCCGACTACGGCATGGTGACGATCTCGCTGAAGCCGATCGGCGGCATTCCGGGCGACGCGACCGACACGCAGATGGAGGCCGTCGCCGATATCGCCGAGGAATATGCCTTCGACGAGATCCGCGTCAGCCACGAGCAGAACCTCATCCTGCCGCATGTCGCGCTGGCGGATCTGGAGCCGGTCTATCGCGGGCTGGTCGCTGCGGGTCTTGCGACCGCCAATGCCGGCCTGATCACGGATATCATCGCCTGTCCGGGGCTGGACTACTGCGCGCTGGCCAATGCGCGCTCGATCCCGGTCGCGCAGGAACTCTCGACCCGTTTCGGTTCCCCCGCGCGGCAGGCGGAAATCGGCGAGCTGAAGATCAAGATCTCCGGCTGCATCAACGCCTGCGGCCACCACCATGTCGGCCATATCGGCCTTCTGGGCGTGGAGAAGAAGGGCGAGGAACTCTACCAGATCACGCTCGGCGGGTCAGGCGACGAGAACACCTCGATCGGCGAAATCATCGGGCGCGGCTTCGAGCCGGAGAAGGTGACGGATGCCGTGGAGGTGATCGTGAACACCTATCTCGGCTTGCGCCTCGATCCCTCGGAAATCTTCCTCGATGCCTATCGTCGCGTCGGACCGCAGCCCTTCAAGGATGCGCTCTACGGTGACAAGACGGCTGCGGCGGCCTGAGGAGAGCGATCATGACGAAAATCTGGAACGAAGCCGGTTTTGTGGCCGACGATCCCTGGGTGATCGAAACCGAGGACGCCAAGGCGGGCTCGAACGAGAAGGCGATCGTCGGGCTCGACGATTTCCTGGCGAAAGTCTCCGAGGGCGGCGAAACCGGCCTTGGCGTGCTGATCAATCCGGCGGACGACGTGCGCAGGCTGGACGGCCATCTGGACCGCATCGCGCTGGTCGCGGTGGCGTTTCCGGCCTTCAACGATGGCCGGGCCTTCAGCCATGCCTCGCTGCTGCGCTCGCGACTCGCTTATACCGGCGAGATCCGGGCCGTCGGCGATGTGCTGATCGACCAGATCCCGTTGATGCTGCGCTGTGGCATCGACAGCTTTGCGGTCAGCAATGCGACGGCGCTGAAGCGCCTGTCCGAAAACCGCCTTCCGGGCATCGAAAACCATTACCAGCCAACGGCGCGTCCTTCCCAGGAAGTGGGCTCGTACAGCTGGCGCCGCAGGGCCTGATTTCGCATCGCCGCGACCGGCAAAGGCCGCAATCGCGTGGTAGGCTTGAGCGAGATCAAGGACGTCAGGCACGACGAAGGCAATATCGAATGGCCGGCAAACTATTGCGCGGCCATTCGGCGCATTGGAACGGAATACCTTCCTTTGCTGCTCAACATGTAATATCTGCCTATCGTCAAGATTTTCCGACGCAGACAGGACCGATCCAGACATGAACGCACCGGCCAAGACAGAAGACTTTGTGGCAACCATTCCCGCCGGCGTTTTCGCCGAGACGGTGACGAGCGTGCAGCACTACACGGATCACCTGTTCCGCTTCCGCATGACGCGCCCCGAAAGCTTCCGCTTCCGTTCCGGCGAATTCGCCATGATCGGCCTGATGGTCGGCGACAAGCCGATCTACCGCGCCTATTCGATCGCAAGCCCGGCCTGGGACGAGGAGCTGGAATTCTTCTCGATCAAGGTGCCGGACGGCCCGCTGACCTCGCATCTCCAGCAGATCAAGCCGGGCGATACCGTGCTGATGCGCAAGAAGCCGACCGGCACGCTGGTTCTCGATGCGCTCACTCCCGGCAAGCGGCTCTACATGTTCTCCACCGGCACGGGCATCGCGCCTTTTGCGAGCCTCATCCGCGACCCGGAGACCTATGAGAAGTTCGACGAGGTCATCCTGACCCATACATGCCGCGAAGTGGCCGAGCTGAAATACGGTTTCGACCTCGTGGAGGAAATCCGCAACCACGAATTCCTGGCCGAGGTCGTCGGCGACAAGCTGCGCCACTACGCGACCGTGACCCGTGAGGACTTCCCATTCCAGGGCCGCATCACCGACCTCATCGCCAACGGCAAGATGTTTGCCGATCTCGGCGTGCCGCGTTTCGATCCTGCCATCGACCGCGGCATGATCTGCGGTTCCTCGGCCATGCTCAAGGAAACCAAGGCCCTGCTGGAGCAGGCCGGCCTCACGGAAGGCGCCAACAGCAAGCCCGCCGAGTTCGTCATCGAGCGCGCCTTCGTCGACTGAGCGGCGAGACATTCCTTTCACAAAGCGGCGGCCCTATCGGCCGCCGTTTTCGTTTCAGCGGGACAGTTCTTCCAGCAAATCGGTCATCGCGGCCGATGCGGCGGCAGGGTCGCCGTTGCGGATCGCGCGGATGACCTTCACGTGCAGGTCCACGGAGCGATCCATGCGGCGGCTGTCGGCGCGGGTGAACCACAGGCGCCGCGCATGGGTCTGCAGCGAGGCGAGGGCGGCGATGAGAAAGCGGTTGGGGCAGGCCTCCTCCATGATCTCGTCGAAAGTCTTGTCGGCGGCGAGGAAGCCTTCGATATCCGAGTTGATCGAGCAGGCGGTCATGGCCTGTGCGCAGGCGACCAGCCTTTCGCGCTGCGCGTCGCTGGCATGGCGGGCGACAAGTGCTGCGGCCAAGGGTTCCAGCTGGCGGCGCGTGGTCATGACGTCGGCATGATCGTCCGGGCGGATCGCGGCGATCTGCAGGCCGGCGCGCGGCCGCACCACGATGAGCCCCTGCCATTCCAGCTTCTGGATCGCTTCGCGGACCGGCGTGCGGCCGTGCCCCGAAAGCTCGATCAGCTGCTTTTCGGTGACAAGCGCGCCGGGTTTCAGCTTCAGGGTCACGATCAGGCCCTCAAGGGCGAGATAGGCGAGGTGGGCCTGCGAGGCCGCGGATGCCGTCATGCGGAGACTCCGTTGATATATCACTTGGTGCCATGTCGCAAAGCGGATAGCAAGCAGGCTGATATATCAGCGACGTGTCGGCGGGGCGGACCACCGGCTCTCGGAGGCGGTTCAGGAGCGATTTTATCCTTCTTGCCGATTCGCCTGGGGGGTGGACGGTCATGGCTATGTGGCCCGGTCCACTGTCATATCGATGCCTCGTGCCGGTTTTCGCCCCGCTTGCCACAAGGCGGCGAATAAAGCCGCCGGGCCGCCCGTCGATAGGAGGATTGCGGTTGACGAATGTCATGCGGCCTTGCAAGCATGCCGGCATTCAGGACCAGTTCCATTTTGGGGGATAGATTGACCGCGGGTTCCATCGTCGCGACTCTGCTGATCGTTGCCGCCGGCGTTCTCGCCGTTCCGGCGGTCAGCCACACCAATGGCGCAACGACCCTGTCCCTGATGGCCTCCTCGATGGCCTTCGTCGCCATGGCGATCGCGCAATTCATGGCCACGCGTCCGCCGCTGGTGGAGCGGCTGTTCGGCGGGCTCGACCGCATCTATCATTTCCACCGCAAGATCGGCATCGCGGTGCTCTGTCTTATCCTCGTGCACTATTTCGTGACACCGGACTTCCAAGGGCTTTCGCTGACCGGCGATCTCAACAGGCTCGCAAAAACCGCCGGCGAATGGGCCTTCTACGGCTTCGTCTTCCTGCTCGTGCTCAGCCTCGTGAAGGTCATTCCGAAGACACGCTTCCAGATACCCTATCAGTTCTGGCGCTTTACCCACCGGTTCATCGGCCTGCTGTTCGTTCTGGTCGCCTTCCATCAAATGTTCATCAAGCGCCCCTATGACGGCACGGCGCTGCTGGCGGTCTATCTCAACCTCTTCGCGCTGCTCGGCATCGTCAGCTATGCCTATACCCAGCTTCTGCCCTGGATCCGCACGCGAAAATACCAGGTGGTGGATGTCGAGCGCCACGAGGGCGCGACGATCATCACGGCGAGGCCCACCCGCAGCAAGCTCAGGGCCTTGCCCGGCCAGTTCGGCTTTTTCCGCGTCAACAAGGCCGGACTGCGCGAACCGCACCCCTTCACCATCGCCGGCATCGACGAGGACGGTACGGTGCGCTTCGCCATCAAGCCGCTCGGCGACTATACCAAGGCGTTGCGGGAAACGGTTGCCGTCGGCGATGCGCTGACGCTCGAGGGCGGATACGGCCACTTCAACCACAGACGCGGCGGCAAGAAGCAGATCTGGCTTGCTGGCGGCATCGGCGTGACGCCGTTCCTCGCCATGGCGAGCCGGCTGAAGGGCGACGAGGGTCAGGACATCCATATGGTCTATTGCGTGCGCGACGGTGCGGAGGCGATCGGCCTCGAGACGTTCCGTGCGCAGGCCGACAAGCTCGGCAATTTCAGCTTCGTCCTGCACAATTCCGCGACCGACGGGCGGCTCGATGCGGCAAAGCTCGTATCCGGCACGGCGATGGACCCGGCGGAGGCCGACCTGTGGTTCTGTGGGCCGCCGCCGCTGCGGCTGGCTATCGAAAAGGGGTTAAAGGAACTCGGCAAGTCACCGCGCCGCGTCGAGTTCGAACGTTTCGAGTTTCGCTAGTGCATTTCCAGCCGAAGCGGGCTCGCTTCGGCGCGGGTGCATGCGGCAAAAACAAAAGGATTGAGCATTTTCGATGATTTGTGTTCAGCGAAAAGGCTCAGGCACAGTTCCCGCGGAAACTGCCAGACGGTTTTGCATGCGGAATTGTCGGAGAGATCAGATTTATAGCCGGCCAGCCGGCTTTTTGGAGTGAGGGACAAGCCATGCGCGTGTTCAATATGGCGCTTTTCCAGCCGATGCCGCGCCTCGGTGCGCTTCTCGGCCTCGCGATGGCGGCATTCTGTCCGACGGCATTCTTGCCGACTGGGGCATTCGCCATCGATCCGTTCGCGCCGGATGCCTATGGCACCTACCAGGCGAATGTCGAGAACGGCAAGGTGCTGTTCGGTGCGGCGGGCTGCGGCGCCTGCCACGGCTCCGGCGACAATACCGAGCTGCTGTCCGGCGGCATGGAGATGCAGACGGCCATCGGGAAATTCTTCGCGCCGAACATCTCCGCCCATCCGAACGGCATCGGCGGCTGGTCGAATGCCGACTTCCTGAATGCCGTGATGGCCGGTGTCGACAAGGAGGGGGACAACCTCTACCCGGTCATGCCCTACACCTCCTATGGCGGCATGAAGCCCGAGGATGTGCTCGACATCAAAGCCTATATCGAGACGCTGCCGCAATCGGACGCGGCTTCGAAAGAGCACGAGATCGCGTTCCCGTTCAGCCGGCAGACGACGATCACGCTGTGGAAGCGCAGCCATTTCACCGTGCCGGCCTACCAGGCGCGCGAAGAAACCCAGATGGAACGCGGCCGCTACCTCGTCGAAAATGTCGGCGGATGCGGCGACTGCCACACACCGCGCACCGCCACCTACGGTCTCGACCTGGAGCGCGCCTATGAGGGCGAAAAGGGGCTGACGGGCGCAGTGGCGCCCGATATCACCAAGGCGCGCATGGGTGGCCTTGCCTCGCATGAGGTCTTTACCAAGGGGCTGATCGAGGAGGGCAAGAAGCTCTCCGGTTCGCCGCTGGCCGATCCGGTCATGCGCCACATCGCGAAGGGTCTTTCGGCGCTTCCCGAGGAAGACCGCCAGGCCATGTATGCCTTCCTCGCGGACCGCGAGGTAAAGGTGACGCCGGTGGAAACCAGCGCGACGCCCGTATGCAGCGAGGCCACGGCCGAGACGGCGCTGACGGCCGGCGGCGGCAGCGCGGAATTCGCATCCGCCGCCGATGCGTTCATCGGCAAATATTGCCGCAACTGCCATGGCCCGGGTGAAAGCTCGCAGGGGTCCTTCCCGTCGGGTGACCTTGCCTCGATTGCCGCCAATCCGGCTTTCGTGACCCCCGGCGACGCCTCCAAGTCGCTGCTGTACACCAGCGTCACCAGCGGCCGCATGCCGCTCGGCAAGCGCCCGGACGACGCGGAAGTGCAGAGCCTCGCCAACTGGATCAACTCGCTGAACCAGTCCGCGATGCCGACGGCGGTGTCCGCCAGCCAGACCAAGCGCTCGCGGCCGATGCTGAAATATCTCGATTTCGTCGACCTCGCGCTGCGCGACATCTCGCAGGTGGACGAGCACGACCAGCCGTTCATGCGCTACTTCAGCTACCGCGACCAGTATAACGGCATGATGAGCTGCGAGACGCACGAGACCTTCCTCAAGCGTATGAGGGTGCTGGCGGGCGGCTTCAAGAAGCTCCTCAACTCGCTGTCCTACGGACCGGAACTGGTCATCCCGGAGGAGGTCGAAGGCTCCGACGGCTTGCTGGTGCGCATCGATCTTCGCGATCTGCAATGGAGCGAGGACGACTACAACTTCCTGATCAACGAATATTTCTACGGCGTCGATCCGGCCAGCAATTCGCAGCTGCATGCGCTTTCCAAGGCCACGCAGACGCAGTTGCCGATCATGCGCGTCGACTGGTTCATGAGCAACGGCGCGCGGCCGAAGGTCTATAACCGCCTGATGAAGCTGCCGACCAACATCATCGAGCTCGAAAAGCGCTTCGGTGTTGATGTCGCGCAGAACATCGAACGACGCCGCATCGTGCGCGCCGGTTTCGCCGACGGTTCGTCCGGGGTTTCCGACCACAACCGCATGCTGGAGCGCCACGACATGCCGTTCGGCGGCTATTACTGGAAGTCCTACGACTTTGCAGGCGATGTGGGGCGCCAGGTGCTGAAGCGCTTCCCGGCCGGGCCGGATGGCGTGCGGCTGAAGGCCGGGCTCGAACCCTTCGAGCACGATGGCGGCGAGATGATCTTCTCGCTCCCCAACGGCATGCAGGGCTATTACCTCTCCACCAACAAGGGGGACCAGCTCGATATCGGCCCGACGGCCATCGTATCCTTCCGCAAGCGGCCGATCGGCAAGGGCGTGGAAATCGTCAATGCCCGGTCGTGCTTCGACTGCCATTTCGACGGCATCCTGTCGAAGCGTGACCAGCTGCGCGAGCATATCCAGACCTCGACGCTGTTTTCCAAGGACCAGCAGGACGAACTGCTTGCCGTCTATGTGCCGCAGGAAAAGCTCAACGAGGTCTACAAGCGCGACACCGAGCGCTTCGTCAGCGCACTGGATCGTCTCGGCATCACCGAGGCGACGGCCGGCGGCGGCAA
The DNA here is from genome assembly GCF_009826875.1 of Shinella sp. AETb1-6. Lineage (NCBI taxonomy): Bacteria > Pseudomonadati > Pseudomonadota > Alphaproteobacteria > Hyphomicrobiales > Rhizobiaceae > Shinella > Shinella sp. AETb1-6. The sequence continues at coordinate 11,252 of NZ_WUMM01000023.1, read as the reverse complement.
GACCAGCCTGAAGGCGCCGGGCGGGGCGGAAATCTTCACCTACTTCGCCGACAAGTACGAGGACGAGCTGAATTTCGAGCAGCTTGCTGCCGAATTCGACATGACGCCGGAGGAGTTCGCCTCCGATATCCGTCGTGTTGCCGATGTCAACGCGCTGCGCATCGGGCTCGACTGGGTGGCAACGCTCGAGGCAGGCTCCACGATCCCGCGCGTCGAGGTGGAAGAGCAGTTCGCCCTGATGCTGGAGCCGTTGCGGCAGCTCAAGCCGCTGAAGCGCGGTGTCAACCATGAGGTTGCGGCCGCCGAAACCGCGCATACGCAGCCGACCACCGACAATACCGAGGACCCGGTCCAGACGGCCTATGCCGTTCCCGCCTACAAGCAGGACGACAAGGCGCAGGCCGACAAGGTGAAGCTTGCCGTGCATGTCGCCTCGACGAGCGCGAAGGTGGGCGACTACCTGAGCTTCGAGCTCTCCACCAACCACGCCTGCGAGCTGCAGGTCGTGTATGTCGAGGATACCGGCACGGTGGAGATCATCCCGGATGTGATGATCGGCAACACCACGCTCAATCCGGGCGAACGCCGGCTCATCCCGCAGGCGGGCACGGGCAATCTCACCTTCGACACGCCATCGGCCGGCGAGACCCTGATCGCCTTCTGCCGGATCGGCGGGCTGGGCGACCAGAAGCTGACGCCCGAGAAGGCCCAGCAGCTGGCGGCGAAGTCGAAGCAGCCGTTGAGCCGCGGGCTTGCAATCAACCTTGCAAAGCAGGCAGAGCAGGACAATGGTACGAGTGGTCTCCAGATGGTGACGTTCGAGATCAAGTGACAACGGGGCAGGGGCGACCGCGCCCCTGCCTGACCCATTCGAGGATATGAGGGCTGGACCGACAATGCTGATGCGATCCCTTGCGGCGACATTCTTCGTGCTCGCCGGTGCTGCGCCGGCGGCTGCCACCTGCGACGCTTTCAAGGGGGTCGTGGAGGCCTTCAATGCGGGCGACGCGCAGAAGGCGCATTCGATCGCCGAGACGGCCGGCACGGCAAATTGCAGCGCCAACGAGCGCACGCTGGTCGGCCGCATCGCCGGCCTGACCGCCTTTAACCGCATTTCCACGGCGGTGGCGGGCGGCGACAGGCTGGATGCGCACCGCACGGAACTGGAGGACCTCCAGAAGGCCTATGGCGGCCCCTGGCAGGTGTTCGACGCGCTGGGCGATCTCGCGCGCGAGCGCAAGGATTACGAGGCGGCCTCGCGCTTCTACCAGATGGCGCTGGAGGACGGATCGAACGAGACGCTGACGCCGGAATGGATGGCGCCCGACCAGCAATACATCCTGCGGCTCGACAAGCTGGCCAGCGAGATGCGCCTTGCCGCGCCGCGACCGGTGCAGCTCGCCATGCGCGGCGGCTGCAAGGTCTCTTTCCGCGGCGTGAAGATCAAGAAGAAGTCGACGCCCGTTCGCTACGTCTTCGGCACGGCGGATTTCACGCCCGACGGCGTGGCGGCGGCCAAGGACCTTTCCGAATGCCTGAAGGCGGTGAAGCCGGCCTCCATCACGCTGATCGGCCACACGGACCCTGTCGGATCCGCCGCCGCGAACTACAAGCTCTCGCTCGCCCGCGCCGAGACGCTGAAGGCCTACCTGCACGATGCCGGCTATGCCGGCACGATCGCCACGGTCGGCAAGGGCGAGGACGAGCCCTTCAAGCCGGACGACGCCAGCGCCTATGACACGGAAACGCTGAACCAGCTGCATCGCCGCGTGGAAGTGGACGTGGAATGAGAATGCCCAGACCCCTCTACCGCCTGCTTGCGCTTTCGCTCGCCGTCGCGCTTCCCGGCCCAGCACTTGCCGCCCAGACCTACGGGCTCGTCGTCGGCGTCGACCAGTATCCCAACGACGTGAGCCTTGATGGTGCCGTGCGCGATGCCGAAGATGTCTATCGCGCGATGTCGTCCGCCGGGTTCGAGGTCGTCAAGTTCACCAACGAACAGGCGCGCAAGGACGATATCCGCAAGGCCTGGACGGATCTTGTGGCGAAGGCCGCGGCCAGCGATACGATCATCTTCACCTATGCCGGCCACGGCGCGCAGATGCCCGAACTCATTGCGGGCGACGAGGCCGACGGCCTGGACGAGTTTCTCCAGCTGCCGGGTTTCGACCGCAACCGCGCCGCTGAGACCTTCAACGAGATCATCGTCGACAACGAGATGAACGCCTGGTTCGGCGAGGCGGAGAGCAAGGGCGTGCATGTGCTCTTCGTCTCCGACAGCTGCTTTTCCGGCGGCATGAGCCGATCGGTCAGCGGCAAGACGCGCCTTGCGCCGGCGGTGACGGTGAAGCTCGCCGCGCCCTCGCAGGAGGCGGTCGACGGCGCGAAGGTCAAGGAGATCGATTTCAAGCAGGTGACGGTGCTCGCCGCATCGCTCGAAAGCCAGCCGACGCCGGAAGTCATCATCGACGGCGAGCCGCGCGGCGCCTTGAGCTGGAGCTTTGCACGCGCCGTCGAGGGCAGCGCGGATCGCGACGATGACGGCGTGATCACCCGCATCGAGCTGGAGGACTATATCTTCAGCAATGTGAAGAACCGTTCCGAAGCGTTGCAGGTGCCCAATTTCATGCCGCAGGTGGCGCGCTCGGAAAGCGAAGTCGTGGTGCGGCTGACACGCGGCCTTCCGGCGGGCACCGACGGCGGCGCTGCCGCGGGCACAACGTCCAAGCTCGTGAAGCCGGCTAAGGATCTCGGCTGGACGGGCCAGATCGCTCTCGACATCACGGGGACCGCCGAGCGCCCGAACAATGCCGAAGGCACCGGCACACCGTTCCGCTGGGACGTGGAGAGCGGCGTGTTCTACACGCCGAATGGCGATGTCGCGGGCGAGAACGTCGGCGCGGACCGCATCCAGTCGGTCGTCGACAAGTTCGTGCTCCTCGACTTCCTGAAGGCGATGGCGAGCCAGAACCCGGGCTCGGTATCGCTCAAGCCCGTGCGCGATATCTACGCGGCCGGCGACCGCCTGCGCTTCGATGCGCCGCCCGGCCGCTATCCCAACATGCTCGTCTTCAATCTCGCCAATACGGGCGAAGTGCAGTTCCTCGACATGCAGGCGGCGGGCACCGAAAGCGGGCAGTTCAAGCTCACCGACGTCGAGGTGGTGAAGCCCTATGGCGCGGACCATCTGATCACCATCTGGACGGCGGAACCGGTCGATGCCATCGGCGCCGTCCTCGCCGATCCGAAGGTGACGCCGCAAACGCTGCTGCAAGCGCTCATGACCCGTCTCGACGGCAAGGAAGCCAGCGTCGCCATCCAGCCCCTCTATACGCGGGAAACGCTCTGATGATCCGCTATGCTGCAGCTCTTCTGCTTTCGCTTTCTGTCTCCACATTCGCGGCGGCAGCCGACCGGGCGCTCATCGTCGGCATCGGCACCTATGCCAACCTGCCGGAAAAGATGTTTCTGGAAGGCCCGAAGAACGACGCTCCTCTCATCGAGAAACTGCTGAAGGAAAAGCTCGGCTATGGAGCGGATTCGATCCGCGTCCTGCGCGACGCGCAGGCGACGCGCGCCGCCATCCTCGCCAGCATCGACGAGTGGCTCATCAACGGCACGCAGCCGGGGGACCGGGTCTATTTCTACTTCTCCGGCCACGGCCTGCAGGTGAAGGACGTGAGCGGTGACGAGGAGGATGGCCTGGACGAGGCGCTGTCGACCTACGACATCGTGGCCGGCAATGGCGACTGGTCGAACGTGATCCTCGACGACGAGATCGATGCCATGCTCGCCAAGCTGAAGGACCGCGCCGTCACCATCGTCATCGACGCGTGCCATTCCGGCACCATCTCGCGCTCCCTGTCGACGGAGGTCGGCGATGCCATGGAAAGCGCGCGGTTCCTGCCGCGTCCTCATGCCAAGCCGGCCGACGCGGTGAAGACGCGCGGCCTGCGCGTCGATGTCGCCGTGGTGAAGCCCGAGGTCGCCAAGGAGAGCGGCGTGGAAGCGTGGAGTGCCGCCTCTTCCTACCAGGTGGCCTGGGACGATACGCGCCTGCCGCCGGAAGAGCGTCACGGCGTCTTCACGCTGTCCTACGTCAACGGCCACGAGATTTCGGCCGCCGACAGCAATGGCAACGGTATCGTCTCGAACGCGGAACTGCTCGAATACGTCAAGAAGCAGTCCCAGAGCTATTGCGCGGCGCAAAGCCAGTGCCAGGGCCTCGATCCGCAGCTCGAGGTGAACTATGCGCTGCTCGGCGCCAGCGCCGTAAGCCCGGCGGTGACGGCCACGGACACGCAGCAGCAGGTGCCGGATGAGGGCAAGGTCGAAGAGGTGAAGGTCGAAAATACGCAGCAGACCGCCTATGTGGCGGCCGACCCGGTCGATGCCGTCGGCGACATTCTCGGCAAGGCCGAGAGCGGCGACGTCCAGGTTTCGCTGTCCTCGGATCATCTCAAGAACGGCGACAGCTTCCGTATCTCGGTGACGAGCCGCACGGGCGGCCATCTCATCCTTTACGACGTCGACAAGGACGGCAAGGCGACCCAGATATTCCCGAACGAAACGGCGCAGAAGATCACGCGGCTGGCGCCGGGCACGCCGATCACCATTCCAGACGACTATTACGGCTTCGATTTCGAGGCGGAAGGGCCGAGCGAGAATGTGCTGGTCGCCATCGTCGTCGCCGACGACGTCGATCTCACCGCGGTCGCGCCGAACGACTACGGCCTGACCAAGGAACTGGATGCCCGCACCACCATCGCCGACATCGCCGGCACGCTCAAGCAGACCTGGACCCGCGATGTGGAGAATCGCAGCGTCGACTGGTCGCTTGGCCTCCTGAAATACACCGTCCATTGAGCCGCCCAGCCGCCGCGGCTTCCCGCGAAGTCGGGGCGGTCGACACGACGTTGCAAAAGCTGTTTTCCCGTGCATTTTCCGGGTTGACCATGCACACCCTCCTGCCTATGTTCCGCCCACTTCCGCGGGGCGCTTCGCGCCGCCTGGGAGCGCGTAGCTCAGCCGGTAGAGCAACTGACTTTTAATCAGTAGGTCCAGGGTTCGAATCCCTGCGCGCTCACCACAAAATCAAGCACTTAGCCTTCAAAAATCCCGAAAATACGCTAAAAACAGCCCTCACACACGTCTCGCACAGTTTCGGGGGTTAAAATGGCATCCCATACCGTCCTCGGTGACAAGGTCCGAATCTACCAGCGGGCCAACAGCAAGCTCTGGCAGGCGTCCACCTATCTGGACGGCAAGGAGTGGCGCGTCAGCACCAAAACCGACAGCCTTTCGCTGGCGAAGGAGTTTGCCGAAGACTGGTATCTGGAGCTGCGCGGCAAGAGCCGTGCGGGCCTGCTGAAGGTGGAGCGCACCTTTGCGGATGCCGCCAAGCAGTTCGTGATGGAGTACGTGGCGCTGACCAACGGCGAGCGCAACCCGCGCTATGTGAAGGACCACGAGGCGCGGCTGGAGAACCACCTGATACCGTACTTTGGCAAGACGGGCCTGAGCGCCGTCACGGCGGGCATGGTGCAGCAGTATCGCGTCATGCGCTCCCAGCCCCATCCCGAGACCGGCAAGGTGCCGACGCGCAGCACCCTCCATCACGAGACCGTCACCCTGCGGCAGGTCATGAAAACCGCCCTGCGCCACAACTGGATCAGCCATCTGCCGGACTTCTCGGCACCCTACAAGGCGTCCGGCAACAAGTTGCATCCGACCCAAAAGCCGGTTGAGGTGCTGGAACCCTTGGTGCGTACGTATTGTCCCGAGGGCGGATTGGTGCTTGACCCGTTTTGCGGTTCAGGGTCCACTCTGGTCGCCGCCCGGTCCTGCGGGCGGCGGTATCTCGGCATCGAACTCGATGGCGCTTATGCTGCGGCGGCGACAGAGCGCCTCGGTTCTCAAAGGTCTGGTGAAACTATCTCATAAATGAGTTGCGCCAGAGGAGCCTCGGAGCCGGAGAAGCTTTCGACCATAGCGCCGATGACCCTCTGGCGGTCAAGCACATCATCATGGAAGGGAAGGTTCGCGTTCTCGGCCAGCACGGACAGAAACGCAAGCTGCGTTCGGCCGTTGCCTTCACGGAACGGGTGCACGGCGTTGATTTCTGCCAGAAGATGGGCAGCTTTTAGTGCAAAGTCACGTGCTTCCAACCCAACCAAATGTCCGGTTTCTTCCAGTTCCCCGAAAATGCGGCGCATTTCGCCGTCAATATACTCGGGATAGCAAAACCAGTTGCCGCCCTTACCGATACGGATAGTACGCACCTGTCCGGCCCATTCGTAAACGTCCTGAAACAGGTGGTGGTGGAGGGCAAGATAGTGGACGTAGTCCAATTCGCCGGGTGGCCAAGGTTCATCCGAACGGGTCAGGAAAACGGCAAGCTCGTACTCATCGAGTTCGTCTTGCGTCCGTAAATCCAATATGTTGCGGAGAACCGTCGTGCCTGGATAGCAAAGCGGATCGGTGTCAGCGGTGTAAACCAAGGTCAGGCTGTTTTTTGTGCGAACTGCGCCCGTATGAGCTGGCGGCGTTCCTCGCCGGACTTATCCTTGGTGGCATCCAGCAAGGTGCGCATACGGGGGGTCAGAGCCAGTCCCTCCACCGCACTGATTTTCTCTCCCCGGCTGCGGGTGAGGCGGCCGGGTTTGGTGATGCGGATGCGCTTGGGTGCCTTCGTGTTCATGACTCAAACCTATCACAGCCTTATGGCACCCCGCAAAAGGAAATCCTTCATCCCCTCATAGAGAATCCGCTTATCTCAGTCGGTTATATGAAAGGATACACCGTGTTCAACGTCGAGCAGATCGAGGGCTTGCCGGAGGAGTATACCCGACCGGCGCATGTTCGGCTCGATCCCGTGCAGCGCAACGCGGTGGCCGATGCGTTCTTTGCGGCGACCGGCGCGGACATCAGCCATGGCGGCAACCGGGCTTTCTATGCAGAAGGTGCAGATCGTATCCAGCTTCCACCGTTCGAGACGTTCAGGGACGCTGAGAGCTACTATGCCACGCTCGCGCATGAAGGCACCCACTGGACAAAACACAAGAGCCGTCTTGACCGTGATCTCGGCCCGAAGCGCTGGGGGGATGAAGGTTATGCCGCGGAGGAGCTGGTGGCCGAGCTTGGTGCGGCGTTCCTATGCGCCGATCTCGGCATCACACCAGAGGTGCGGGAAGACCATGCCGCTTATATTGGTAACTGGTTGACCATCCTTAAAGGCGACAAGCGGGCGATCTTCACCGCTGCCGCCCATGCGCAGCGTGAGGTGGATTTTCTGCATGAACTCAGTTCGGATGCTGCTCAGGTGGATGAACCCCTCACGGTTGCAGCATAAAATGAAAACGGCACGAAGAGGGCCGTTTTTGTGTATCCCATTTGAATAATCAAAAAAGGTAGATATTGAAATTCATAATCAGTGTAATTGCACGTGGAATGGTTTGTACAAAATAGAATTTGGATTTATCTCTATTATTTTTACGTTTTTGTCTCCAAATTTTTGTTTCAATATTGCATATGTTTTTTCAAAAGCTGTAGCGTCTTCTGGCGTAAAGACAGTCGACCTCATAATTCTAACAGTTCCTACCGGAGGCTTATGCTTAAGTTGGCTGAAATCGTCCGCAGACATACCGTGTAAAACCCCCGAATTTTCCATTGCCGTTGCGATTTCTCTCGCATCGTCAATTCGAGACGTCTTGTAAAATATAGGCACTATTGGTCCGCCCGACTGAGTAATTGTCTCACCTCCGGTGCCAAAAAGGTAAAATCTTCCAGGAATTCCGTCCCATCCTGCCGGTATCTGGCTCGGTACGCGATTGTTCGTTGCAGCCAAAACATCGTCCTGCAGCACATTAAGCAGGGTATTCAATTCCCAATTTTCTTCTGAAAGTCTCTTCAGTAAGAAATGCGTGAAAACGCTATTTTTTCCTCCGTCTCCTGGGAACTCAACGTATGACGGTTTTTCTCTGCTGGCGGAATAGATGACAAAAGATCTATCGGGATTTTGGGATGAAGCCACATCAAACCCCACATTGACCTCACCGATGCCAGAGAAATCGGCAGCCGCGTACCGGCAAGCATCCAGTATGAATGTCACGCTATTGAGTTTCAAAGTCTGAAACCGAGCAAACAGCTGCTCAACGGTGTACGCGCTTCTTTCAAGCTCCTTCTTTGCGGCATCACGCGTAGCTGCTCTCAGATTGAAGTCCGCAGTTATCATCCAACTGTTTTTGCGCGCCTCCAGGCCGTGACCAGAGTAATAAACGACAGCGTCCACCTTACCTCGCAGGGAGGCCGACTTAACGTATACTTCAAACTCGCTAAGCTTATCGATAAGGTGTTTTTTCGTTAGAACGTCATCCGCTACAATTACTTTGTAGCCTTTTCCTTTGAGAAGATTTGCAACGTCCCGCGCATCATTTTTCGATCGCTTTAGCGTCGTCACTGGGGCTTTGTAGCTACTGACACCCAAGACCAACGCCACTCGCTCAGCCGCCAACAGGGTAGAGCTTGTCATCAGATAGCTCATGAACAATCCGAGCCTGATGACAGCTTTCATTTCACGGTACCACGCACCGTCACGCCGTTCACTTCGACGTTCACCACATTTGACAAGCTTTTACTTCTCTTCTCCTTGACCTTATCGCAGATAATTTTTGATATCTTGAACCAACGCTCGGTTCCCACAGTTGCTAGTTCAATAACCTGGATAACGTCATTGATATTTGCGTAGTAATCGCAATAAGTTTCTAGCCATTTCTTTGCTCTGTTGCCATCTTCTTGGAGTGATTTATTTGCCGAGTTCGAAGGTTTTACGCCGCCATCAACTCTATTTTCCGTCTTAGTGCATCCAGCAGCCAATGAAATCACAAGAGCGGCGGATATAAACTTTATTTTCATAGCCCGTTCCCCCATGGCGAAAGTTAAGTGTTAACATGCAACCTGAGGGAGTCAATATCTATGTTTCGTTTCGCTTATGTGATCGTTGTCTGAATTTGTCGGCTTGACTTGCGAACCTCTCACAAATGGTTCCCGCGATCTGGACATAGCAGCGGCGACCAAATTTAAGAAAGAGGACGCAAATCTGCGTCCTCTCTTGGCTCGGCTACGGTTATTCATTTTTCCAGGCTTGCAGCCACTATGCGGACTGCAATTGACCATTCGGGAACGGTTCAGGGAAAATATCGATAGGCGTGGCTCCACACTCCTTGCAGTGCCAGAGGTTCGTTGCCATCGTTCGGCCGTCGTGCACGCCGTCGCAATGCAGGCAGTACCATGTGTCTGACAATCCTCGACCCAGCGGGTGGCTTGAACGGCCCTGCTTGTCTGGCATGGTTGAGCGGCGTGGCCAGTCCAAAGCGACTTGGGAGTGCATTCGGCGAGCGCGGATCGTCAGCAGTTCGGTGGCACGCTCGATAAAGGCTGGATCAAGTGCCTCAACGGATTTGACGCGACCTCCCAGCCGTCGCAGCTCAGGTTTTGCGGAGGGGGGCTGATCGAGGAGAATCTCCCAGCCCTGCGAGCCAAAGCCGACGCTGAACTTGTCGCCCACAAGATAGAATTTATGGCCATCGAGTTCGCCATAAAGCTCGTCCGCCTCCATAGGCTCCACATCTTCGGGAACCCAACTTGTGAAGATCAGGCGGTCATCGGTGGCGGTGTTTTGGTGCGCCGCTGCGGCGCTAGGTGCCTCAAGAGGGGCCGCAAGCAAATCTTCGGCGTGCTTCATCTGCTTGGCATCGGGACGCCAACCCTGCTTGTAGGATTCGGCGAGGCTACGCCAATTAGCTTTGCCCACCTCGCGGGCGACGATTTCCAGGGCGACAATATGCTGAAGGCGTCGCAATCTGGCGAGCTTCTTGGCAAGAGGTTTAAGCGTAGTGAGAGTATCAGTGGCCATGACGGTCCATTCCTTTTTGTAACGAATCCAACCGGGTGCCCACTGCCGACCGGACCCGTCCGAAGGAACGGTGTCAGTCATTGATCATAAGAAGCGCATTGCCTGGGCTTCGCGTAGTGGGCACACCGGCCTATGCGTCAGGCCGAGTACATCATGCCAAGTCACCCGCTCAGCGTCAATATAAGCTGAAAACACTCTTCAGAGAGGCTGCGCTAACGACATATTTTTCAAGCGCGGCAACGAAAGACTTTTTCATGCCAACGATTTTGCTTGCAACTTCGCGCTTACGTTGTGCAAATTCTTTACAACGTAGGGGGGCAATGGCCGTCGATCGAATTCAGCTTCTGCGAAATATCGGGCGGTTTGATAACGTTAGCTCGGGTGCGCAGCTCGCGTGTGGCAAGCTTACGCTGATTTATGCGGAAAATGGCCGTGGAAAAACGACTCTTGCGACAATTCTGCGTTCTTTGAGTACTGGCGACGCGAATTTGGTCAACGAACGCCAGAGGCTAGGGGCTCAACACCCGCCACATATCATCATATCGCGAATTAACTCTGCAGCGCACATGTTCCAGAACGGGGTATGGAACAATCCGCTGCCGCATATTGCAGTTTTCGATGATGTTTTCGTTGCCCAAAATGTGTGCTCGGGGATCGAGATCGATACGGCACACCGCCAGAACTTGCATGAGTTGATACTTGGCTTGCCAGGCGTCCAACTCAATACAGAGCTGCTCCAGCACATTAATGCTGTTGAGCAGCATAACCGCACTCTGCGAGAGAGGGCAGACGCTATTCCCGTTGCAATACGAGGGACGCTAACAGTTGATGCGTTCTGTGCCCTACAGGCCGACCCAGAGGTGAACGGTAGAACCGAGGAGGCTGAGCGTCAACTGGCTGCCGCTCGATCCGCTGACGCTGTTCAACGCCAAGACGCGTTTCAGCCGATAACGTTGCCCGCTTTTGACACGGTAGCAATCAATAGGTTGCTCGCACGGGGGTTGCCTGCGTTGGAGGCCGCTGCAATGGCGCAAGTTCAGGCGCACTTCGCACGTCTTGGCCAAGGTGGTGAGGCTTGGGTGAGCCAAGGGATGAACCGTATCGGTCCGGCTTCTGCTGGAGAGGGTAGAGAGGTTTGTCCTTTCTGTTCTCAAGATTTGCATGGATCGGCACTGATTTCGCATTATCGGGCGTATTTTAGCGCGGAGTACGCAACCTTAAAGACGGACATCAATGCCATGCTTACCGGCGTGAATACGGCACATGGCGGTGATATACCCGCTGCTTTCGAGCGCGCCATGCGCACCGCATTGCAGGCAAGCGAATTCTGGAACCGCTT
>NZ_WUMM01000022.1:0-45581 GCF_009826875.1 Shinella sp. AETb1-6 | reverse complement strand
GAGGTTTTCTTCCTTTGAGACCATGCGACGGCCGGGCACGCACCGGCCGTTTGCATGTCGTGGCGGTGAAGTAAAAAATATTTCATGATTTTGAAGATTGATCGGGCTGTTGAGAGCGCATCGCGTCTCGGCTTCTTTGAGTGATGCGCTAAACTGCGCGAAGCAAATGATTTTTCGCAATGCCATCCAAGAAAATAATTTACATGAATACATCTTCTTGCTAGGGAGGGTGTAGCGATAGTGCCGCTTCGTCGCGTGGCGTAGGCGGCGAAAACCGGCAGGTGGAGTGAAAGTCATGGCATTCGTCACAATGGGTCCGATGCTGAAGCGCGCGCAGGCGGCCCGCTACGGCATCGCCGCCTTCAACATGATCGACTACAACAGCGTGCGCTCGATCATCGAGGGCGCGGCGGAGCTGGATGCGCCGATTATCGTGCAGGTCTCGGTGAAGACGATCAAGCACTGGGGCTACAAGCCGATCGCCACCTGGGTGCGCATGCTGGCGGATGATGTCGATGTGCCGGTGGCGCTTCATCTAGACCATTGCAGTGATGCGGACGTGATCGGTCGCTGCATCGATGCCGGCTGGTCGTCGGTCATGTTCGACGGTTCCTCGCTACCGTTTGCCGAAAACAAGGCGCGCTCGGAGGAAATCTACCGCATGACCGAACAGGCCGGCGTCGGGCTGGAGGCGGAGATCGGCGCGATCGGTGGCGTCGAGGACGACAAGTTCGTGGCGGAGGATGCCGCGATCCTCGCCAACTACGACGAATGCCTCGCCTTCGTGAAGGACATGCCGAACCTCGCAGTCTTCGCGCCCGCCATCGGAACGGCACATGGTTTCTACAAAGGGCAGCCGAAGATCGCCTATGATCTTCTCGAGCGCATCACGCAATCGATTTCCGTGCCGATTGCGCTGCATGGCGGGACGGGGCTCAGCCAGGAACAGTTCGACCGCTGCATCGCCGGCGGCTGCGCGAAGGTCAACATCTCGACCATGCACAAACATCGCTTCATCGAAGGCTTTATCGGCGTGCGTGCGGAAAAGCCCAAGCTGGAAGAGCCGCTCCCTTTCATCGTCGGGCAATATAACGCCATGAAGAAGGACGTCGTTGACATGATCCGCATCTTTGGATCGGCCGGCAAGGCCGCGCATGCGGCGGGGGCGTGAACCGATGCAGGCTCTTATTTTCGATTGCGACGGCGTTCTCGTAGACACCGAGCGCGACGGGCATCGTGTTTCCTTCAACGAGGCCTTTGCCGAACTCGGCATAGACTGCGTCTGGTCGGTCGAGCGCTATGGCGAACTGCTTCTGACCGCTGGCGGCAAGGAACGCATGCGGCGGCATTTCGATGAGACGGGTTGGCCCGCCGGCACCGAGGACCGGGACGCGTTGATTTCGACGATCCACAAGCGCAAGACCGCGATCTTCATGCGACTGATCGAGGAGGGCGGCCTGCCGCTTCGGCCCGGCATCGCGCGCATCGTTGACGAGGCCATTGCAAGCGGTATCACGCTCGCGGTTTGCTCGACATCGAACGAGAAGGCCGTCCAGGCGGTGGTCGATGTGATGCTCGGACCTGAACGGTCCAGGAAGATTACAGTTTTCGCGGGCGACATGGTCGCCGCCAAGAAGCCGGCGCCGGATATCTACAATCTCGCCGCGCGGACGCTCGGGCTCGATCCGAGCAATTGTGTGGTAATCGAGGACAGCAACAACGGGCTGCGCGCGGCCAAGGCGGCCGGCATGCACTGCGTCGTAACGATCTCGTCCTATACCGGCGAGGAGGATTTTTCGCTCGCTGACCGGGTCGTGGATGATCTGGATGCAGGAAACGTCGATATCTCGTTCTGCCGCGCACTCATCGACGCCTGAAAATTGGCATTCCGATCTGTGGTTCAAGCCGGCGGATTCGTTCAGCCGGCTTTTCCGCTTTTATGCCGATAGCGCTTTTCGAGAGCCTCGCCTGTGACCTTCAACGCCTTGGCCGGTTCTTCGCCCGCACGGAAGATCGTGCCGACATAAAGCAAGTCGATCAAAAACAGCTGACTGAGTCGTCCTTCCAGAAAGTCGCCGTGTAGCGGCACGAGCTGCTGCCCCGCACTCCAGGTAGTCAGCGCGACATCGGCGGCGCGCCCGACATCCGATCCGACATTGCTCGTGATGGCAATCGTCGTTGCCTTTCTCTCACGTGCCAGATGCAACGCGTCCGTTACCGTCTCGGTGGTGCCGGTATGCGAGATGCCGACCATCACGTCCTTCTCGGTCATCGTCGCGGCGACGATCGTCTGGGTATAGCCGTCGCGGAGACTGGTGGCCTCGAAGCCCGCCTTCATAAACATATGGGCGGCCTCGTCGCAGATCGCCGCCGCACCACCCACGCCGACGAAGACGATCTTGCGCGCATTGCGCAACGCTTCCACGGCCTGCTCGAGCCTGTGGGCGTCCAGCATGCGCTGCGTGCCGTCTACGCCGGCAATCAGAAGATTGGCGAGCTTGCTCGATGTGCTGATCAGGGAGTCCGTATCTTCGATCTCGAGCGGCAGGTTGACGAAGCTCGCGCGTGCGCGTGCGCCCTCGGCAAGCGACAGCTTCATGTCCGAATAGCCGTCATAGCCAAGCGCCCGGCTTACACGGCTGATCGTGGCTTCCGAGACGCCAAGCGTGCGGCCGAGTTCCGTAATGGATGAATCGAGACGCCGTCCGGCATTTTCCCGCAGGAAGTCCGCGACGATGCGCTCCGATTTCCTGAGCGTGCCATAGCGTTCCTGAATCCGTTCCAGAAGGTCGCTCTGCTTAAGGTCGCTCAAAGGTCGAGCATCAGTCATGACTTCAATCCAGGGTGCCGGCCGCGGCCGATAGGTCTGCTGAACATTGGTAGCACTATCGACTGGGGAAGAAAAGTTTACTCTCTGCTTTTTCAAGCCGGTACGTGCAGCGAAAAGCTCACCGCGTGATCGCTCGTTTTGCTGCGCCATAAACACGCCCGTCAGATTGTGGAAAGAATTTTACTTTTTACTGGATTTCTCTGCTGGTTTCGCAGGCGGCGCAAGGCGGAAGTTTTACTCTATTTTTTGTCTGCGATTCCGCATGACATAAAAAGCCATTAAAAAACAACGATTTTGGTTGTTCGTCATCTGCTGACGAGAGATTTCCCTGCTGAATTCAGCGCTTTCATTTATGAAGAAAATTTTCTCGACAACGTGTTTTTCGGATGTTAGAACGCCATTCATCGACAGGCGATCTTCATATCGGGGAGAGAGAAATCCATGGCAGCGCAGGCTCAGAAGGCGAATGCACCCTCGCGGGAGCTTCTGGAAAAACTTTTCAGGACGGCCTACAAAATCCGTGTCTTCGAGTCCGAAGGCATCAAGCTCTATCGTCAGGGGCTGATCCGTGGATACTTCCATCCCTATCTCGGGCAGGAGGGTATCGCGACAGGCGTTTGCGCCGCCTTGCAGGAAGGCGACTTCATCGCCTCGACCCACCGCGGGCACGGCCACTGCATCGCGTGGGGCGCCGATGTGAAGCGCATGGTGGCCGAACTCCTGCAGAAGGAGACCGGTTACTGCCGCGGCTACGGCGGCTCCATGCACATCGCCGACATCAGGGCCGGCAATCTCGGGGCAAACGGCATCGTGGGCGCCGGTACGCCGCTCGGCGTCGGTGCGGCGCTCGCCAACCAGATCAAGGGTAACGACGCCGTCACGGTGACCTTCTCGACGGACGGCGCCTCCAACAACGGCACGTTCCTGGAATCGCTCAATCTGGCGGCGATCTGGAACCTGTCCTACGTGCTCGTCGTCGAGAACAACCAGTATGCGGTCTCCACCCGCATCGAGGAATCGACGCGCGACGTCGATCTCTACAAGCGCGGCCTCGCCATCGGCGTCGAAAGCCATCAGGTCGACGGCAATGACTCACTCGCCGTCTATCACCTTATGCAGGATGCGGTTGAAAAGTGCCGCCGTGGAGAAGGCCCGATCCTCATCGAGGCGAAGACCTACCGCCACATGGGCCACCATGTGAACGATCCCGGCAAGTATATGCCGGCCGACACGCTGGCCTATTACAAGGAGCGCGACCCGGTCGATCGCGCGCGCAATGCTCTCGTCGAGATCGTCGGTCTCGACCAGGCCGAAATCGAAGCGATCGAAAACGAGATCAAGCAGGAATTCGAGGATGCCGTCGAATTCTCCAAGGCGAGCCGTGAGATCACGCTCGCCGAGTTCAACGAATTCGTCGAAGCATACTGAGCAGACGGGGAGGATCATACCATGGCCAGAGAAATCATGTACCGCGATGCGCTGCGCGAGGCGATCGACGAGGAAATGGAACGCGACAGCACCGTCTTCATCATCGGCGAAGGTATTGCCGAACGCGGTGGCTCCTACAAGGTCACGGAAGGCTTGCTGTCGAAATACGGTCCCAAGCGCGTGCGTGACACGCCGATTGCCGAAGCCGGCATGATCGGCGTCGGCGTGGGCGCGGCCATCGCCGGTGCCCGGCCGATCGTGGAAATTCTCTATATCGACTTCGCCATGCTCGGCATGGACATGATCGTCAACCAGGCCGCCAAGTTCCGTCTGATGACCGGCGGCGACGGTCGGGTTCCCTTCGTCATGCGCACGCAGGGCGGGACGGGCGGCGGCGTAGCGGCACAGCATTCGCAGAGCCTCGAGGCGCTGTTCTATCATATTCCCGGTCTGAAGGTCGTCATGCCGTCGACGCCGGCGGATGCGAAGGGTCTTTTGAAATATGCGCTGCGGCAGCCCGATCCGGTGATGTTCCTGGAGCACAAGCATCTGTACATGACGAAGGGCCTCGTTCCCGATGGCGAGCACGTCATCGAGTTCGGCAAGGGCGATATCAAGCGCCCGGGCAAGGACGTGACGCTGATCGCCTGGTCAAACATGATCCCGCGGACGCTGGAAGCAGCCGAGAGACTAGCGGCCGAGGGCATCGATGCAGAGGTGATCGATCCGCGCACGCTCGTGCCGCTCGACAAGGATATGATCCTTGGCTCGGTCGCCAAGACCAACCGTGCCGTCATCGTTCAAGAGGCCGTGCGTCGCGGCGGCGTCGCTTCTGATATCGCGTCCATCATTCAGGAGGAGGCGTTCTACCAGCTGGACGCGCCAATCGAGATCGTCGCCGGTCTCAACATACCGATCCCGTTCAACCTTGAGCTTGAAAAGGCAAGCGTTCCACAGGTGGACGACATCGTGCTTGCCGTGCGCCGCACGCTTCATTCGAAGCCGCTGGCGCAGGCCGCTGAGTGAGAAGAGAGATCGGGAGACGACCATGTCCTTGCATGTGCTGGAAAAGCTTGCGGCCACAAATCCGGACTGTGAAATCTGGTGGGATTCCTCACCCCTGATCTACGAGGGTTGGAAAGCCGCCGTCCTGAAGGATGCGCCTGCTGGAAAGCGGGCAGAATGGGAGGAGCAGCTGACGCGTCTCTTCGATGCGGAAACCGCTGCACGTGACGGAACGATGGGCTTTCGTGGCGTCACGACCAATCCGCCGCTTTCGCTCCAGGCGATCCAGGCCGATCCGGCCTTCTGGGCGGACGAGATCCGCAGGATCGGATCGACACGCAATGCCGATGATGTCGAGGATATCTACTGGGCGGTCTATCTCGATGTCGTGCGCCGCGGCGCGGCGATGATCCGCAGGGTCTTCGATACATCGGGCGGCAAGTACGGCTATGTCTCCGGCCAGGTGGATCCACGCTTCGTCACGGACAAGACGCGCATGCTGGAGCAGGGGCTCCAGCTTGCAGAGATTGCGCCGAACGTCATGGTGAAGATCCCCGGTTCGAAGGAAGGCTACGAGGTCATCGAGGAACTGACGGCCCACGGCATCTCCACCAACAACACGACGTCCTTCACCGTTCCGCAATATATCGCCTGCATGGACGCCGTCTCACGCGGTCTTGAGCGGGCAAGGGCAGCGGGTGTCGATCTGTCGAAATGGCGCTCGGTGATCACCCATATGTCGTCCCGTCTCGGGAATGTGGGCGACCTCAAGGCCCAGGCCGATGCGCGCGGTATTTCGCTTTCGCCGGAGGAAATTCTGCTTGGCGAAATGGCGGTGCTGAAGCGAGCCTATCGCTACGGCAAGGAGCGCAACCATCCCAGCAAGATGCTGCAATGCTCCATGCGCGTGCAGGACGAAGGCGAGGGCGGCAAGGCATCGAGCGGCCATATCGCGCTGATCGCCGGCGGCGACTTCGTCTATACCTGCCCGCCGGGCTACATTACGCAACTCATGAGGGCCGAAGACCGGCTACCGGATTTCGATCCCACCGCAATCGATACGGACGCGTCGCCGGAGCTCATCGAGAAACTGCTGCGCATTCCCTATTTCCGCCAGGCCTATGAATTCGACGGCATGAAGCCGGAGGAGTTCTCACGCTTTGGCGCCTTCGCCGCAACGGCTGCTGAATTCGCAGCCGCCACCCGCAAGACCGTGGATTTCGTCGCGCAGTCGGTCGAAACGCTCCACCGTCGCGTGGCCTGAGAGGAGAACCGTCATGGCACGTCCCATTCTGATGCCACAGGTCGGTCAGGACCTGACCGAAGGCAAGATCACGGCGATCCTCGTGAAGGTCGGCGACAAGGTCAAAAAGGGCGACATCGTCGCCGAGGTCGAATCCGAAAAGGCGGTCTTCGAGGTGGAGGCCTTCGAAACCGGTACGATCCTCGAAATACGCTACAATGTCGGCGACATGGGTGTTGTTCTTGAACCTCTCATGATGGTCGGCGACGAGGGCGAGAAGCTCGAAGCCGCCACCACTCCTGTCTCAGCTTTCTCCGGCGAAGACGCCCAGTCCATCGTCGAGACGGCCAAGGAGAACATCGCGGTCTTCCCGCGGGAGTCCGTCCGTGAAAACGAGACGGCCTTCCTGAAATCGGGAACCGGCGGTTCCTCGCCGCTTGCCCGACGGATTGCCGCTTCCGCCGGCATCGATATCGCCCGGGTGTCCGGCTCCGGCCCGCGCGGTGCTGTGGTGAAGCGCGATGTGGAGGCATTCAAGCGCTCCTCCGGCTCGGGCACGCTCGTCAACTTCGGCGGCGCCGCTTCGACGGCTTCAAGCGGCCGCAGCGTCCTCAAGACGCTGCAAGCCGGTGTGGGAGATCCGGTGCTGTTCGTTCACGGCTTCGGAGCCGAGCTTTCCGCCTGGCGGTCGTTCATCGGCCATATCAGCGTGGCCAATCCGATCCTCGCGATCGACCTTCCCGGTCACGGTGGCGCGGCGAATGCATCGGCCGACAGCTTCGACGATCTTGTGGCCGTCGTGCGCGCCACGCTAGCTGCCGAGAAGATCGAGCGGCTGCATCTGGTCGGCCATTCGCTCGGCGCGGCAGTCGCCACGACAATCGCCGGTGGTGGTGACTTCGACGTGCGGTCGCTGACGCTGATTGCGCCGGCCGGCCTCGGACCCAAGATCAACGGCGACTATGTGAGCGGGTTCCTATCCGCCAATAGCGAGGCGGCGCTTCAGGCCTGGCTTGGCCTTCTGGTTCATGAACCGGCGAGCCTGCCGGGCGTCCTGGTCCGCGCGACGCTCTCCGGCCGCGAAGGAACGGGTATGGTGGCGAACCAGACACGGCTTGCCGCCGGTGTCTTTGCGGGAAGCACACAGCTCTTCTCCGTGCGTGATGCACTCAACCGTTTCGGCGGCCCGGCCCGCGTTATCGTTGGAGAGCAGGACCGGGTCATTCCGGCAGAACACAGCAATGCATTGCCCGCGCATGTGGGGTTGCACCGCCTTCCACAGGTCGGCCACCTGCCGCAGCTCGAGGCCGCCCCGCTCGTCGGCCGGCTCGTGTCGCAGACCATTCGAAGCGCTAGCTGAGCGCTTCGCCTCCCGGCCGTGCCACGCACCTCTCCCTGGTGCGTGGCCGCGTCGAGCCAATATCCCTCGAAAGGAATGCCGCATGCCGGCCTATGATGTCATTGTGATCGGCGCGGGGCCGGGCGGCTATGTCGCGGCCATTCGTGCGGCGCAGCTGGGTCTGAGGACGGCGGTTGTCGAGCGCCGGCATCTCGGTGGCATCTGCCTGAACTGGGGCTGCATTCCCACGAAGTCGCTGCTCCATTCTGCAGCCCTTCTGGATGAGGCTCGTCATGCGGCATCCTTCGGCATTCGAAGCGAAACGCCCTCCGTCGATCTTCCCACTGTTGTCGCGCGCTCGCGCACGGTCGCGGGCCAGCTAAATACCGGTGTGCAGTTCCTGCTGCGCAAGAACAAGGTCGACGTGATCTGGGGTGCCGCCGAAATCCTGGCGCCCGGCATGGTGCGCGTCACGGCCGGTGAGGGCGAAGCGCCGAAGGGCACGCTTGCACCCGGCGATTACAATGCGGCACATATCGTCATCGCCACTGGCGCCTCCGAACGCCGCCTCCCGGGCATCGTTCCCGACGGCGAACGCATCTGGTCCTATCATCATGCGATGACGCCTGCGGTGCTGCCGGCTTCCATAGCAATTGTGGGTGGCGGCGCCATCGGCGTGGAGTTTGCCAGCCTCTACAATTCGCTCGGCGCGAAAGTGACGCTGATCGAGCGTCTGGCTCGTATCCTGCCGCAGGAAGACGCCGAGGTGGCCGAGCAGATGAGCAAATCCCTTCGCAAGCGGGGCATCGAGGTTTTGACCGGCGTTGAAATTTCGCAGGTGTCGTCCGATGTCACCGGTATGACCTTACGCTTCAACGATCCGACCGGGCCTCGCGAAATCACCGCCGAGAAACTTCTTTCCGCCGCTGGCGTCGTAGCCAATGTCGAGGGGCTCGGCCTGGAAGAACTCGGTGTCACCCTGCGCAACGGCACGATCGCCGCCGATGCGGCAGGCCGGACCAACATTGCCGGGCTTTACGCCATCGGCGACGTCGCGGGCCCGCCCATGCTGGCACACAAGGCCGAGCATGAGGGTGTGCGCTGTGTCGAGGCGATCGCGGGCCGTGGATTGCACGCTGGCATGGGGCCGGTCCCGTCCTGCATTTTCGCCGCGCCACAGGTCGCCTCTATTGGCCTGACGGAAGAGGCCGCTCTCCAAAAAGGGCTGGTCGTCGATATCGGACGCTTCGCTTTTCGCGGAAACGGCAAGGCGGTGACCATTGGCGAAACAGACGGTTTCGTCAAAGTCCTGTTCGACAAGGTGAGCGGTCGACTCGTCGGCGCGCACATGATCGGTCCTTCGGTCAGCGAACTCGTGCCGGTCTTTTCTCTCGCGCTGACCATGGGCGCGACGCGCGAGCATCTTCTCCACACGATATTTCCCCATCCCACGCTGTCGGAAGCGCTGCATGAGGCTACGCTGGCCTCCGATTCACGCGCGATTCACGCATAGAGGATGGACATGAGCAAAGGCACGATTGTTTTCGATCTCGATGGCACGCTGGTAGACAGCGTACCAGACCTGGCAGGTTCTCTCGACACGCTGATGGAAGAAAGGGGGCTGGCGCCGATCGGTGTCGAAACCGCGCGCCGGCTGATCGGCCACGGTATTCCGAACCTGGTGCGCCGGGCTTTGGCCGAACGCGGCGTCGAGTGGCAGGACGACACCGGCGCTGCCGCCGTCAAGCGCTTCACGGAGATCTACGGCGCACGCGTCGCGCAGGAGACGCGGCCCTATGCCGATGTCGAGACCGTGCTGGAGCAGCTTGCGGGTGAGGGCTGGCGGATGGCGGTCTGCACCAACAAGATGGAGCGCTTCGCCCGGCAGATCGTCGATCATCTCGGCCTCTCGCGCCACTTCGCGGTGGTGGCAGGGCCGGATACTTTCGGCGTCGGCAAGCCGGACCCCCGCCATCTGACGGAAACCGCGGCGGCGGCCGGTGGCGGGCATCCCGTCCTGTTCGTCGGCGATTCAGAGGTCGACATAGCAACCGGCAAGGCGGCCGGCGTGCCGGTGATCGCGCTGACCTACGGCTACACGAAAACGCCGCTGGACGATCTCGGCGCCGACCGGCTCATCGATACCTTCGCCGAACTGCCCGATGCCATCGCCTCGCTTCAGGCGGAGCAAGCGGCGGCAACCTGACATCCTGATGCCGGCCGGAGCCGGCACCGCACAACTCTTGGGGAGAAGAAAATGCCGCTGAGGCTGTCGCTCAACACCAATCCGCTGGTCAACCGGTTCGCCGACGTTGACGATCTCATCGAGACGATCGCAGAGCGAATCCGCATCGGCCACATCCAGCTGACCCCGGAGTTCATCAATCCATCCTGGCCGGCCTCCGTCATCACGCGTCGTGTTCGTGCCTTCCGCCGCGCACTGGACCGCACCGGCGTGCGGGTCACATCCGTCATGACGAGCACCTACGGCCGCCTAAACCATTTCGGCCATCCCGACCCCGATGTGCGCGCCTATTATCTCGAATGGTTCCGCACATTGGCAGACATTGCCGGAGAACTGGGTGCGGACGGCATGGGCTCACAGTTCGCGGTCTTCACGCAGAAGGATTACAACGACCAGGCGCGACGGCAGGAACTGATCGAAACCGTCCTCGATTGCTGGAAGGCCGTGGCGGAACAGGGCAAGGCGGCTGGGCTCAAATACGTCTTCTGGGAGCCGATGTCGGTTGGCCGTGAGTTTGGCCAGACGATTGCCGCCTGCCGCACGCTCGACCGGCGGCTCGCTAGCGCGGGTTTCGCCATACCGTTCCGCATGATCGTGGACATCGACCACGGCGACGTGACCTCCTCGAATCCGGATGATATCGACCCCTATGCCTGGGCGGCGGCGTTCCCGCAGGAATCACCGATCATCCATGTCAAGCAGTCCTCCATGAACAAGGGCGGGCACTGGCCCTTCACCGCCGAACACAACAAGGACGGCCGCATCCAGCCGGAGAAACTGATCCGTACCGTCAAGGAGGCCGGCGGCACGGACAACGAGATCTGCATGGAGCTGTCGTTTCGCGAACGCGAACCGACGGATGGCCGTGTCGTCGAGATGATCCGGGAATCGGTCGCCTATTGGGAACCGCATATCGACACCGGCATGAACGGTTTTCGCGGCTGAGGAAGGAAGAACACATGACAAAATCGCTCTGGGTCGGCACAAGCTGGAAAATGAACAAGACGCTTGCGGAGGCGTTGGCTTTCGCAGACGGCCTCAAGGCGGCGGATGGTGAACGCGCGCGGCATGTTCAACGCTTCATCCTGCCCGCATTCACTGCCATCAGGGAGGTAAAGAGCCGCCTTGCGCAGACCAGCGTGAAGGTCGGTGCGCAGAATATGCACTGGGATGACGGTGGGGCTTGGACCGGCGAGATCTCGCCGGTCATGCTGAAGGACTGCAATGCAGACCTTGTCGAGATCGGGCACAGCGAGCGTCGTGAGTTCTTCAACGAGACAGATGAGGCGGTTGGCCGCAAAACTGCGGCAGCGGTGCGCCACGGCCTGATCCCGCTCGTGTGCGTTGGCGAGACGCTTGCCGAACGAGAGGCTGGGCAGGCGGACGAAGTGCTGGCACGTCAGGTAACGGCGGCTCTAGCTTTGCTCACTCCGGCGGAAAAGCAGGTGCGAATCCTTATCGCCTATGAACCGGTATGGGCGATCGGAGTGAACGGCATCCCTGCGACGATGGACTATGCCAATGCCCGTCACGAGAGGATCAGCGCGGTCGTCGAAGAGACCATGGGCCGTCGTCTGCCGCTGCTATATGGTGGCAGCGTCAATCCGGCCAACTGCGCGGAACTCGTGTCGCAGGCCCATATCGACGGACTGTTCATCGGACGCTCGGCCTGGACTGTCGAAGGCTATCTGGACATCCTCAGGCGGGTTGCCAGCACAGTCTGAAGGGAAGAGTGGTCCCCCGCGCAGCGTCAGTCAGAACTCAATGCGGAAGCATCGTTTTCGCGATTCTCCTCCCTCGGCGCTGCGTGCATTGCGCCGAGTATGCGGTTGCGGCCAACGAGGATGACGTTTTCCATGGCCCGGCGTGCACCGTCCTCGTCCCGCCGCCGAATTTCCTCCACGATGCGGATATGGCTCGATGACACGTCGGTGATGCGGATATCGGCGGTTGCTGGCGAGCTCAGTTCGAAGACGCCGGCAAGAGCCGCCTCGATCAGGCTTCCCACCGTACGCATGAAGGGGTTGCGCGAGGCCTCCATGACGCTCAGATGAAAGCGCAGGTCGGCGATCGCCATCGTCTCGGGGGTGTGGCTGGGATCGCCCATGGCGACGGCCAGATGCATCATCTGGATGATATCGGCCTCGGAGGCATGGCGTGCGGCGAGGGCAGCCGCATGCGGCTCGAAGCCGAGCCTGATCTCGCTCAGGTGCAGGAGAAAATTCTCGTCGACGCCGACGGCGAAATGCCAGGTGAGGATATCGCCGTCAAAGAGGTTCCACTGGCTCTTCGGCGTCACGCGTGTGCCGATGCGGGCGCGGGGCACGACGAGGCCTTTGGCAGCCAGCGTCTTCATGGCCTCGCGCAGCACGGTTCTGGAAACCTCGAAGCGCGCCTCCAGTTCGGCGTCGCCGGGAAGGGTGGCGCCGACGGGGAACTCCCCGGCGATGATCGCCTTGCCGAGGGCGTTCACCACCTGCCAATGGCTTGTGCGCACACCCGCGCCCGTGATGACCGTATCCAGCACTCCCTTGCGGCGGACCATGTGCTATCCCCTTCTTTCGGGGTCGCCCTGCGCAATAGCCGCCGCCTTTTGTTTGACGTCAGGCATGGCGTCTCTTTCGATCGGACAGGAGGATCAGGGCCTTCTGCAGCAGGATGAATGCGAAGAGTAGCAGGCCGATGAGGATCTTGGTCCACCAGCTCGAAAGCGAGCCGTCGAACGTGATGTAGGTCTGGATCAGCCCCTGTATGAGGATGCCGATCAGCGTGCCCGCGACGAAGCCCGAGCCGCCCGTCAGCAGCGTGCCGCCGATAACCACGGCCGCAATGGCGTCAAGCTCCACGCCGACGGTCGCCAGCGAATAGCCGGCCGACGTGTAGAGCGAGAAGACGATGCCCGACAGGCCGGCGAGAAACCCCGACAGAGCGTAGATCAGGATGGTCGTGCGGCCGATCGGCACGCCCATGAGCCGCGCCGTGGCGGTGCCGCCGCCGAGCGCATAGACGTCGGCGCCGAAGCGGGTGCGGTGGGCGATCAGAATGCCGACAAGGAAAACAACGAGCATCAGCCCGCCGATCAGTGTCAGGCGCCCGCCACCGGGAAGCACATAATAGAAGCTCTTCAGTGTCGTATAGAACGGGTGCTTGATCGGGATCGAATCGATGGAAAGCACGAAGGCCATGCCGCGGGCGAGAAACATGCCCGCCAGCGTGACGATGAATGGCGGCATTTCCAGATGATGGATGATCGCGCCCATGATCGCGCCGAAGGCGGTGGTGATGATCAGCGCCAGGGCGAAGGCGACGAGCGGGTGGATCGCGGTCGATTGCAGCAGCACGGCGAGGAAGACGCCGGTGAACGCGATCACCGCGCCGATCGACAGGTCGATGCCGCCGGAGAGGATGACGAAGGTCATTCCGACGGCTGCAATGCCGAGGAAGGCGTTGTCCGTCAGCAGATTGCCGATCACCCGGGTCGACAGCATGTTGGGGTACTGTGCGATGCAGACGGCATAGGCGATGAGGAAGATCGCGACGGTCGCGGTGAGCGGAAGGTAACGCGGGTTCATTTCGCCTCCTGCCCCTTCGTGGGCTCGGTGGCGCGGGCGCGCGACAGCCAGATGAAGGCCGATTGCGCGCGCGGGGACTGGATGACCAGGATCAGCACGATGATCGCCGCCTTGATGATGAGGTTGAATTCCGGCGGGAAGCCCGAGAGCAGGATGCCGGTATTGATCGACTGGATGATCATCGCGCCGAGCAGCGAGGCGGCGATGCTGAAACGCCCCCCGAGCAGGGATGTGCCGCCGACGACCACCGCGAGGATGGCGTCGAGCTCGAGCCACAGGCCTGCATTGTTGGCGTCCGCGCCGCGGATATCCGCGGCGGCGATGATCCCGGCCAGGGCGGCGCAGAGGCCGGAGAGCATGTAGGCGGCGATGAGCAGGACACCGGTGGAGACACCGGAAAGGCGCGAGGCGCGGCGGTTGACACCAACGGCCTCGATCAGCATGCCGAGCGCCGTTCGCCGGACGAGCAGCGCGACGATCAGCCCGAAGCCCAGCCAGATGACAACAGGCATCGGCAGGCCCAACAGCGAGCCGCTGCCGATGAAGATCAGGCCCGGATGATTGAAGGTGAGGATCGCGCCTTCGGTGATGAGCTGCGCGATGCCGCGTCCCGCCACCATGAGCACCAGCGTCGCGATGATCGGCTGGATATCGAGCACGGCGACGAGCACCCCGTTCCACAGGCCGCACAGGACGCCTGTCGAGATCGTCACGACGAGCGTGAAGGCGAGCGAATGGCCAGCGGTGATGGAGGCGGCCGCGACCGCGCCGCAGATCGCCATGACCGCACCCACGGAAAGGTCGATGCCCTTTGTCGCGATCACCACCGTCATGCCGATGGCCAGTAGCGCGACCGGTGCGCCGCGGTTCAGGATATCGATGAGGCTGCCGTAGAGACGGTCGTTCTGGAACGACAGCTTGAAGAAGCCCGGGAAGGCGAGCGACACCATGAACAGGATGATGGCGAGCGCCGCGACCTGCGGAAACAGCCTGACGGCATAGGCCTTGAGCGTGCCCGTCATGCCGGCCTCCCTTCATGCGCGGAGGCGATCGCCTCGATGATGGCGTTCGTGGTGACCTCGTCACCCGCCAGCTCGGCCACATGTGCCCGGTCTCGCAGCACGAGGACGCGGCTCGAATAGGCGACCAGCTCTTCCAGTTCGGAGGATATGACGATCAGCGACATGCCATTCTCGCAGAGGGTCTCGATAAGGCGGATGATTTCCGCGTGGGCGCCGACATCAATGCCGCGCGTCGGCTCGTCCAGGATCAGGAATTCCGGATTGGTCGCCAGCCAGCGGGCCAGGATGGCCTTCTGCTGGTTTCCGCCGGACAGAAGCCGGATCGGCTTCTCACGGTCGCTCGTGCGGATGTCGAGTGCCTTGATGTAGTGGTCGGCCAGCCTGTCCTGCTCGCTTCGGCTGATCGGCCGTGCCCAGCCGCGCCGCGCCTGCAGCGCCAGCACGATGTTCTCGCGCACCGAGAGGTCGCCGACGATGCCATCGACCTTGCGGTCCTCGGGGCAGAAGCCGAACTTCTCGCGGATCGCCGCGCGCGGTGAGGAAAGATCGAGCGTGCGGCCGTCGGCCTGCGCCGTACCGCTGTCGGCACGTTCGGCGCCGAACAGGATTTCCGCCGTCTCCGTGCGGCCGGAGCCGAGCAGGCCGGCAATGCCGACGACCTCACCGGATGCGACGTCCAGGTCGAACGGCTGGATATGTCCCTTCCGGCCGAAGCTGCGGAAGCGGAAGCGCGCTTCGCCGGGCGCCTTCGTCTCGCTGTGCTTCGCTTCGCCGACTTCCTGCACGAGTTCGCGGCCGAGCATCATGGCGATGAGTTCGCGGCGCGGCAGCGCCGCGGTCTCGCGTGTGCCGACCAACTGGCCGTTGCGCAGAACGGTGATGCGGTCCGAGATCTCGTAGACCTGTTCGAGGAAGTGCGTGATGAAGATGATGCCGAGGCCGCGCTCCTTGAGGCGGCGCACGATGCGAAACAGCATCGCGACTTCGTGCGTGTCGAGGCTGGCCGTCGGTTCGTCGAGGATGAGCACCTTGCCCGAAAGATCGACGGCGCGGGCGATCGCAATGACCTGCTGGACGGCGACGGAGAAGGCTGAAAGCTCCGCCGTCACATCGATGTCGAGGTCGTATTCGGAAAGCAGGGCGCGGGCCTGCTTGTTCATCGCGCGCGCGTCGACGAGCCCGAAGCGGCGCGGCTGGCGTCCGAGGAACAGGTTTTCGGCAACCGTGAGGTTCGCCAGCAGGTTCACTTCCTGGTAGACCGTGCCGATGCCGAGCTTCTGCGCTTCCAGCGTGTTGTGCGGATCGACCTCGACGCCATCGAGCAGGATACGACCGCCATCGCGCCGGTAGGCGCCTGTCAGGCACTTGATGAGCGTGGATTTTCCGGCGCCGTTTTCACCCAGAAGGGCGTGGACCTCACCGCGCGCGAGCGAGAAATCGACGCCGTTGAGCGCCCTGGCACCCGGGAAGATCTTGTCGATCCCCGTCGCCGATAGAACATAGGAACTGACCGACTGCATGATCCCGACCCGTATGACAGAAACCGGCCGCAGCGTAACAAGACGCGCGTCGGCAGGCAAAGCGGTGGTGTGCGCCCGGCCGTTCGAGGCCGGGCGCAGGACCGATAGGGATTAGTAGCCGAGGCCCTTCTTTTCTTCGTAGACCTTCATCGGATCATCAGCCTGGGTGTAGAGCTTCGATTCCGTCTGGATCCACTTCGGCGGCTCCTTGCCGTCCTTGATGAAGGCATCGAGCGCGTCAAAGGCCGGGCCGGCCATGTTCGGCGTCAGTTCGACGGTGGCGTTCGCCTCGCCGGCGGCCATGGCCTGGAAGATATCCGGAACCGCGTCGATCGACACGACGAGAATATCGGTGCCCGGCTTCAGGCCGGCTTCCTTGATCGCCTGGATGGCGCCGACGGCCATGTCGTCATTGTGCGCGTAGACTGCACAGATGTTCTTGCCGCCGTCTTCGGCCTTCAGGAAGCTTTCCATGACTTCCTTGCCCTTGGTGCGGGTGAAGTCACCGGTCTGGCTGCGAACGATCTTCAGGTTGTCCTTGCCGGCAAGCGCTTCTTCGAAGCCCTTCTTGCGGTCGATGGCCGGCGAGGAGCCGGTCGTGCCCTGGAGTTCGACGACGTTGCACGGCTTGCCGGCAACCGTGTCGACCAGCCACTTACCGGCGACATTGCCTTCATGCACGAGGTCGGACGTGACGGCGGTCAGGTAGAGTTCCTTCGGCGCGTCGATGGTGCGGTCGAGCAGAACGACCGGGATGTTTGCGTCCTTGGCTTCCTGCAGCACCTCGTCCCAGCCGGTGGCGACGACAGGCGCGACCAGGATGGCATCGACGCCCTGCGCGATGAACGAGCGCAGGGCCTTGATCTGATTTTCCTGCTTCTGCTGGGCATCGGCGAACTTGAGGTCGATGCCGCGCTTTTCAGCCTGCTGCTTGGTCAGTGTGGTTTCTGCGGCGCGCCAGCCCGATTCGGAACCGATCTGCGAAAAGCCCACGGTCATCGCGGACGCGGAAGCCGCGCTGAAGACCGATGCAGCCAGAATCGTGGCACCTGCGAGTGCGAATTTGAACTTCATGATTTCCTCCCAAACAAAGCTGCTCCTCAGCAGCGTCGATAAAACATCATATTGTATTACTATTGTAAACCGGCAAATCCGCTTGCCGGCACTTTTTTCACGGAAGGGTAATCCGAATGGCGGGACATTCCCGGTAGACGCGCCAAGCGTTCCAGGGCGATAAGTGCCGGGCCGCAGTGATGCTTCTGGCGCGGTCGGCTAGACCTCGACTGGCCGCGCGGTCTGGCGGTCGATGCCGAAGACGCGGCGGTAGCGGTCGATCTCGGCCGGGTCGCCGGTCGCCTTGGCGGGATTGTCGGAAAGCTTCACGGCGGGACGGCCGTTGGCGCTTGTGACCTTGCAGACCAGGGAGATCGGGTCGAGCCCGGTTCCGCCGTCCGGATCGCAGCCGCGGAAATCGTTGGTGAGATTGGTGCCCCAGCCGAAGCTCATGCGCACCTTCCCGTGAAAATGCCGGTAGGTCTCCTCGATCGTATCGACATCCATGCCGTCGGAGAAGATCAGCAGCTTCTTGCGCGGATCGCGCCCCCTGGCGCGCCACCAGTCGATGATCTGCTCGCCGCCTTCGATCGGCGGCGCGCTGTCGGGGCGAAAACCGGTCCAGTCCGCGACCCAGTCGGGCGCGTTGGCGAGAAAGGCCGCGGTGCCGTAGGCGTCGGGCAGGGCGATCAGGAGATTGCCGTTATAATGCTGCCGCCAGTCCTCCAGAACCTGATAGGGGGCACGCGCGAGCGCCTCGTCGCCATCGGCCAGCGCGGCCGCGACCATCGGCAATTCATGCGCATTGGTGCCGATCGCCTCGAGGTCGGCATCCATGGCGAGAAGCACGTTCGACGTGCCGATGAAGCGATCCCCGAGCCCTTCCTTCAGGGCTTCCACGCACCAGCGTTGCCAGAGAAAGCCGTGCCGGCGCCGTGTGCCGAAGTCGGAAATGACGAGATCCGGCAGCTTTGCCAGCCGCTCAACCTTTTCCCACAGCCGCGCCTTGGCGCGGGCATAGAGGACATCGAGCGTGAAGCGGCCGCGCCCGCGCATCGCCGCGCGGGACTTCAGCTCATTGATGATGGCGAGCGCCGGGATTTCCCACATGGTCGTATGCGTCCACGGCCCGTCGAAATGCAGCTCGTACTGGCCGTCCACCTTGTGCAGGTCGTATTCCGGCAGGCGGAAATCGGCAAGCCAAGCGATGAAATCAGGTCCGAACATCCGCGCCTTGCCGTAGAAGCTGTTGCCGGCAAGCCAGATCAACTCCTTCTTGGTAAAGCGGATTTCACGGGCGTGATCGAGCTGCGCACGAAGCTCGCCTTCGTCGATGATGTCGGCGAGCCGCACGCTCTTCGTCCGGTTGATCAGTGAAAAGGTGGCGTAGACCTCGGGATACTGGCGGCGGATCATCTGGAGCATCAGGAGCTTGTAGAAATCCGTATCCAGCAGGCTGCGCACGATCGGATCGAGCCGGAAATTATGATCGTAGGTGCGGGTTGCGATGTCGGTAACGGCCATGCCGGCTCCTGAGAATGCTGCGTTAGACTGCGGCCAACCTTCCCGATCGGCAAAGGCATGGCAAGTGGGTGGAGATTGATGCGCATTCTTCCGGTTGTGTATTTGACTTGCAAATTTTCTTTTGGTTGTATTTTCGCATCATCCTCAACCGAAAGAATCACATCTTTGGAGGCTGCATGAGTGTGTTGGGTCCGCTTCCCGAAGGTCTCGCCTGCCGCCCGATCGAAGAGGCGGATTGGCCAGGCGTTATCGATTGCCTTCGGCGCGGATTTCCCGAGCGGTCGCAGCGCCATTGGGAGGGGGCGCTTGAACGCATGTCAGGCTGTGCCGCCGTGCAGGACCTGCCTCGCTACGGCTATCTCTTGGATTGCGAAGGCCGTGTCGTTGGCGTGCTGCTGGCTTTGTACTTTCGCCATCCCGGCGATGCCATTCGCTGCAACCTCTCGAGCTGGGCGGTGGACGAGCAGTTCCGCTCCTATGCGGGAAAGCTCATCATGACGGCAATGCGCCGCCGGGATGTCACCTTTCTGTCGATCACGCCGGCGCCCGTGACGCTGAAGGTGACAGAGGCATTGCGGTTCCGCCGTTTTGCTGAGGGGCAGCAGGCCTTTGTGCCACTCCTCAGCCGGGCGACGGGGGCGATCCGCGCGGTCGTTGCACGGCCGGGGCTCGCGGAACTCGACAGGCTGCCGGAAGAAGACCGCACCCTCCTGCTCGACCATGCCGCCCTCGGCTGCGATTCGATCGTCTGTCTGGACGGAGACGATGCTTACCCCTTCGTTCTCAAGCCGCGACGCGTGTTGCGCGGCCTCATTCCATGCAGCCAGGTCATCTACTGCCGCTCGCATGCGGATCTAAGCCGATGCGCCCATGCGCTCGGGCGTCATCTCGCGCGCAAGGGGCTGTTCTTCGCCGTTGTCGATGCCTGCGGACCCGTGCCGGGGCTGACGGGGCGCTATTTTGCCGGTGTTGGACCCAAATATGCGAAAGGGCCCAACCCACCCTGGCCGGGCGATCTCGCCTTCACGGAATTCGCGGTCTTCGACGCCTGATGAGCGGCCGGCGCCTTGCGATCGATGTCATTGTTCCGGCCCGCGGCGCGCAGTACTGGCATGAAGTCCTGATCTCGCGCCTGACGGCGGCCGGGCATGCGGTGGCTGTCGCCCTTGATCCCGTTGCGGACGGGTGGCCGGCTTGGGCGAACGGTACGCTTGCACTCGAACGTCGGCTTTTCCGTCGATGCGCGCAGGCGCTGGCATCACCGATCGAACCGCCTATGTCCGGCGCTCCGCATGTCGCGGCGAACCTGCGCGTCGATCTTGCCGGACATGCACCGGTGCGGGACGCGCCAACCCTCGCATTGCGGTTTGATGGCACATACGACGCTCGCGCCGTCCCGGCGCTGGTTGCGGCAGGCCGGCTACCGGTGCTGGACGTGGTGCTCGATGGCGCGCACGTCGTCGGCAGGGCCTGGCCGATGATCGACCGGCGCGAAGCCGCGTCGCTTGGGGTGGAGGATGTTCTTGCCCGAGCGATAACGGCGCTGGTGTCGGCGGTGGAGGCGTTTGCAGCAGACCGGCTCGACCGGCTCGAAGCCATCGCCCCGCTCCAAGCAGACCATCGGTTTCTGCCTGCTTATCTGACGAGCGCCCTGCCGCGCCTTGGCCGGGAGGCCTGGCGGCGGCTTCGCTTCCGGCAGGCGCACTGGCAGGTCGGCTATCGTTTCCATCACGGCCCCGGCGTGGCCGATACCGGCAGGCTCGGGACTGGATGGACCTTGCTTGCGGATGCCGGAGATCGCTTTTATGCCGATCCCTTCATCTTCCATTGGCAGGACCGCGCCTTCCTCTTCGTCGAGGATTATCTGCACGCAGCCGGCAAGGCGGTGATTTCAGTCGTGCCGTTCAACGCGGCCGGCATTCCACAGTCGGCCCGTGTGGTTCTGGAAGAACCGCACCACCTGTCCTATCCCCAGGTGTTCACGCGGGACGGGGCGATCTGGATGCTGCCGGAGGCGAGCACCAGCGGGAAGCTCACCCTTTACCGCGCCGAGGCCTTCCCGGATCGCTGGCGGGCGGAGGCTGTTCTCGCCGAAGGCGAGATATCCGACGCGACACTGCTCGCACACGACGGACGGCTGTGGCTTTTCGCAACGGACAGGGACGGCTTCGGCAGCACATCCGATACGCTCGTGGTTTTCGAGGCCGAGGCGCTTGCCGGCCCCTGGCGGCCGCACCGGCTGAACCCGATCCTGATCGATCGCCGGCGGGCGCGGCCGGGCGGCGCTTTCGTGCGCGACCGGGCGGGGCGGATATTCCTGCCGGTTCAGGATGGCACGCTGGGCTATGGCGGGGGGCTGGGATTGTCGGAACTGCTCTTACTCGACAGCGATACCGTTCATCTTTCACCACCACGCCCCATCGTCGCCGACGGGGATTGGCCCTATCCACGCATTCACACGCTCAACCGCTCCGGGCCGCTCGAGGTGATCGACGGGATCGTGCCGGTTCGAAAGCCGTTGTTCGAAAACAAGGCTTCATAGGCTGCGCACATGGCTGCGGGCGAATATTGTTCCCGCAACTGGCGCCCGGCCCTCGCAAGCGTCGCAGCGAGTGCGGGATTTGCGAAGACCTGCGCAAGGCCGGCCGCGATTCCATCGGCATCCGGCGGCACGAACAGGGCAGCCGGGCGTCCATCGGCTGTGGTCAGGACCTCGCGCAGCACGTCCAGGTCGCTCGACACGATCGGCAGCCCGGCTATGGCAGCTTCCACGACCGCAAGGCCAAACGTCTCCGTCGTCGATGAAAAGGCATAGACATCGCCCGCCGCGAGAAAGTCGTGGATGCCAGCAGGGGAGAGTTCGCCGACGAGATGGAGGCGGTTTTGCACATCGAGCCGCGCGGCAAGCGCGAGGAGCATTTCCTTCTCCGGGCCCGTGCCGGCGATGGCAAGATGCACGTCCGGAAGCATCGCCAGCGCCCCCACGAGAGCGGTGTGGTTCTTCGACGGCGCCAGCCGGCCGCTCGAGATCGCGAGCGGAACGCCAATTGGCAGTCCGAACGCCGCGCGCGCCCGCTTCCTGGGCGGCAGCCGCGCCGGCGCGGGCACACCATGATCGATTCGTTTCAGGCGCTTGCGATAGGCAGCGGGAAAGGCGGCGAACTGTGCTTCGGTCCAGGCGGAGTTCACGATGTTGACGTGATACATACCGGCCATGCCCATGAGCTTGTCGACCTGCGTGAGCAAGCCACGCAGACCGCGGGCCTGGGGTGCGCCGCTCTGGTTGGCGACGATGGCCCCTACACCGCAGAGCCGAGCGGCAAGCGTTCCGGCGATATTGCCGTAATGCTGGAAGGACACGACGGCATCGGGCCTGATCTTGCGCACGTGGTCGATGAGGCCGAGCACCGCCAGCACCTGCTCAAGCACACCACGCGGCGGGTGCATGAGGATGAAGTCGGCATGGGGATCGCGGTCATAGACGGCGGTCTTGCGATACAGGAAGACCGTGCGGACGTCATGGCCGCGGGCTCGAAGCCCTTCGCCCACCATATCGGAAATGCGTTGCGCGCCGGCGGCTTCCGCCTGCGTCTGAACCTGGAGGATTTTCATGGCCGGCCTTTCTGGGTTGTGCGGAGGGCGAGGTGCCGCCGTCCTGAGAGGAAACCGAGGATGGAGGGATCGACGCCGATCTTGCGGCGGGTGATGGCGGCGCCGGCGAGGCACCAAAGCGCCGTCGTGCCGGCCATGCCGATCGCAGCACCCGTCGGTCCGTGGATGAGGGCAAGCGCGGCGGTCGCCGCAAGCCCAATGCCGTTCGCGACGACGAGCGTGCGAAAGAGTTCGCGTTGCAGGCCCGTCAGCTGCATGGTGAGTTCCGTTGGCCCGCAGGCGGTGCCGACGAGCACGCCGAGCCCGAGAATGACCAGCACGCCATGCATGGCCGGGGTGGCGTAGGCGGGATCGAAGAGCGCCAGTATCGGGCTGCCTGCGACGACGAGCGCCACAAGCACGGCGAGTGCGGCGGCAAAGCCGGTCATGGCGACGAGGCCGGTTATGCGCTGCACATGGACCCGGTCGCCGGCATGGAAAGCGGCGGAGATCTGCGGTGCGGCCGCCTGGTTGATGCCGTTCAGCGCAAGTGCCGCAAGGCGCGTGATGCGATCGGCCACGAAGACCGCGCCTGCCGTTTCCGGGCCGAGCAGCGCTGCGACGACGAGCGTGCTTGCCTGCCCAAGGGCCGGCGGCAGGGCGGTGACGCCCCACAAGCCCAGAGACACGGCGCGGAATTCAGCGGCCTCTCCGGCGCTGAGAGGGGTTTGCGGCACCTGCAGCGTGTCACGCAGCAATGTCACCGTCTGGGGCAGGACGCTGGCAATGAGCAGCAGGGCGGTCAGCCAGAGGGCGGTGACCGCGGTCATGTCCGTCGCGAGGCGCCCGGCGATGACAAAGACGAAGATGCTCAGGACGCGCCAGACGACGTCCCGTGGCAGCAGGCTGCTGACGACGGCGCCTTTTGCACGCATGGCGCAGGCGCTGAATTCCGACCAGCCGAGTGCCGCCGCAAGAAGGGCGGTCGCCGCCATGATCGCCGGCCATTCGGGGCCAGGCGAGAGCGGAAGCGCGCTTGCCGCCAGAACCACGAGAGCCGCGACGGCGACGGCGGCCGCCGTGATGCGGATGGACAGAGCCATCATTGTGTTGGCGCGGCCGTCGTCATGGCTTCCGGCATATTGCGGCCAAAAGCGCAGGACGGCGGCATGCTGGCCGGCGAGCGAGAAAAAGGAGACGAGGCTTGCGCCGGCATAGGCGGTGCTGAACAGGCCGAACTGACGCTCGTCCATGGTGGCGGCGACAACGACGAAAACCGTGAAGGTGAGGGCGGCGCTCGCGAGCTTCACCACGCCTGCGGCCACGCCCTTGCCGGCGAGCACATGGAGGGAAAGCATCGGGCGCTGGCTCATCGTCTATCCTTCGGTTGTATGTCTTTAAGAAATCCCTTAATGCGTGTGTTTAGGAATAACACAACCCATGAGGAACAGTTCAAAAAGATACACCTTATGGTTACTTTCTGCGGTTACGGTAACCTTGGGTAGTGGTTGACGGCGCGGCTTATGCTCGCCCCGGTTCACATGGACGGCAGGGATGACTGCACTTGCATCGGCCGGGAGTTTTCTCCCGCCATTGTTCGACGTCGGAGACCTCTGGGCGCGCCTTTGGCGCGGGCGCTGGCGGGTGTTGTTCTGTGTGGGCGCCGCTCTTTCGCTGGCGCTGCTTTATCTTGCCGTGACGACGCCGACCTATACGGCGACGGCGTCCCTGCTCGTCGACCCGCGAGATGCGCGCTCCACCCAGTTCGAGACGGTTCTGCCCGGTATCGGCGCCGACAGCGCAGCCGTCGCAAGCCAGGTCTTCGTCATCGAGTCGCGGGATCTGCTGATGCGCGTGTTCGAAAGCCAGCGCATCGCGCAGGATCCGGAATTCTCAGATCCCGGCATCCTCTCCTTCCTGACGGGGGCAGGCGGCCGCGAACGGGATGCCATCTTCCGCCGTTTCGAAAAGCGCGTGTCCGTGGAACGCGCAGGATTGACCTATGTCATCAAGGTCAGCTTCAAGTCCCGCTCCGCACAGAAGGCAGCCGCAATCGCCAATGCGATCGTGGCACGTTACACCGCGGGTCTTGCCGGCGAGCGCGAGAACGCCAATGACGACGTCAATGCACGCCTGAAGGGAAGGCTTTCCAACCTCCAGCGCAATGTCGCCGAAGCGGAGCGTGCCGTGGCCGATTTCAAGGTTCGGCACGAGCTTCTCGATCCCGCGGCCGGCGGCACGCTGCAATCGCAGATCGACCAGCTCACCACGCAGGTGATCGACGCGCGGGCCAAGGCCGATGCCGCGCGGGGGCGCTACGAACAGGCGGTCGCGGCTGAGCGGGCGCAGCCGGGCGCGGCAAGGCTTTCGGAAATCGTCTCGTCGGTCGCTCTGGACGGACTGCGCGCCGATTACAACCAGCGCGCCGCGGCCATCGCCAATGCCGATACGGTCTATCAGCCTCATCATCCGACCGTGCGCCGCCTCCGATCGGAACTGTCCCGGACCAAGGCGTTGATGACCGCCGAAGCCGGGCGCATCACGCGCGAGCTGAAAGCGAAGCAGGACCTGGCCGACGACGCCGTCCGGGTTCTTGAAACCAAGCTCGTCGAGATGCGCGCCAAGTCGCAGGCGGCCGATGCGGCGCGTGTGGAACTGCGCCGGCTGGAAGCAAAGGCAGAGGCGGCCCGCACAGTGCTGGACGATGTGCTGAAACGGACGGAGGAGACCGCACAGATGCGGGGTCTCCAGCTGTCCGAGGCAAGGGTGATCGGCGTTGCGTCGCCGCCCGTCCAGCCGTCCTGGCCCACACCCGCGCTTATCCTGCCGGTCAGCGCCGCCATCGGCTTCCTTGCGGGGTGTGGGCTTGCCGTGGCAGGCGGATCCGTCCCGTCGGGCCGCGCCGAAGACAAGCCGGTGGATATGCGCACGCACCGATCGCTCTCAGGCAGCCAGGCCGTGCCCGTCCATCTCGGCCACTATGAACTTCCGGGTTTGCCGGGATCGAGTATCCCCGCCCGCATCCGCGCCATGAGGCGGCGGCTTCTCCAGCCCGCCGGAGCCGTCTTTTCCAGAAGCACGCTCCAGCTCATCCGGCGTATCGTCGCTCGTCTCGAAGAGCATCCGGCGCCCTACACGCTGCTGGTCTCCTCCGTGAACAGTCCATCGGAAGCGCAACTGACAGGCGCGATGATCGGTCTTGGGCTACAGCAAGCGGGCCAGAAGGTCCTCATCGTCGAGTTCGTGAAACACGGACGCTCCGGTTCGGTCATGGCCGGGGTATCCGTCAACGGGGCAAGCGGCCTGCCGACCATCGTGCGGCAGCTTGCCCCGGGCACGGATGGCAGGCCCTTCATGCTTGAGGATCATCTCGCCGACGGCTTCGATTTTATCCTGTTGCTCGCGCCGCCGATTGATTTTCATGGATGGGAAACGGCTTTTTTCGCTTCCGCCGATCTGATGCTGTTCACCTTCACGCCGGCGGATGCCGGTGCACGGATGCGCGACCAGCTGCGCCACAAACTTCGAGACGATGACGTGAAACGAAGTGCGACCCTTATCGTCGCCGTCGATGATGATCCCGCCATCAAAGATCGATCTGATGGCCAAGGTTGAAATCGCGGCTCCGGCCTCCCTTCAGCCTCATGCGCTCGGGCCGGTCGTCGAGCCGGCCGACGGCGCCTTTCATCTCTTCCTGGCCCTCATGACGATCATCGTCGCAGTGGCGTCGTTCGCCGTATGGACGCCCTTCGGCGTCGTCGCCACGGGTCTCCTGACGGCCGTTCTTGCCATTGCCGTGCCACCGGCGCTGCCGGCGGTCATCGCCTGCGCGTTCCTGTTTCAAAATCTCGTCGTCGCGTGGTTCACCCCGTTCGTGCCTGATGACGGCACGTTCGATGCATTGCGCGGCGCCAACTTCGTCATCCTGATGACGGGCTTCGGCCTCTTTGTGCTGGCGGCGTTCTCGTCCCGGATTCGTTCAGTGCCGGGGCTGCGACCATGGCTGGTCATGACCTTCGTTCTTTGCCTTGTGATCTTGCTTTATCTTTTGCTCGGCGCGGTCCGTGGCGAGCCGCGGGATGCGATCGTTTACTTCCGAAACACGATCACCCCGATCGCCTGCTTTCACATCGCGATCGTTGCCGCCACGCTCTACCGCGTGGACCTGCGGTTGCCGATGATCTGCCTTTGCATCGTCGCGATGGCCTACGGCTATCTCGAGCAGGTCTTTCGCATGGATTTCCTCGGGCTCTTTCATGGCGATCTCTATGTCCAGCGGGGCCTCAAGGCGCAGATCGAGGCGGGGGTCTGGGAGAAGACCCTGCGGGAGACGGGTTTCGTGCTACGGGGGCTGGAAGACACCATGACGGCAACCTTCTTCAACACCGCCCTGTTCGGCGATGCGCTGCCGCGGATCTTCCGCAATGCCGGGCCGAATTTCCATCCGATCAGCTATGCCTATGCTCTCAGCCTCTCATCCGCCTGGCTGCTTTTCCGGGGGCATCGCGCGCTGCCGCTTGCCGCCTTTCCGCTTCTGTTACTGATCGGCTCCAAGGGAGCGGCCTTCCTGCTGTGCGTGGCACTGATAAGTCGCCTTCTCTGGCGAGCGTCCAGCCTCCGCCTGACGCTCGCCGTCGTCCTTTCGCTTGCCACAGCGTGGACGCTCGCCGCCACCGTCTATGGTGCGCGCCATGGTGATTACCATGTGCTCGGGTTCTTTGCGGGCATCCGCGATTTTCTGGGAAACCCGCTCGGGCAGGGGCTCGGCATCGGCGGCAATCTCTCAAGCGACGGCGCCAATCTGGACTGGGACCGTGCGCAGGGGGAGGGCATCTCGGCGGTTCCAGTCGAAAGCGCGGTGGGCGTGATGCTTTCGCAGATGGGGATCGGCAGCCTCGCCTTCTTCGGCTTCCTGGCCGGCATAGTCGTCGCCGCCGGCCGCCGGCTGTCGGAGACGGGGGAGCCCGATTTCCTCTTCGCCTTCGTCGCCGTCGTTACGATCTGCGCGAATGCCGTGCTGCAGGAAGAGGCGTTCTACGCGCCGTTGGCGCTCGGCTTCTGCCTGCTGCTGGTCGGCGTTTCCTTCGGCACGCATATCCGCGAGCGGCGGAGGTCGTGAAGGGAAGGAGGGTACGGCCTGCCTGTCGCGAGCCGTACCACTACAGCGTCAGCCGATGGCCATCAGGCTGGCATTGCCGCCGGCAGCGGCCGTGTTGATGGAGGTGGAGACTTCCTCCAGCAGCCAGTTGAGGCAGTAGGCTTCGGGATCAGCAACGAGTTCGTCGGTCGTCGCGGCCTGTACGAGCACGAGCGGGCCGGGCAGGCCAGCAATGCGCGCATTGGCGCGCTGAATGTCCGCCGCGTCTCCTTCCACCAGCGCACCGGCAAACGGGCCGTCCTTCGTCCAGTCCGTCGACCACGACAGGCGGGCGGCAACGGCGGCCGGCAGGTCCGCGATGACGGGCTTCAGGCCCTCGACATGGTCGATGACGATCTGGTTGCCCGTCGCCAGTGCGGCGGCGACCTGACGCAAAAGGCCGGTTTCGGTCTTCGGAACGAGCAGCACGCGGCCGCGCGGATGAAGCGCATAGATGTTGCGTTCACCGACGGGCCCGGTCAGTTCCCGCTCCAGGCCGAGCGCGGAGCGGTTGGCGAAGCTGCGGGCGGTCTCGCCCTCGTCGGTCTTGCCCTTGCGGTCGAGCCAGGTGATGAAATCCCTGAGCGCCGGATCGGTATGCACCGAATCCTGCTGCGGCGGCACGGGGGCCTTCTGCACGAGGCGGCCGATATAGAGCGGACCGCCGGCCTTGGGGCCGGTGCCGGACAGGCCGCGCCCGCCGAAGGGCTGCACGCCGACCACCGCGCCGATGATGTTGCGGTTGACGTAGACGTTGCCGACCTTGATGCGGCTCGTGACATGCGCAATCGTCTCGTCGAGGCGCGTGTGCAGGCCGAACGTCAGGCCGTAGCCGGAGGCGTTGATATCGTCGATCAGCCGGTCGAGATCGGCGCGCCGGAAGCGGATGACGTGCAGGACCGGGCCGAACACTTCGCGTTTGAGATCGGCGAGCGTCTTCAGTTCGATGATGGTCGGCGCGACGAAGGTGCCGTTTTCCGTGCCTGAAGGCAGCGGTTGCTGCTCCACCTTGTTGCCGAGGCTGCGCATATGCTCGATGTGCTTGACGATGCCGTCGCGGGCCTCGGCGGTGATGACGGGGCCGATATCGACATTGAGGCAGTCGGTGCGCCCGAGCGTCAGTTCGTTGAGCGCGCCCTTCAGCATGGTGAGCGTGCGGTCCGCAACATCGTCCTGAAGGCAGAGCACCCGGAGTGCCGAGCAGCGCTGGCCGGCGCTGTCGAAAGCCGATGCGATGACATCGCCGACGACCTGTTCGGCAAGTGCCGAGGAATCGACGATCATGCCGTTCTGACCGCCGGTTTCGGCGATCAGCGGGATCGGCTTGCGGCCGGCCGAGAGACGTTCGGCAAGCTGCGCCTGGATGAGGCGGGCGACTTCGGTCGAACCGGTGAACATGACGCCGGCCGTCTTCGCCGCACCGACGAGGGCTGCACCGACGCGGCCTGCGCCGGGCACGAATTGCAGCGCGCCGACGGGCACACCGGCCTCGTGCAGGATCTTCACGCTCTCATGCGCGATGATCGGCGTTTCCTCGGCCGGCTTGGCGAGAACCGCGTTGCCCGCCACCAGGGCGGCGGCAACCTGCCCGGTGAAGATGGCGAGCGGGAAGTTCCACGGGCTGATGCAGACGACGGGGCCGAGCGGCAGATGCGATGGGCCCAGCGTACGGCGCGCCTGCTCGGCGTAATAGCGCAGGAAATCGACCGCTTCGCGCACCTCGCCGATGGCGTTCGCCGCCGACTTTCCGGCTTCGCGCATAATGATGCCCATCAGCGGTTCGATACGGGCTTCCATGATGTCAGCCGCGCGGTCCAGGCAGGCGGCCCGCTCGGCCGGCGAAACGCCGGACCAGGCGGCGACATTGTCCGCCGCGACGCCAACGATGCGTTCCGCATCCTCGGGCCGGATTTCGGTGACACGGCCGACCACGTCACGATGATCCGCCGGGTTCAGCACGTCGCTCGTTTCGCCGTCGCTGGCGCCGTCGGCCAGCAGCGGTGCGGCATGCCACGATTGTGCTGCGGTGCCCGCGAGTTCGCCGGCAAGCTCCGCAAGTGTCGTCTCGTTGGAAAGGTCGAGCCCCTTCGAATTTGCGCGGGCCTTGCCGAACAGGGCGTCGGGCAGGGCGATCTGGTCATGCGGCGCACCGACGACCGGCATCGCGGCGACGATATCGACGGGATCGGCAATCAGCGATTCCACCGAAACCTTCGGATCGGAGATGCGGTTGACGAAGGAAGAGTTGGCGCCGTTTTCGAGCAGGCGGCGCACGAGATAGGCAAGCAGCGTCTCATGGGTGCCGACCGGCGCATAGATGCGGCAGGGACGGTCCAGCTTGTCCTTGCCGACCACCTCGTCATAGAGCGGCTCGCCCATGCCGTGCAGGCACTGGAACTCGTACTTGCCGACGGAAAAATCAGGGCCGGCGAGCTGGTAGATGGTGGCGAGGCTCTGCGCATTGTGCGTGGCGAACTGCGGGAAGACGGCGTCCGGCGCTGCCAGCAGCTTGCGGGCGCAGGCGACGTAGGCGACGTCCGTGTAGATCTTGCGCGTATAGACCGGGAAACCCTCAAGGCCCTCGAGCTGCGCGCGCTTGATCTCGGCATCCCAATAGGCGCCCTTGACGAGGCGCACCATGATGCGGCGGCCGGCGCGGCGGGCGAGGTCGATGATGTAATCCAGCACGAAGGGGCATCGCTTGCCGTAAGCCTGCACCACGAAGCCCAGGCCGTTCCAGCCCCTGAGGTCCGCATCCAGGCACAGGCTTTCGAGCAGATCGAGCGACAGTTCCAGGCGGTCTGCTTCCTCGGCGTCGATGTTGAGGCCGATGTCGTAGCTCTTGGCGATGGCGGCGAGCGCCTTCACCTTGGTTAGCAGCTCGCTCATGACGCGCCCGGCCTGTGCACGAACGTAGCGCGGGTGCAGCGCCGACAGCTTGATGGAGATGCCGGGACCGTCATAGATGCCGCGTCCACCGGAGGCCCTGCCGATGGCATGGATGGCCTTCTCGTAATCGCGGTAGTAGCGCTCGGCGTCCGCGGCGGTGGTCGCGGCCTCGCCCAGCATGTCGTAGGAATAGCGGAAGCCCCGCGCCTCGAGCGGCTTGGAGCGCTTCAGCGCTTCCTCGATGGTCTCGCCGGTGACGAACTGCTCGCCCATCATGCGCATGGCCATGTCGACGCCGCGGCGGATGACCGGTTCGCCGGCGCGCGCGATAAGCCGGGTGAGGGCGGCGGACAGGCCGCGGTCGTTCACCGTGGAGGTGAGCTTGCCGGTGACGACGAGGCCCCAGGTCGCCGCATTGACGAACATCGACTTGCCGCCGCCGATATGGGAGGTCCAGTCCCCTTCCGCGATCTTGTCGCGGATCAGCGCATCCCGCGTGTCCGTATCGGGAATGCGCAGCAACGCCTCGGCAAGGCACATCAGTGCCACGCCTTCCTGGCTCGACAGCGAATATTCCTGCACCAGCCCCTCGACGCCCGTGCCCTTGTGCTTGGCGCGCAGCGCCTCGATCAGCGTGCGGGCGGTGCTGCGAATGTCATAGCGCTGGCGTTCGGAAACACGCGCGGCGGCCACGAGCGGCGGCAGGCACTCGGTCTCAGGCCGGCGATAGGCTGCGGTGATCGCCCGACGCAACTCGCTTTGCTCGCGAATGGGCGGCGCGAAGTGCGAAAATGGTGGAACGGCTTCGCCGGAGGGGGAAGCGGAAGCGGCTGGAGAGTTCTGCATGGAAGGACCTATCGGAAGCGGTTCGATGTCTGCACGGAAAGACATCGCAACAATACCATTGCGCACGAAAGCGAATTGACCTCATATTGCTGAAAATTAGGCCATATGGTTCTATTTTTCCAATTTTGGAGGTTTCTTTGCCTGAAATAGTCAATGTTGATAGTCCGCTGGATTCCTTCGACCGGAAAATCCTCGAGGAGCTCGCACAAAACGGCCGCATTCCGGTGGCCGAACTTGCCGAAAAGGTCGGTCTTTCCAAGACGCCGTGCCAGAACCGGTTCAAGCGGCTGATCGCCGATGGCTTCATCCAGGGCTTCAAGGCGATCCTCAATCCCGCCAAGATGAACCTGGATCATATCGCATTCGCCGAGGTGAAGCTGACGAATACGCAGGAAGAGGCGCTGATGAGCTTCAATGCGGCGGTCAAGAAGATCCGGGAGGTCGAGGAATGCCATATGATCGCGGGGCGTTTCGATTATCTTCTGAAGATCCGCACGCGCGACATCAAGAAATACCGCCTGGTGCTGGGCGAGCGTATCTCCAATCTTCCCTATGTCGCGAGCACGTCGACGAATGTGGCGATGGAGACGGTCAAGGAGCGCGGTTGATGCCTGCCGGGGATTAGCCAACGGCAGCCGAATGCGATGAGCCTCTTGCCAGAAGGGCCGATTGGCGGCCATAGTGGCAGGCACAATAGGAGATATGGATGGGCGTAGGGGTTCGGACATCGAAAGAGATGCACGGCGTATCGGCGCCGAAGGCGCTGCGCGTCGGCTTTATCCTGTCCAAGAGTTTCACCCTGTCGGCATTCGCCCTGTTCGTCGATACGCTCAGGCTTGCCAGCGACAGCGAGGATCGCTCGCGCCGCGTCAACTGCGATTGGGACGTGATCAGCAGCACGCGCAATTTCATCTCCTCCTCCAGCGGTATCCAGGTCGCGCCGACCGCGCCCTTTGCCGACCCCTCCTGTTTCGACTACATCGCCGTCGTCGGCGGCCTTCTGTCGGTCGAGGAGCCGATCGACAGTTATGCCCGGGACTATCTGCGCAAGGCGGCCAAGGCGGGCGTCGGGCTGATCGGCCTGTGTACGGGCAGCTTCATCCTGGCCGAGGCCGGCTTGCTCAAGGGCCACACGGCCTGTGTGAGCTGGCTGCATCACCGCGATTTCCGCGCGCGCTATCCCGATATCGAGGCGACATCCGAGCAGATTTTCCGGTTTGACGGCAAGGTCGCGACCTGTGCCGGCGGCAGCAGCGTCGCGGATCTCGCGGCAACGCTGGTGCGCCACCATGTCGGTGAGGCGGCGGAGCGCAATGCGCTGGAAATCCTGCAGATCCGCCATCGGCGCGATGCAACGGATATCCAGCCGCGCAACCCGCTCGGCCTGGAGGCCCGCGATCGCCGGGTCCATCTCGCCATCATGATGATGGAGCAGCATACCGAGGATCTGCTTTCCATCGACAGCATCGCCAACATGACGAATGTTTCCCGCCGCCAGCTCGAACGCCTCTTCGAGAGCGACATGGGGGCCTCGCCAAGCGC
Source organism: Shinella sp. AETb1-6 (assembly GCF_009826875.1). Lineage (NCBI taxonomy): Bacteria > Pseudomonadati > Pseudomonadota > Alphaproteobacteria > Hyphomicrobiales > Rhizobiaceae > Shinella > Shinella sp. AETb1-6. The sequence goes on along the minus strand of NZ_WUMM01000022.1, from coordinate 12,795 downwards.
GGTCTACATGAAGATCCGCATGGCGGCGGCGCTGAACATGGTGATGCGCAGCAACAAGCCGCTGATCGAAGTCGCGCTTGAAACCGGTTTCGAGAGCCTGTCGCATTTCACGCGCCGTTTTCGCGCCGCCTTCGGCGACACGCCCTCACAGATCCGCCGCGACGGCCGCCGGCAGGCAAGCTGACCTGTAATTCTGCCGCAGCCCTGGAACCAAGTTACGCGCCAACCGTTCGTGTCTCATTGCTAAGAAGGAGACCGTAATGGCAAGCAATGACGTTCAATCCCAGATTTCCGCTCTTCGTGAAGAAATCGCAGCCCTCCAGAAGGATCTTGGGGAGCGTGGCGCCGAGGCTTACGAAGCGGTCCGTGAGCGTGCAGGCGAGGCTGTAGACGCTGCGCGCCCTGCCGTGCGTTCTGCCACCCGCTATGTGCGCAATGAAGGTGCTGCTGTTGCCCAGACCGCACGCGAGCATCCGGCTGCCGTTTCCACCGTGGTTCTGACGGCTGGACTTGCCGGCGTCCTTATCGGTTATCTGCTCGGCTCCTATGAAAGCGAGCCCCGCCGCCAGCGCTGGTTCTAAGAACAGCGATCGTCGATACGGAAAAGCCCGGCATTGCCGGGCTTTTTGGTGTGACTTGCGAAAAACTCAGCGGTGCCGCAGGCCGAACAGGTAACCGATGAAGGCCGCACCGGCGAGGGTGGCGAGGGGATTGGCCTGGATCGTCTGGCGTAGATCTTCACGCAGCGATTCCGCCTTGGCGACGGCAAGCTGACCGGTGCCTTCCGCGATCAGGCCGACCGATTCCTTCATGCGGCTGATTTCCGTCTTCAGGGCCTCGATCTGTGCGCTGATGTCCGCCTCGGCTGCAGCAGTGCGGGCTTCCTCTGAAATGCTGTCGATACCTTCAACGACGCCGAGCGTGCGCTTTCCGGTGCTCTTTTCGTCAGCCATGGATGTGTCTCCTGGATTGTTGGAATGGCGTGAGGGGAAACTTCCGCCGGGCAAGTTGGTTCCCACCGATGATTCAAACTGTGATCTTTCCCACCGGGAACGACGATTGACTCTTTCCGGAATTGAGAACAAATAAAGAACATGCCGTCCGAGCCAGGGAGTTTTGTATCGATGTCCTCCGCCGCCGCCCGCGCTGTCGTCGCCGGCCTGCGCGACCGCATCCGCCAGTTCGATGGCCGGGCGGTGCGCGACCGGGCGGTGCTGCCTTTCGGCGTGCCGGAGATCGATGAGCGGTTGCCTGGCGGCGGGCTTGCGCTTGCCAGCCTTCATGAAGTCTGCGGTGGCGGCAACGATGCCGTCCAGGGCACGGCCGCCATGCTCTTTGCCGCGGGTATCGCCGCGCGAACCCGGGGGCAGGTGCTCTGGTGCCTGACCCGGCCCGACCTGTTTGCGCCGGCGCTTGCCCAGGCGGGGCTTGCCCCGGGGCGCGTCCTTTACGTGGAAGCCGGTGACGAGAAGAGCCTGCTTCTCTGTTTCGAGGAGGGGCTGCGCCATGGCGGGCTTGGGGCTGTGGTAGCGGAAGTCGCGCGTCTGTCCATGACCGCGTCGCGCCGCCTGCAACTCGCGGCGGAGGCCGGTGGCACGCTCGGGCTTGCCGTGCGCCGCTTTCGCAGCCGTGCCGAGGCGGATGCCTTCACCTTGCCATCGGCCGCGGTGACGCGCTGGCGGGTTTCCGTGCGGCCATCCGTGCCGCTTCCGGTGTCCGGCGTCGGCCGGGCGCGATGGCTGCTGGAGCTTACCCGATGCCGCGCGGGCGAGGCGGCGGAATTCGAAGTGGAGGCATCCGATGCCGAGGGTCGTATCGCTTTTTCTCCCCGGCTGGCCGATCGACCGGCTGCGGCGGGCGCTTGGCGCGGAAGCGCCTCCGCCTGACAGCCGGCTTGTGCTTGTCGGTCGCGAGGGCACGCGCCGCGTCGTGACGGCGGTCAGCCGCCCGGCCGAGCAGGCTGGCCTGCGTGTCGGCATGCCGCTTACCAAGGCCCACGCGCTCCTGCCTGACATCCTCACCCTGCCGGCCGATCCTGCGGCCGATGCGGCAGCCCTCGAGCGGCTTTCGCTCTGGGCTCTTCAGCACTATGCCCCCATCGTCGCGCCCGATCCGCCGGATGGCCTCGTCATCGACACGACCGGCGCCGACCATCTGCACGGCGGAGAAGCGCTTATGCTGAGCGGCCTCGTCAATCGCCTCGGCGCTTCCGGCATTATCGCTCGCGCCGCGGTGGCCGATACATGGGGCGCAGCCTTTGCAGCAGCCCGCTTCCTTGCCGATCCGGTCCGTGTCATCCCTCCGGGAAGCGCCGTCGAAAGCGTTTCGCCGCTGCCGATCCACGGGCTGCGCATTCCCCCCGAGATCGTGGCGGGGCTGCATGTGCTCGGCTTTTCGACGATCGGCGACCTGCTCGCCGTGCCGCGCGCACCGCTGGTGCTGCGCTTCGGGCCTCTCCTTGGCCGCCGGCTGGACCAGCTGGAAGGGATTGTCCGCGAGCCCGTAGACCCGCTGCGCGACCCGGAGCGGATTGTCGCACGCAAAGGCTTCGGCGAGCCGATCGGTGCGCCCGAAACCATCGCGCGCTACACGACGGCGCTGGTCCAGGACCTTTGTCTGGCCCTGGAAAAGCGCGGCCTCGGCGCCCGCCGGCTCGACCTCATCTTTCACCGCGTCGACAATTCCCTGCAGGCGATCCGTATCGGAACGGCCCGTCCGGTACGCGATGAAAAACGCCTTGCCCGGCTGCTCTGCGACCGGATCGAGACCATCGAGCCCGGCTTTGGCATCGAGGTCATGGAGCTTTCCGCGACACTGGCCGAACCGCTTGTCCTGCAACAGGCGGCGACCTCGCTGATCGAGGAGGCGCCTGCCGATATTGCCGGCCTCGTCGATGTCATCGCCAACCGCATCGGCGCCGCCCGCCTTTACCGCATCGCCCCGGTCGAGAGCGATGTCCCGGAACGGTCCTTCCAGCGTGTCGCGCCGCTGGCGCCGGATGCCGGTGCGACATGGCAGGGGCAGTGGCCACGCCCGGCGCGTCTGCTGGCCCGCCCTGAACCCATAGAGGTGATGGCGCTCCTGCCGGACCATCCGCCGGCCTCCTTCACCTGGCGCGGCGTGCGGCGGCTGGTGAAGCGTGCCGATGGCCCCGAGCGCGTCTTCGGCGAATGGTGGAAGCGTGACGGCGAACGCGCGGCCGTGCGCGATTATTTCCAGGTCGAGGATGCCATGGGGGAACGCTTCTGGCTGTTTCGTTCCGGCGATGAGGTTCAGGCCGCGGGCGGCCTCGGCCGCTGGTTCCTGCACGGGATTTTCGCATGAACCCGCGCTACGCCGAGCTTCAGGTCACGTCCCATTTCTCGTTCCTGCGCGGGGCGAGCAGTTGCGCGGAATTGTTCGCCCAGGCCAGTGCGCTTGGTATCGAAGCCCTGGCCGTGGTGGACCGAAACAGTCTTGCCGGCATCGTCCAGGCGCATCGCGCGGTCAAGGAACTGCCGGCCGATGGAAACATGGTCCGTCTCGTCGTCGGCTGCCGGCTGGACCTTGTCGATGGTATGTCCCTGCTCGTCTATCCCACGGACCGGGAGGCCTATGCCCGGCTTTGCCGCCTGCTCACCATCGGCAAGAAGAGGGCCGGCAAGGGCAAGTGCCATCTCGACTGGCGCGACGTGGTAGCGTGGAGCGAGGGGCTTCTGGCCGTCCTCGTGCCTGACGAGGCCGATGAAACGGCCGGTTTTCATCTGCGCCGACTGACTGAGACCTTCCGCGGGCGCTGCTATCTGGCGCTGACCCTGCGCCGGCGGCCGAACGACCAGCTACGGCTCTGGCAGCTCTCCAATCTCGCCGCCCAGCATCGGGTTCCCACCGTCGTGACCAATGACGTGCTCTACCATGAGCCCGGCCGCCGCATGTTGCAGGACGTCGTCACCTGCATCCGCCACAATGTGGTCATCGACAATGCGGGTTTCCTGCGCGAGCGCCATGCCGACCGCTACCTCAAGCCGCCGGAGGAGATGCACCGGCTTTTCGCCCGTTACCCTGAGGCGCTCGGGCGTACGCTGGAGATCGTCAAGCGATGCGGTTTCTCGCTGGACGAGCTGCAATACCAGTATCCCGAGGAAAAAGAATACGCGCATTACACGCCGCAGGAGGCTTTGGAGAAATACACCTGGGAGGGGGCCGAGGAGCGTTATCCCCAGGGCGTGCCGCAGGAAGTGCGCGAGAAGCTGAACCACGAACTGGCCCTCATCGCGCGCATGAACTATGCGCCTTACTTCCTGACGGTGAACTCCATCGTCCGCCAGGCCCGCAAGATGGGCATTCTCTGCCAGGGCAGGGGATCTGCGGCCAACAGTGCGGTGTGCTACGTGTTGGGCATTACTTCTGTCGATGCCACGAACAACGGCCTGCTTTTCGAGCGCTTCGTTTCCGAACAACGCGGCGAGCCTCCTGACATCGACGTCGACTTCGAGCATGAGCGGCGAGAAGAGGTCATACAGTGGATTTACGAGACCTATGGCAGAAACCATGCGGCCCTCTGTGCCACGGTCATCCGTTATCGCTCGCGCGGTGCCATGCGGGATGTCGGGCGTGCGCTCGGCATGCCGGAAGATGTGCTTAAGGCGCTGTCTTCTCAAGTCTGGGGGTGGTCGAACGATATTCCTAAGGCGCAGATCGAGGATATCGGCTTCAATGTCGATGACCGGCGCATGCGTCTTCTTGTCGAGCTTGCGCGAGAACTGACGGGCGCGCCGCGCCATCTCTCCCAGCATCCAGGCGGTTTCGTACTGACGCAGGACAGGCTTGATGATCTCGTACCCATTGAGCCTGCCGCCATGGACGATCGCCAGGTGATCGAATGGGACAAGGACGATATCGAAAGCCTCAATTTCATGAAGGTGGATGTGTTGGCACTGGGCATGCTCACCTGCATGCGCAAAGCCTTCGATCTCCTAAGAGAGCACAAGGGGACGATCTGTACGCTTTCTATACCCGACAGGGACGAGGCGACGTTCGATATGATCTCAAAGGCCGATACGCTCGGTACCTTCCAGATCGAAAGCCGGGCGCAGATGTCCATGCTGCCGCGGCTCAAGCCCCAAAAGCTTTACGATCTGGTCATTCAGGTGGCGATTGTGCGTCCCGGCCCCATCCAGGGCGATATGGTGCATCCTTATCTCAGGCGCCGGCAAGGTTTGGAGAAGGTCGAGTACCCCAAGCCGGAATTCGAGAAGGTTCTCAAGAAAACCCTTGGTGTTCCTTTGTTTCAGGAACAGGCCATGCAAGTTGCGATCAAATGCGCCGGTTTCGAACCTGGCCGCGCCGACCAGTTGCGCCGGGCGATGGCCACATTCAAGCAGACGGGCGGCGTCGATAAGTTCCGGGATGAATTACGGGATGGCATGCTCAACAAAGGTTATAGCCGGGAATTCGCAGAACGCATGTGCCGCCAGCTCGAAGGCTTCGGCTCCTACGGCTTTCCCGAGAGCCATGCCTACAGTTTCGCGATCATCGCCTATGCCTCGGCATGGATGAAATGCCACCACCCCGATGTCTTCTGCGCGGCCCTGCTCAATTCGCAGCCGATGGGTTTCTATGCTCCTGCGCAGATCGTGCGTGATGCTCAGGAGCATGGGGTCAAGGTGCTGCCGGTCTGCGTCAATGAAAGCCGGTGGGATTGCACGCTGGAGCCCACGGATGATCCGGATCGTTTTGCCGTGCGGCTCGGGCTACGGATGATCAAGGGCATGAACAACACGGAGGCGGGTAGGCTCGTCCAGGCACGGGCCGATGAGCCCTTCGCCTCGGTGGACGATCTCTGGCGCCGCTCCGGCCTGCCGGTTGCCGCCCTTGTCGAAATGGCGGATGCGGATGCCTTCCGGCCGTCGCTCGGCCTTGCCCGGCGCGAGGCGCTCTGGGCGATCCGCGCGTTGCGCGACGAACCCTTGCCGCTCTTTGCCGCGGCGGCACGGCGGGAAGAGGCGGTCATCGCGGAGCTGGACGAGCCCGAGGTCGCCCTCCGTCCCATGACCGCCGGCAACGAGGTCGTCGAGGATTACGGCCATGTCGGACTGACGCTGCGCGCACATCCCGTCAGCTTCCTGCGGGAAGATCTGGCGCGCCGAAAGATCGTTTCCTGTCATGTCGCGGCCAATCTGCGCGACCGTCAACCGGTCGAGACAGCCGGCGTCATTCTCGTTCGCCAGCGGCCGGGCTCGGCAAAGGGTGTGATATTCGTGACGATCGAGGACGAGACGGGCATCGCCAATCTCGTCGTCTGGAAGAAGGTGTTTGCCACCTATCGCAGGGTCGTGATGGGGGCATCCATGCTGGGCGTGAAGGGCTATGTCCAGCGGGAAGGCGAGGTGGTGCATGTCGTGGCGCAGCACCTCACGGACCTGTCCGGCATGCTCGCCAGCGTCGGCCGGCGCGAAGGACCCTTCCCGTTGCCGCATGGCCGGGGTGACGAGTTTCACCACGGCAGTCCCTCGCCCGACAGGCGCGACATGCCGAAACTCGTCAAACCGCGCAATCTCGTCGACGGCTATGGCCATATCGACGAGATCCGCGTCAAGTCGCGCGATTTTCACTAGAATATTTCCAGCCGAAGCAGGGAATGCTTTGCCGTCGGAAAATCAGCGAAAACGAAAAGGCAGAGCCATTTCCGGTGAATTCACATGCACCGGAAATGGTTTGGGTCACATGAAATCGCGCGGGATTTTCTTCTCGAAGGTCTTCTCGAAGATCTGCGTCTCGCCCTCGAAGGCCCGCACGTTCGCGGAGATCAGCCAGTCCGTGTTGGTGCAGGCGATGGACGAGGTGGAGATCGTGCGCACGGACCAGCCGGGGCGCTGCATGTCGCAGGTCCAGACGGAGGTGCCGGTCATCGACAGAGGGTCATTTTCGGCGATGGACCAAAGCTCGTCACGCACCTGCCGTGTCGCCAGTCCCGTGCCCGGATGCTCGTGGAGACCGGTATCCTCGTAGATCGTATACTCCGTGAGGCCATTCGTCAGGTCGCGCTCCACGCCGCGCGCGGTTTCACCGGGCGCGAGCTCGGTGTATTTCGGCAAGGGATCGGTATTTTCAGGCTCGGGAAGGTCGATAACCCTGAATTCGCCGAGCTTGGGCAGGGCAAGGCCGAGCGAGGCGAGGTCGATGGTCACCCCCGCATCGACCGGCGGCGGCAATACCATGGGCCAATAGGCGGTGGAGAGCGACAGGCGAATGCGATGGCCGGGGCGGAACCGGTAGCCCATCGCGTCCAGCACGAGGCGGATGCGGGTTTTCTCACCCTTCGGCATCGCCTTCGGCTCTGCATTTCCATCGCGATGGGCAAGGTTGAGCACGCCGAAGGTGACGCGTGTCGCCGTACCGTCAGGATGAATATCGACAAGGCGGGCACAGAGGTTGCCGATCTCCGCCTCCGTCGAGATATCGAGTTCGAGCACGGGCTGACCGAGAAAATCCTGCGCTTCGGCAAGCGGCGCCGTTTCAATCACGAGCGATCCGGCATCGTCGAGCCGCTGGTCGAGCGCCATTTCAGCATCCGGCTTCAGTGTGAACCACTCACCCGCCATGATCCCGGTATCGAGCGGGGATTTCAGGTAGCGGTCATGCCCGGACGCACCCGTTATCGGCATGCCGGGCGCAAGGGTGCCATATTGCTCGACATAGAAAGTCGCCATTTCGGGCGTCTCCCAGCTATCCTTCGCGGCCCAGAAGCCGGGGTCGAATTCGCGGCGCAGCGCGGGCTTGGGCGCATCCTGGATATAGGCGCGGACCTGCGGCGTCTTTTCGACGCCGTTTTCCTCGCCGCGCAGCCAGCGGTTCCACCAGGCAATGGCTTCCGCATGGAAATCCATGCGCGGCTTCGGCCAGGCGAAATGCGGATATTTGTGCACCCAGGGGCCGATCAGTGCCTTCGCCTTGTCGCCAAGGCCTTCGACCGCCTTCAGCGGCGTGTTGCGATAGCCGTCCGCCCAGCCAGCAATGACGAGCGCGGGCAGCGGGAAACCATCGAAATCCTCACAAATGGAACCGTGCTGCCAGAAGGCGTCGCGGCGCTGGTGCTGCAGCCACTCCTCCATGAAGAAGTCTTCCTTCTGGAGGCGCTCCAGCCACATGTCGCGCCAGCGGTCGCCGACGATCGCCGGATCGGGCGAGCGCGACTGGTAGGCCAGCATCGTCGCGGCCCAGGACAGCTGGGCGGAAAGGTGCGTGCCGTTCTTGTAATGGATGTCGTCATTGTAACGATCGACCGTGGATGCGATGGAAATGACGGCCTTCAGCGCCGGCGGCTTGAGGGCCGCGACCTGCAGGCAGTTGAACCCGCCCCAGGAAATGCCCATCATGCCGACCGAGCCGTTCGACCAGGGCTGTGCTGCAATCCAGGCGATGAGTTCGCACGCATTGGCCAGCTCGAGCGGCGTGTATTCGCCATCGATGACGCCATCGGATTCACCCGAGCCGCGGATATCGACGCGCACGCCGGCAATGCCGGCTGCGGCGAAGACCGGATAGGTGGATTCGTCGCGCGGGCTCGTGCCATCGCCCTTGCGGTAGGGCAGGAACTCGAAGACGGCGGGCACGGGATCATCGACCGCGCCGTCCGGCATCCAGATGCGGGCGGCGAGCCGCGTGCCATCGGCAAGCGTGATCCATTCGTTTTCAATGACGGTGAAGGCGCGGGACATGGACAGTATCCGTTTGGTCAAAGGGAGACGACTGACCCGACGGGATGGATCACCCCGTCAGGCCGATGCGGCGCTGGCTCAGCTGTCGAACCACACGCGGCTGGCGACATAGCCGTTCGAGACGTCGTTGCCGATGTCGTGGACATAGCCCTTCACCTGCTTAGAGCAGGCGTTGAGGTAGTCGTTGAAAACGGGCAGGATCAGTCCGCCCTCGTCGCGCACCATCAGCGCCGCCGTCCGGTAGAGTTCGCGGCGCTTGGTGTCGTCGAGTTCGGCGCGTGCCTGGAGGATGATCTTGTCGAAGTCCGGACGCTTGAAGCGCGTATCGTTCCATTCGGCGTTCGAGACATAGGAGGTCGCGTAACGCGAATCCTGCGTCGGCCGGCCGCCCCAGTAGGAGGCGCAGAACGGCTGGACGTTCCAGACATTCGTCCAGTAGCCGTCATCCGGCTCGCGCTTGACGTCGATGGCGATGCCGGCCTTCTTGGCGCTTTCCTGGAAGAGCACGGCGGCATCGACGGCGCCCGGGAAAGCCGCATTGGCAGCGCGCAAGACGACTGCGCCGGAATGGCCAGACTTCTTGAAATGGAACGCGGCCTTGTCGGGATCGAACATGCGCTGCTCGATATCGTCGGGCGCCAGCGCGTAGGCTGTGTTGACCGGATAGTCATTGCCGAGCTTTCCGTAGCCGCCAAGCACGCGATCGAGAATTTCCTGGCGGTCGATGGCATATTTGAGCGCGAGGCGCAGGTCGTTGTTGTCGAACGGCGCGGTGTCGCAGTGCATCAGGAAGCTGTAGAAGCCCTTGCCGCCGGTCTGAAGGATTTCCACCGTCGGAGCACGCTTCAGGAGAGCGGCGGTCTTCGGCTCCACCATGCTGATGAAATGGACCTGTCCGGACGACAAGGCCGCAATGCGCGCCGTCGTGTCATTCATCACGATGATCTCGACACTTTCCACGAAACCGCGGTCGCTGCGCCAGTCGTTCGCGTTCTTCTCGAAGGTCGTGCGCACGCCCGCTTCGAAGGAGGTGAGCTTATAGGGGCCCGTGCCGATTGCAGCGTGCGGGTTCTCCATGCCGCCACCCGGCTGGATGATCAGGTGATAGTCCGACAGGATCAGCGGCAGGTCGGCATTGCCTTCGGTGAGCGTGATCACGAGGTCCCCCGCCTTGTCCTCGATCGACTTGATGGAGCCGAGAAGGCCGAGCGCACCGGACTTGGAGCCCGCGTCGCCGTGACGCTTGAGCGTGGCCAGCACATCGGCGACGGTCATCTCGCTGCCGTCGTGGAACTGCACGCCCTTGCGGATCTTGAAGGTCCAGACCGAAGCGTCCGCAGACGGCTCCCAGGATTCGGCGAGCGATGGGACGGCCGCGCCGGTTTCGGGATGGGATTCCACCAGCGTGTCGCCCCAGCAGCGTCCGGTGACGAAGGCGACGCCGGCGCTGTAGCCTGCCGGGTCGAGCATATCGGTCGCAGCGCCGCCGTTCAGGCCAAGCTTCAGGTGTCCGCCGCGCTTCGGCTCCTGGGCCTGCGCGCGGCCGGGCGCAAGGCTCGTCGCGGTCGCAGCGAGAACACCGAGGGCTGCGGTGCCGCCGAGGAAGGCGCGGCGGTTGAGGCCGGCATTGGCGTAAGGTTCGGACTTCCAGGTAGGCGTCATGTGGGCGGTTCCCGTTCTTGTGGTCACCCCGGAACATGGCCGGGGTCGTCGTGCCCAGTCGTAGCGAATATCCTGGTGCGTTGATATTTCACGACTTGACGCGAGATTACGCTGATTTACGCTACCGTGGCAAAGGATCGACATGCAGGACACATCATTTGCGGTCAATCTCCGCCACGCTTGCAGCACCCGCAAGTCGGTGTCGGAGATCTGCCGCCAGCTTGGCGTCAACCGCCAGCAGTTCAATCGCTATGTGAACGGCGAGGCAATGCCGTCGCCGCACAATCTGGCACGTATCGCGGCGTTCTTCGGCATGCGTCCGGGCGATTTCTCGCTTGATCCGGTGAAATTCGAGCAGCGCCTGCTCAGTTCATCGGGCGCTGCCTTCGAGGCGGACGCGCTCCAGGCGTGCTTTCCGGGCAATCTCCCGGCGCTGCGGCGGCATCTCGGCTATTACCAGACTTACCACGTCTCCCTGTCATGGCCGGGCATGATCGTCTGTTCCTGCGCCCGGATCGACGAGAAAGACGGCGTGGTCCGCGTCAAAACCATCGAGCGAATTCAGGATCGCCCGCATGAGATCCGGCAATTCACGAAATATGTCGGGCTGGTCTCTTTCCTGCAGAACCGCATCTTCATCGTCGAGCGCAGCACGCGCGACGAGCCGATGATCGCCGAGACCATCCTGGCGCCGTTCGAAACCCATCAGCGCGTTTATCTGAAGGGCATGACGCTCGGCATATCCTGGCGGAAGCAGAACCAGCCCTATGCGTCGCGGGCCATCTGGCGCCATCTCGGCGCCGATACCGACCGCCGGCTCCTGCTGTCACGCTGCGGAGTGATGCCGCAGAACTCCAGACTGCTTCCGCCAACGGTGCGGGAGTTCTTGGAAAGCGGGGACAGTCCCGTTCTTTCCGCGCCGCTGGGCGGCACCTGACAACCGGATCGGCTTGCCCGGTCCGGCAATCTCGCCTACGAAACGGGTGAGGATTTGGAGGGGAACATGCAGGAGCGGCAAACCGAAACGACCGATGGCCTCGATCGCGCTTACAAGGTCCTGATCGCCGATCTGGTCGGCCTGCGCTTCGATGCGGAGGGGCGGCCCGACGCAGGCGAAGTGCGCGCCTATATCGAAGCCCGCGGCGGGCATTTTCACGACGGGGCTTACAAGCGCGAGGATCTGCCGCCGGGCATTCACTTCTTCTATCAGCCCGATCTCAGCGCCGAGGTTGAAATCATCGCGCAGACCGCGGACGGTCGCTACGATGCATTGATCGCCGCTGCGACCTTCATCCCCAAACAAGCCGTCTTTCCGCTCGGCGGCGTGCGCATCGGCGCCGGCACCGGCAATATGGGATCGGCATCCTGGGGCGGCGGCAACGGGGAGGGCGGTACCGCGCCGCTCATGAACACGCCCGGCATCAACACCCGCGCGACCGCGCAGATGGTGATGAAGGCGATCCTGAACGTGATCCCGGATCTCCCGGTCGATATGCTGCACCAGCGTGTTGCGGCGGGCGATTTCGATACGGGCCGCGACCTGAAATCCTACCCCACAGCCAAGCTGGAGGGCCGCAAGATGGCGGTGCTCGGTTATGGCAATATCGGCCGCGAAGTGGCGAAGCTCGCCCGTGCCTTCGGCATGCGGGTGTCGATCTACGCCCGCCCGAGCCATCGGCAATGGATTGAAGCCGAAGGCTTCGACTTCGCACCAACGCCTGTCGAGGCAGCGAGCGGCGCGGATGTGCTGTCCGTCCATGTCGGCCTGGGCCGGCTGGATGCGGAAACCCGCCGCTATGCCAATGCCGGGCTCGTCGGCGACGCCGTGCTTTCGGCGATGAACCGGGGCGCCGTTCTGGTCAATTACGATCGCGGTGAGGTGGTGGATACGGCCGCGCTCGACAGGGCACTCACCTCCGGCCGGCTGCGCCACGCCGCAATCGATGCCGACCTTTTCAAGAATGCGACGAGCGGCGTCCTGGGCGGGCCGATGCTGCCCTACCTCAAGGTCGCTGAGCGGCATCCCGGCAAGCTGGAACTTCTACCGCATGCGGCCGCCGATACCGATCATCCCTCCCGCGTGGCGGGCGCCTGCCAGGCGGTCGACCAGATCATGGACGTCATCCTCAGGCGACGGGTCAGCAACCTCAAAGGCGACCTGCCGGAGGGCTATAGCGATGCAGGCTCGAAGGTGCCGCACGGTATCGGTCGCGTCTCGGTCGCAACGCTTGCGGCCGCGGCCGCCGATCCGCGTTTCCTGGACCTGCAGGATGTCTCGCGCGAAATCACCGATACGCTGGAGGCGATCGTCGAAGCGGTGCAGGAAAGCATGACGCACCAGCCGACGCGCGGCGACGTCGTCGCGCTCACCACGCTCCTGCTCAGACAGCGCCGGTTGATCGACGCACTCGGGCTGGATGGGCCCGCGGAAGCC
>NZ_WUMM01000021.1:0-53494 GCF_009826875.1 Shinella sp. AETb1-6 | reverse complement strand
CAGGTCCTGAGCCTAGCTGAACTCGAGGCTCATTCGAACGAGATCGTCCCACAGGCTTTCGGCAAAGCCACGCAGCACGAGGAGTTCGAACGCGTCCTGTTCCGTGCGGGTGATATGTGCTGCTATATGGCCGATAAGTGCCGTGGACGACTGCCCGACCGGAAACGTAGCATCCGTCAGGTCGATAGCCGTACCCTTGGCGAGGACGTGGGTGGCATGCGGGCCGCGCACGAGGATGCCAACGCGTCCATGGCTCTGGTCGACGACGTCCGCGACCGGCTTCAGCTTTTGCTGGATTGCGTCGAGATCCTCATACCGTAGGGCGACCCGGCCTACGGCAAACCATTGCCCAACCGATACGGAGCGAAGCGAGAGGCCGGAAAGGGCGGCGTCGCCGATGATTTCCGGTAAGGCGGTATTGGGACGCGCCAGAAGATGCAGGACAGTGCCCTCGGCTAGGGCTTCCAGGCTGACACCGGTGCGCACAACGGGCTTGCGATCGGCCAGGGCGGCGCGCTGCGTGACACGATAGGCTGACATCCAGTTCTCCTTCAATCAGGCGTGGAGTTTTTCATTGGCTGCGTCGAAAAACACCGGAGCGCAGATCCGTCCGGGCGTGAACTCGCCGCGCAGACCGTTCCAGACCATGATTTCCTCGCCATGCCGTTCCCGCCCGCGGCGCACCAGCGCAAGACCGATGGTGGAGCCGACATGCGGCGAGTAGCAACTCGAGGTGATGTAGCCCTGGTCGTTCTCCAGTGTGGCCTCGGCATTCTTTGCGAGGATGTGGGAACCGGTGCGGAAACCCGTTGCGGGGTCGAGCGGCATGATGCCGACGAGCTGCGGCCGGTCCGGCGCATTTAGGCCTTCCCGCTCCAACATTCGTTTGCCGATAAAATCGGTCTTTGTGGTCGAAACCATGCGGCCAAAGCCGAGATCACCCGGTACGACCGTGCCGTTGATTTCGTTGTGGGTGACGTGCCCCTTCTCGATACGCAACACCGACAGCGCCTCGACGCCGTAGGGCTGGATACCATGTTCGGCGCCGGCTTGCATGATGGCATCGGCTACGCTGTCGCCATAGCCGGCCGGTACCGCCAGCTCATAGGCAAGCTCGCCAGAGAAGGAGATGCGGAAGAGCCGTCCGCGAACCTGACTGCCGAAGAGCGAAACCTCGGCAGCGGCCAGGAACGGGAAAGCCTCGTCGGAAATATCCGTATCGACAATCGCTTGAAGGATCTGACGCGACTTCGGGCCGGCAACCGCCATCTGCGCCCACTGATCGGTGACGGACGCGAGCCGCACGTCCAGTTCCGGCCAGAGCGCTTGCGCGCAGAATTCCAGATGGTTCATTACGCCCGCCGCATAGGCCGTCGTCGTCGTCATGAAGTAGCGGTTTTCGTCCAGGCGACTGGTGGTGCCATCGTCGTAGATCATGCCGTCTTCGCGCAGCATGAGGCCATAGCGCGCCTTGCCGACCGGAAGCTTCAGGAAGGCGTTGCAATAAACGCGATTCAGGAACTCCGCAGCATCGGTGCCGGTGATCTCGATCTTGCCGAGCATGGATACATCGCAAAGGCCGGCATTCTTGCGGATGTTCACAACCTCGCGATCGACGCTTTCTCGCCATGCCGTTTCACCAGCGCGCGGGAACCAGGACGAGCGATACCAGAGGCCCGTTTCGACGAAGACGGCACCGTTCCGCTTTGCCCACTCGTGCAGCGGCGACTTGCGTACCGGCTGGAAGTGCTTGCCGTGCGAAGTACCCGTGAGAGCGCCGAAGGAAACAGGGCTATAGAACGGCCGGAAGGTCGTCGTTCCCACATCCCCCGGCGATACACCGCGCGCTTCCGCTAACAGAGCAATGGCGTTGACGTTCGAGAGCTTGCCCTGATCCGTAGCCATGCCGTTCGTCGTGTAACGCTTGGCGAGCTCTACATGGCCATACCCTTCGCGGACGGCGAGACCGAGATCCTTGCGATGAACATCGTTCTGGAAGTCGACGAAGGCCTTGCCGCGCACGCCCGGAATTGACCAGAGCGGCTTAGCTGTCGAGGCCAAGTCGTCGGTTACGGCGGGAGCGATCGTGCGGGCGGCGCTGTAACCCAAAGCCTCGGCACATTCGGCACCCTTGGCAAAGCCATCGTGCAAGCAGGCGGCGGTCCCATCGACATTGGCCGCAGCACCCGCAAGCATGAGCCCCTTGAGATCGGAAGGCGCCAGGAAGACGTTCGATTTGGCATCCCATTGCGGCCTGCCGCCACGATGGCAGGCAAGGCTGATGACCGGATTGAAGCCACCCGACATCGCCAGGGCATCGACGGCAAGCCTTTGCGTCCGCCCCTCACGCGTGATCGTGATCGCCGATAGGCTCTTTCCGCCGTGCGCGTCCGAGACCACAGCGCCCTTCATGATTTTCGCCGCGCCGGCATACGGAAAATCCGCCCCTTCGGCCCTGCTGTCGATGATGATGACGTCGCTTGTGCCGGCAGCTTCCAGATCGCGCGCGAGCGCGTAACCGCTGTCGTTGGTCGTGAAGATCGCGACCCTCTTGCCCGGTGCGACGGCGTAGCGGTTAAGATACGTGCGCATGGCACCTGCCATCATTACGCCGGGGATATCGTTTCCGCCGAAGACGAGTGGGCGCTCCTCAGCGCCAGTCGCCAGTAGGGCCTTTTTGGCGACGACGCGCCAGAGGCGCTCGACGGGAAGCCGCTCCAGAGGAGCCTGCACATGTTTCTGCACGCGTTCGACGGCACCGAAGACGTTGCCGTCGTACCAGCCGAAAACCGTGGTGCGCGGCATCACTGTGACGTTCGATAGCGAGGCGAGCTCCGCCAGCGCCGTCGCCACGAACTCCGTCGCACTTTCGTCACCGATACGGACCGTTTCCGACAGCAGGCCGCCGCCGCAACGCGAATGCTCGTCGACGAGAATGACCCGCGCACCGGCGCGGCCGGCGGCAAGGGCAGCGGCAAGACCGGCCGCTCCCGCACCGACGACGAGAAGGTCGCAGTGAATCCAAGCCTTTTCATAGCCGTCCGGGTCCGCCTCGTAGCTTGCCCGCCCAAGACCGGCAGCGCGACGGATGAAGGGCTCGTACAGCTTCTCCCAGAGAGCTGACGGCCACATGAAGGTCTTGTAGTAGAACCCCGCGCTGAGAAAAGGTGACAACAAGCTGTTGAAGGCGCCGATGTCGAAATCAAGCGACGGCCAGCGGTTCTGGCTGCTCGCTTCGAGGCCGTCATAGAGTTCCTGCATGGTGGCCCGGGTGTTCGGCTCCGTGCGTCCACCCCGGCCGATCGTCATCAGCGCATTTGGCTCCGCGCTGCCCGCAGTGAGGATGCCGCGCGGACGATGATACTTGAAGCTGCGGCCGACAAGGAGACGACCGTTTGCAAGCAGCGCCGAGGCGAGGCTGTCACCCGAAAATCCACTCAGCGCCTTGCCGTCGAAGGAGAAGGAAAGCGGTCTGGAACGGTCGGTGAGACCGCCGGCAGAAAGACGAAAGGGCGTCATGGGGTCACCTCGCCGCGGTGGCCGGCGGCGTCACTGGTCGTGTATATTTCATGGGTTGCGGTATCGCGCTCGATCACCAGCCAGCGGCGACAACCGGATGTGTGATGCCAGTATTCGCGATAGGCGCCGCGAGGGTTATCGCGCAGATAGACGAAATCGAACCAGGCCTCCGGTGAGGCGTCAGGATCCGGGCGTGGCAACGCGGCGCCCTTGACGGTGAACTCTTCCTTCGGGCGTGGTCCGCAATGCGGGCAGGTGACGAGGCTGGCCATCGTGGCATCCTTAATGAAGGTTAGGCTGGGCGCCCTGGCCCTTTTCGTCGATGAGATAGCCACGCTCGAAACGGTCGAGACGCATCTGCCGCGTCGTGGGGTGCGGCGCGTCCTTGGCGATGAGATGGGCAAAGCAGAAGCCGGAGGCCGGCGTGGCCTTGAAGCCGCCGTAACACCAGCCGGCATTCAGGTAGAGATTGTCGGTCGGCGTCTTGTCGATGATCGGCGTGCCGTCCATCGACATGTCCATGATGCCACCCCAGGAGCGCAGGACGCGAATGCGCGACAGTGCCGGGATCATCGCCTTGCCGGCCTCCGCGACATGCTCGACCGTCGCAAGATTTCCGCGCTGCGCATAGGAATTGTATCCGTCGATGTCACCACCGAAAACGAGCCCGCCCTTGTCGGACTGCGACACGTAGAAATGGCCGGCACCGAACGTCACCACGCAATCGATGAAGGGTTTCAGACCCTCCGAAACGAAGGCCTGCAGGACGTGGCTTTCGATCGGTAGCTTCATGCCCGCCATCTCGGCAACGCGCGAGGAATTGCCAGCCGCCGCAAGGCCGAGCTTGCCGCAGCCGATGAAGCCGCGGGTGGTCTCGACGCCGGTGACGCGGCCGTTTTCGCAACGGATACCCGTCACCTCGCAATTCTGGATGATATCGACGCCACGGCTATCGGCGCCACGCGCATACCCCCAGGCAACGCCATCGTGTCGCACCGTGCCGCCGCGGCGCTGGATCAGGCCGCCTTGGATCGGGAAACGGGCATTGTCGAAATCGAGGAAAGGCAGCATGGACTTGATCGCCGCACGATCGAGCAGCTCCGCATCCACGCCATGCAGGCGCATCGCATTGCCACGCCTCGTATAGGCGTCGCGCTGGGCGTCGGAATGATAGAGATTGACGACGCCCCGCTGGGACACCATGGCGTTGAAATTGAAGTCTTGCTCCAGGCCTTCCCAGAGCTTCATGGAAAATTCGTAGAAGGGATTGTTGCCTTCGAGCAGGTAGTTGGATCGGATGATCGTCGTGTTACGGCCGACATTGCCGGAACCGATATAGCCTTTTTCAAGCACGGCGACATTGGTGATGCCGAACTCCTTGGCCAGGTAGTAAGCCGTCGCGAGCCCATGGCCACCGCCTCCTACAATAATCACGTCGTAGTGGATCTTGGGTTGCGGATCCCTCCAGGCGGAGCGCCAGGACCGGTTGCCCGTCAGCCCATTGAGGAGAATGGATAAAGCAGAATAACGCATGGTCAGGCCTCGACGATCACAGGCCGGAGGGTAAACGCACTTTCAACATCGTACTTTCAAAAAAGGGACAGAATGATATAGAAACAGGCCATGACCACGGCCGACACCAAAAGAACCCAAAGGATCGGATTTCTGCTCGTGCAGAACTTCGCCCTGATGTCCTATGCCTCCGCCGTGGAACCGCTGCGGGCGGCAAACCTCATCGCTGGGCTCGATCTCTACGAGGCCCTTCCGCTTTCGCTTCACGGTCGTCCGGTCGCAAGTTCCTCGGGCGTGACCGTCGAATGCGCAGAGCTGGCCGCGCTGGGAGAGACATGCCACACGGTGTTCGTTTGCGCGGGGGGCGGCCCCAAGGACTGGAGTACTGTCGAGGACGCCCACCCTATTCTACGGCGTCTCGGACGGAAAGGTGTTCGCATCGGCGGCATATCGAGCGGTGCCTATGTTCTGGCGGCAGCGGGCCTGCTCGACAACCGAGACTTTACCATACACTGGGAACACGCCAGCCTGCTGAGGGAATCGTTTCCCGCTCTTGCACCGCGCCACGCGCGATATGTGATCGACGGCGACCGAGTCACCTGCGCGGGCGGGATTGCGCCGCTCGATCTTATGCATGCCATGATCAGCGAACGCATGGGCACCCACTTTTCGCGACGGGTCAGTGACTGGTATCTGCATACGGCCGTGGCTGAACCGGGCGCACCACAGCGCGGGTCCCTGCCCGAGCGGTTCGGAACGCACCACCCCGCGCTCTTGACCGTTCTTGAGAAAATGGAAGCCACGATCGAAGTTCCTCTCGATCGTGCAGCCATGGCGAAACTTGCGGGCATCAGTGTCCGCCATCTCGATCGTCTGTTTACCATGCACATGGCCGGCGGTTTCCTCGAAACCTATCGCAATATCCGCCTCGCCCATGCCCGTCGCCTGCTGGAGCAGAGCCCGCTTTCGGTCGCGGAGATTGCCTTCGCCACGGGTTTTTCCGGTGCCGCGCATCTGTCGACCAGTTTCAAGGCACGTTTCGGCGAAACGCCCACGGCGCTACGGACAAGATTTTCCTACGAATAAGCGCTGTATTCCTGTAGGGAACATTTGACTGAAGAAAGCGGTGGGACATGACAAGCGGAAAGCAGATCTCCAAAAAGGCGCAGAATGCACTTTCGCAGAACCCGCACGCGGTACGCGAACCGCGCGAGAAGAACCTGGAAATGGCGATTGGTCACGAGGTCCGAGCCTATCGCAAGAAACTCGGCATCACCGGCGGCGATCTGGCTGCCGCCACCGGCATGTCGGTCGGTGCGCTCTCGAAGATTGAAAACGGCAACATCTCACCGTCGCTGACGACCCTGCAGTCTCTGTCTAAGGCTCTCGGCGTGCCCCTGACCGCGTTCTTCCGGGGCTTTGAAGAGCCGCGCAATGCCACCTTCGTCAAGTCCGGCGAAGGCGTTAACATCGAGCGCCGCGGCACGCGCGCCGGCCACCAGTACAGCCTGCTTGGCCATATCGACAACAATTCGAGTGGCGTGACGGTAGAACCCTATCTCATCACGCTCACGACCGAGTCGGACATCTTCCCGACCTTCCAGCATGAGGGCATGGAATTTCTCTATATGCTGGAGGGAGCGGTCGCTTATCGCCACGGTGACCAGGTTTTCAGGATGGAGGCAGGCGATAGCCTATTCTTTGACGCGGACGCACCGCATGGGCCTCAGGAACTGCTGAAGCTTCCGGCACGCTATCTCTCGATCATCAGCTACCCGACCCAGTCGCGACCGGCACGATAAAGTTTCCCAGCACGACATTTTTATTCCTGCCAGTTGATATGGGGCGATGTGCGTGGTAGCCATTTGTCAGCGAGACAAATGGAGGCGCGTATGTGCGGCATTGTTGGACTATTCCTGAAGGACAAGAGCCTCGAACCGCAGCTTGGAACACTGCTTTCGGATATGCTGATCACAATGACCGATCGCGGCCCGGATTCGGCCGGTATCGCGATCTACGGCGCGCCGGCGCAAGGTAAGGCCAAGGTCACGCTGCAGTCAGCGCATCCCGAAACGGACTTCCTTGCTCTTGACAAAGAGCTCGCATCCGCCGGCATCGATGCCAAGGTGACGGTCAAGAGCACGCATGCCGTCATCGAAGTCGCAGCCGATGCCATCGCCGCAACGCGCGCGACCATTGCATCGATCCGTCCGGATATCCGGATTATGGGCGCAGGCGACTCTATCGAGATTTACAAGGAAACCGGCTTGCCCAAGGACGTCGTAGCCCGCTTCGACGTGCGCTCGATGGGCGGCACCCATGGTATTGGCCATACGCGCATGGCGACGGAAAGTGCTGTGACGACGCTTGGCGCGCACCCTTTCTCGACAGGCGCCGACCAGTGCCTCGTCCACAACGGATCCCTGTCGAACCACAACAACCTGCGCCGTGAACTGATCCGCGAAGGCATGACGTTCGAAACGCAGAACGACACCGAAGTGGCCGCCGCCTACCTGACGGCGGAAATGGCAAAGGGCAAGGATCTCGGCCAGGCGCTGGAAGGCGCGCTGGATGATCTGGACGGTTTCTTCACCTTCGTCGTCGGCACGAAATCCGGTTTCGGCGTCGTACGCGATCCGATCGCCTGCAAGCCCGCCGTGATGGCCGAGACGGACCAATATGTTGCCTTCGGTTCGGAGTACCGCGCGCTGGTCAACCTGCCGGGCATCGAGGACGCCCGCGTGTGGGAGCCGGAACCATCGACCGTGTACTTCTGGGACCACGAAAAAGCTGCGTGATCGGCTAACCGAGAAAGCCCTAAAATGCCTGTATTTGACCTTTCCACAACGCCCCTGCGCGAACTGAACAGTGCCCTCCACGCCCTTTCCAAAGGGGCAAATGACACCGCCTTCGAGATCGTCAATCCGCGCGGCAGCCACGCGGTGGCAGTTGGCATCGATAGCCCCGTCAGCGTCGAAGTGCGCGGCTCGGTCGGCTATTACTGCGCCGGCATGAACGACGGCGGCACCGTGACCGTCAAGGGCTCGGCCGGCCCCGGCGTGGCGGAAAACATGATGTCCGGCACCGTCGTCATCGAGGGTGACGCGAGCCAGTATGCCGGCGCCACCGGTCGTGGCGGCCTGCTTGTCATCAAGGGTAATGCCGCCTCACGCTGCGGCATCTCGATGAAGGGCATCGATATCGTCGTTCACGGCAACATCGGTCATATGTCGGCCTTCATGGGGCAATCGGGCCATCTCGTCGTGCTCGGCGATGCCGGCGATGCCTTGGGAGATTCGCTTTACGAGGCAAAGCTCTTCGTACGCGGCACCGTCAAAAGCCTAGGCGCTGACTGCATCGAGAAGGAGTTGCGGCCAGAACATTTGGAGAAGCTCGCAGAGCTGCTTGAGAAGGCCGGCGTCACCGGCGTCAAGCCGGAAGAGTTCAAGCGCTACGGCTCCGCCCGCAAGCTCTACAATTTCAACATCGACAATGCCGACGCGTATTGAGGCAAGGGACAACCATGAGCTATCACAATCCCCTCACCCCTCCCCGCAAGTCCGCGACGTTTGACGACTATACGCTGGCGGAAATCCGCCGCGCCGCGGCAACCGGCATCTACGACATTCGCGGCGCTGGTACGAAGCGCAAGGTGCCGCATTTCGACGACCTGCTGTTTCTCGGTGCCTCGATCTCGCGCTATCCGCTGGAAGGCTATCGCGAGAAGTGCGACACGTCGGTCGTGCTCGGTTCGCGCTTCGCCAGGAAGCCGATCACGCTGAAGACGCCGATCACCATTGCCGGCATGTCCTTCGGTGCGCTCTCGGGCAATGCCAAGGAGGCGCTTGGCCGTGGCGCAACCATCGCCGGCACGTCGACGACGACGGGCGACGGCGGCATGACGGATGAGGAACGCGGCCATTCGCAGACGCTCGTCTACCAGTACCTGCCCTCGCGCTACGGCATGAACCCGAAGGACCTTCGCCGCGCCGATGCGATCGAAGTTGTCGTCGGCCAAGGCGCAAAGCCTGGCGGCGGCGGCATGCTCCTCGGCCAGAAGATCTCCGACCGTGTCGCCAACATGCGCAACCTTCCCAAGGGTATCGACCAGCGCTCGGCGTGCCGCCACCCCGACTGGACCGGTCCTGATGATCTGGAGATCAAGATCCTCGAACTGCGCGAGATCACAGACTGGGAGAAGCCGATCTATGTGAAGGTCGGGGGTGCCAGGCCCTATTACGATACCGCGCTCGCCGTGAAAGCCGGGGCTGACGTCGTCGTGCTCGATGGCATGCAGGGCGGCACGGCGGCAACCCAGGACGTGTTCATCGAGAATGTCGGCATGCCGACGCTTGCCTGCATCCGTCCAGCCGTCCAGGCGCTGCAGGATCTCGGCATGCATCGCAAGGTGCAGCTGATCATCTCGGGCGGCATCCGCTCGGGCGCCGATGTGGCCAAGGCGCTAGCGCTCGGCGCCGATGCCGTCGCCATCGGTACGGCCGCGCTCGTGGCCATCGGCGACAACGATCCGCACTGGGAAGAGGAATACCAGAAGCTGGGCACAACCGCTGGCGCCTATGACGACTGGCATGAAGGCAAGGACCCTGCCGGTATCACGACGCAGGATCCTGAATTGATGAAGCGGCTCGATCCGGTTCTCGCCGGCCGTCGCCTCGCCAACTACCTGAAGGTGATGACGCTGGAAGCGCAGACGATCGCGCGCGCTTGCGGCAAGAACCACCTGCATAACCTTGAACCTGAAGATCTCGTTGCCCTCACGATCGAGGCGTCCGCCATGGCTCAGGTGCCGCTGGCCGGTACCAGCTGGATTCCGGGCAAGGGAGGGTTCTGATCAGTTTCTAACCGTCGCCGCCTGATCCTCCCAAGGCAGGCGGCGGCACCTCATGAAAGTGTCTGGATAATCCAAAAGGGGAACACGGTGACACTCGACCTTGCAAGCTACGCCAAGGAGAACGGCGTCAAATTTTTTATGATTAGTTACACGGACCTCTTCGGCAGCCAGCGGGCCAAGCTCGTGCCGGCCGAAGCCATCGCCGACATGCAACACGAGGGGGCGGGCTTCGCCGGTTTTGCGACCTGGCTCGACCTGACGCCCGCCCATCCCGATCTCTTTGCCGTACCGGATCCGTCGTCGGTCATCCAGCTACCCTGGAAGAAGGACGTTGCATGGGTTGCCGCCGACTGCGTCATGGACGGCGAGCCGGTCGAGCAGGCGCCACGTGTTGTGCTCAAGAAGCTCGTTGCGGAAGCCGCCGAGGAAGGTCTTCGCGTCAAGACTGGTGTGGAACCCGAGTTCTTTCTGATTTCACCCGACGGATCGATGATTTCCGACGAATTCGATACCGCCGAAAAACCCTGCTATGATCAGCAAGCGGTGATGCGGCGCTACGACGTCATCGCCGAGATCTGCGGTTATATGCTGGAGCTCGGCTGGAAGCCCTATCAGAACGACCACGAGGATGCGAACGGCCAGTTCGAGATGAACTGGGAATATGACGACGTTCTCCAGACCGCCGACAAACATTCCTTCTTCAAGTTCATGGTGAAGTCGGTCGCCGAAAAGCACGGCCTTCGCGCGACGTTCATGCCCAAGCCGTTTCAGGGCAAGACCGGCAACGGATGCCACGCTCATATTTCCGTCTGGGATCTCGATGGCAAAGTGAATGCCTTTGCCGACAAGGCCATGCCATTCGGGCTGTCGGCCAACGGAAAGACCTTCCTCGGCGGTATCATGAAACATGCCTCGGCGCTGGCGGCGATCACCAATCCGACCGTCAACTCCTACAAACGCATCAACGCGCCACGCACGATTTCCGGCGCGACCTGGGCGCCGAACACGGTGACCTGGACCGGTAACAACCGCACGCATATGGTGCGCGTGCCCGGCCCCGGCCGTTTCGAGCTGCGCCTGCCGGATGGGGCCGTAAACCCCTATCTTCTCCAGGCGATCATCATTGCTGCCGGCCTATCCGGCCTCCGTTCCAACGCCGATCCGGGGCCTCACCACGACATAGACATGTATCGTGACGGCCACACGGTGACGAATGCACCGAAGCTGCCGCTCAACCTGCTCGACGCTCTGCGCGAATACGAAAAGGACGAAGCGTTGCAGGCCGCACTCGGCACCGTGTTTTCCGCCGCCTATCTCAAGCTGAAGACGAGCGAGTGGAACACCTATTGTGCCCAATTCACGAGTTGGGAACACGCAACAACGCTCGATATCTAGTTCCCGTAACACCCTTGTGGTCGCTTTCCCCGCGCCGGCTGGCGCGGGGATTTTTCACTCATCGTGAGGAGATCCGATTTGACGACCTTCGTCCTGACTGTCACCTGCCCGTCCACGCGCGGCATCGTCGCTGCAATTTCCGGTTTCCTCGCGGATATGGCGTGCAATATCGTCGACAGCTCACAGTTCGACGATCTCAACTCGGGCCGTTTCTTCATGCGGATCTCCTTCCTTTCGGAGGAGGGAAAAACGGAAGAGGATTTGCGGGAGGCACTGAAGTCGATTGCCGACCGGTTCTCGATGGAAACGGAGCTTTACAATCAGGAAACGCGCATGAAGGTGCTCCTGATGGTTTCCCGTTTCGGCCATTGCCTCAACGATCTCCTCTATCGTTCACGGATCGGTGCCCTGCCCATCGATCTCGTCGGCGTGATCTCCAACCATCTCGATTACCAGAAAGTCGTGGTCAATCAGGACATTCCCTTCCACCATATTCCCGTGACGAAGGAGAACAAGCCGCAGGCGGAAGCAAGAATCATGGACATCGTGGACTCGACCGGCACGGAACTCGTCGTGCTGGCGCGCTACATGCAGGTCCTGTCCGATCAGATGTGCCAGCGGATGTCAGGCCGCATCATCAACATCCACCACTCGTTCCTGCCGTCCTTCAAAGGCGCGAATCCCTACAAGCAGGCCTATCAGCGCGGTGTGAAGCTCATCGGCGCGACCGCGCACTATGTGACGGCCGATCTCGACGAAGGCCCGATCATCGAGCAGGACACGGTGCGGGTGACACATGCCCAGTCCGCGGAAGACTACGTATCGCTCGGGCGCGACGTGGAGGCCCAGGTTCTCGCCCGCGCAGTTCATGCACATATCCACCATCGCGTTCTGATCAACGGCAGCCGGACGGTCGTGTTCCCTCCCAGCCCGGGGAGCTATGCGTCAGAGCGCATGGGCTGAGCGCCGCGCTCCCTTTCGGCGTCACGGTCATTTCCTTGACCTCCAGATCCGCCGGCCGGTTTGTCTTCGTCAGACCTGCAGCGCTGAATTGATCAGCGGCTTGAGGGTCGCCGGCTCCAGCACCTGCGTAATGAACCGGTCGACGATCGGCTCGTAGGCTTGCCACAGCGAGCGCAGCTTCGTGGCGGGCTCGGGTTCGAAATCGACGCGCAGATCGACCAGCGGCCAGGCGTGTTTGTCGACGACAAGAAGTGCGGCGGCCATGGCCGGCTGCGTCTCGCCCCCGGCGGCGACACCGGCATCGAGCGAAGCGAGCAGCCGTTCCACGAATGCCATGCCGGCCGCGGTCTCGTAGCCCCGCACCATCGCGTGCGTGACCTGGTCGTTGGCCATGAAATTGCCGACCGAGACACAACCGTCGCCCTGATGCGCGGTGGCGATGGAAGAGATATCGGGACCGTTGAAGAATGCGGTCCGACCGTCCCTGTCGACTGCGGCGAACTGTCGAAGATTGGGGTGTTCGCTGCCAGCGACGAGGATGTCGACCGTCTCGCTTGCCGAAAACCCCTTGCCGAGCAAATCGAGCCCGAGCGGTCCGCAGCGGATATCGGTACGATGCTGGGTGGCGATCACCCCGGTTCCCGCCCGCGCCCACGGACAGCGATTGCCGACGGCGATGCTGGAGCTCGCCACCGCGATGCCGAACATGCCGGTTTTCCGGTCGAGTGCGGAAAGTGAAAACGTCATAACCTCACCTTGCTTTATTCTGGGATGCTTCTGGAGCACATGCCTGCTCAGATCTCGCGGCTGTCCTTGAATCGGTACCAGGGCAGGATCAGACGCGCGAAACGGGAGACGACCGGATAAAAAGGCACGCCCGGCGGCATGGATGGCATCACGGCGAGTTGCTCGTCCGGCACGCCCTCGACGGCATCGGCCAGAACCGGCCCCATGGCGCAGGCAAGCGCCAAGCCGCGCCCGTTGCAGCCTATCCAGGCATAAATCCCGTCACCACGCCGATGCAGACGCGGCAGGCGGTCGATCGTCATCGCAATGCGGCCGTCCCAGAAGGATGTCATCGGATTTTCCGGTAGGGATGGGAACATCCCCTTCAAACGCTTGCCCACCATGGCCGGCAGTCGCTTTGCGGCACCAGTCTGGATGGTCAGCGCGCCCCCGGAAACCAGCCGCCCTTCACGGTCCTTGCGGAAGTAACGCAGGTCCATACGCGTGTCAGACGCGGCTTCGTCGTTCGGCAGTATCTCATCCGCCAGCGCGCCGAGCGGATCCGTCGCCGCCTGGTAGGATGTCACCGGCACGACAGACCGTGTCAGCTCCTGCCAGAGATCGCCGCTATAGGCGGCCGTCGCCAGAACGATCTTTGGTGCATGCACGCGGCCCCCGGTGGTCTCGACGATCCAGTCGACTCCGTCGCGCACGAACCGTATCGCGGGGCTGTTTTCGTAGACGACGGCGCCTTCGGAAACAGCAGCGCGAGCAAGGCCACAGGTAAAGGCGTAGGGGTTTATATGGCCACCGCCGCGGTTCTCCCAGCCGCCGCAGTATGCGTCAGTGCCGAGCCTTGCGCGCATCTCCTCGTCCGATAGGACACCCGTCGGCGCACCGGCCGCCGCCCATTGTGCTGCAAGACCGCCGACGCGTTTCAGCCGCCCCGGTGTATGCGCCGGCTGTAGCCAGCCGTTGCGGCGAGCGTCGCAATCGATTTCGTAGCGCTCGACGAGGTCATAAAGCTGATCGGCGGCACCTTTCACCAGCTGTATGAAGCGCTCACCCTTCTGCCCCCGCCAGATCTTTCTGATGGCGTCCGGGCCATGCCGGGTCAGCGCGGAAATGACCTGGCCATTTGCTCTTCCCGAAGCGCCATAACCGATCCGCACCGCCTCCAGAACGATGACCTTTTTTCCCCGTCGAGCAAGCTCAAGGGCCGTCGACAGCCCGGAAATGCCGCCACCGATCACGACGACATCCGCGCGTGTCTCGCTCCTCAACGCAGGCGCCTCGAATTTTTCGCGCGAAAGCGCCATCCAGAGGGAGGATGGTTTGTCCGAAGGCCAAGACGTCATGTGGCGACAACCTCGATCTCCACGCCGCAGACGCTGCGCAGGTCATGATGTTGCGCATGACTGCCGGAAAAGCTGAGCTTTCCCGCGCCGGCTGCCACGGCAATCCCGTGCCCACTTTCATCCATCGGGAACGCGGAGAGCGAAGATGCCTGCGGCAGCATAACGGATGTCAGAGACCTGGCACCGTTTGCATGCGTCATGGTTTCGGAACGCCAGAGAAGATCGGCCGTGTGATGCTGGCAGACAAGGCATTGCAGGCCGGGCGTCGCGATGGGGTCGATACGAGCGATCGAGAAGCGCAACTCGCCATATTCGGTCATGCGGGAAAAATGCCGGACGGGCTCTACGGCGATGCCGAGCGCTGCAAGCTTGCTGGCCGACGCATCGACATCGATGCTGCGCAGGGCGACGCCACGGATGCCTGCTCCTTCCGCCAGCAGTCTTCGCCATGTCGCATTAGCAGGCGTCTCGGCGACAATACCCATGATCTCGATATAACTTGAGCCCTGAAGCATGACGCACCGATTGGCCGTGCCCATAGCCGCGCTATGGCGTGTTTGCGGCGTCACATGGAAACCCGCGGCCTCGAACGCGGCCCCGGCCGCCTCAAGATCCGGCACGAGAATGACGAAATGGTCGATCGGCAGGCGCATGCTCACCCCGCTACCGTCATCTTGTCGATGCCATAGACGCGGTCGACGATCAGGAGCGCGATGACGGCGAGAAGAAGCTGCAACGTGCTCAAGGCCGCTATCGTCGGGTCGAACTGGTTTTCCATATAGCTCAGCATCACCACCGGCAGCGTGTTGGTGCTGGCGCTGCCGAAGAAATAGCTGATCGGCAGGTTGTCAAACGAGGTGAGGAAGGAAAACAGCGACCCCGCCATGATACCCGGTCTGATCAGTGGCAGAGTGACGTGCCAGAACGTGAGAATCGGATTTGCCCCGAGGATCGCCGCCGCCTCTTCATAGGAACGCGGGATCCCCGCGTAAACGCCCGCAACCGTACGCACGATATAGGGAAGACAAACGACGGTGTGGGTGATCAAAAGAGCTGCGAACGAAATACCGACGCCGAGCAAGGACAGGAAGAAGAGCGAGGCAAAGCCGATGACGATCATCGGCATCGACAGCGGTGACAGGAGAAAGGTCATCACGCCACTGGCCCAGGCGCTACGCGACCGCGCGAGAAAGATCGCGGCCGGTACGCCGATCAGGCAGGACAGGATCGTCGCCCCGATGGCGATCTCGATGCTGACGATCAATGCATCGATGAAGGGCTGGTATTCGAAGATATGGGCGAACCATTTCAGCGACCAGCCTGGAATCGGGAAAGAGACATAGCCTGCGGACGTGAAGGACACGAGGACGACGATCAGGATCGGCGCCAGCATGAAGACGAAGAAGAGGACGACAAAGGCGGCAAGTCCGAGGTTGATCCAGTCGCGATTCATCGTTCATGCTCCCTTGCGGCGCACGAGGCGCAGTTGCAGGAACAGGCAGAAGACAGCGATGACCAGCAGGATCATGCTCATGGCGCTTGCCATGCCGAAATCGCGCGTTGTGTTGAACTGCTGGTAGATCATCAGCGGCAGTGTCTGCATGCCGCCGCCAAGCAGGACCAGCGTCACGAAGCTGCCATTCGCAATCATGAAGACGAGGATCGCGCCGGTGCCGATCCCATCGAGCGACAGCGGCAGCGTCACTTCGAAAAAGGTGCGCAGCCGGTTGGCGCCGAGAATTTTTGCAGACTCTTCCAACCGCGTATCAATGCCCTGAAGCACCGTCGCGATCGACAGCACCATGAAGGGTACAAGGACGTGCACAAGCGCGGCGATCGCGATTTCGGGCGAATTGGTGAGCCTCAGCGGCGCTGAGAGAATGCCGAGCTGGTCAACCAGAAGATTGTTCACCAGCCCGCGCCGGGCAAAGAGCACCTGCCAACCGAAGGTCCGCATGATGATCGAGGTCAGAAGCGGTGCGATCAGCAGAAAGATGATCAGCCCCGAAAAGCGGCCCGCCTTGCGGACGAGGAAGTAAGCGACCGGATACCCGATAATGATCGAGATGATCGTCACGCCGGCGGAGAGGAGCACCGTCTGGGCAATAATCCAGAGGTAGAAACCATCGGTCAGCAGCGAGACATAACGCGACAGGGTAAAGCCGCCATCATTCGAGATCACGCTGCGCATGCCGTTGTCGATCAGCGGCATAACAAAGAACACGACGAGAAAGAGAACCGCAGGCAACGCCAGAAAGGGCGGCGCGAGCAGTCGCATCCGTCGGCCGGGCGATGTCTTTTGCAGGCTGGTATCGCTCATCGCAAGCATCCGTTGGCGGGAGATTTGGGCTGCCCGTTCAGAGGGCAGCCCATCGTCGGTTAGCGGCCGATTTCACGGTTCCAGCGATCGACCCATTCGTTGCGCACCAGAGCGATCTGCTCATAGGGCGGGAAGGCGGTGTTCTGCCACGGCGTGATACGCGGCTTCAGCTTGTCGCTGTAGACAACGTCGGTATTGGTAACGCCGTAGTTCATGATATCAGCGAATTTGGTCTGGTTCTGCGCGTCGAGAACTTCGTTGATGTAATCCCAGGCGAGCGGATTGGCATTCTTCGGCTTTTGCACCGCGACGCCGTTCAGCGAACCACCCTCTTCCGGATTGATGAAGTCGATCCAGGTTGCCCCGCTGTCATAGTGGTTCCAGGTGCGGCCGTCGAAATAGATGCCGACGTCAGCTTCGCCGGACGAGAGGTGGTTGAAGAAGTCATTCGGACCGCCCCAGAACACCAGATTGTCCTTCATCTTGGCCATGGCCTCGAAGAACGGATCGACATTGTCGACACCGCCACCGAGCGCCCTGGCCATGGCCCAGATCAGCATGATCGGGGTGACCGCATAAGAGATGGACGGGACGGAGGCAACGAACTCGCCCTTGGAGACGCGATCGACGAATTCCGCAAACGACTTCGGCGGGTTCGTGACGCGTTCCTTGTGGAAGGTGATGCCACCGACGCCGTAGTCGAACAGCGTGCCCTTGCCCATGACGCTGTCAGTCAGCTCGGTGGGTATCTTGGAGAGGTTCGGGATCTTGTCGACGGCAAAGTCCTCCACCAGACCGGCCTTGGCAGCCGTCAACGCCAGGTCCGGCGTCATGATCAGCACGTCGACCGGCGGCTTTGCCTGATTTGCCTCGACCTGCGCCAGCCACTGCGGGGGGCCGCCGAGGGAGACGTTTGCCTTCGCCTTCGTCTTGGCTTCGAAGGGGGCTACGAAACAGGTGCGGACTGCCTCTTCCCAGACGCCGCCAAAGGCCGTCACGGTGATTTCGGCCGACTGCGCATTCGCCAGTCGCGGCAAGCCCCCGGCGAGGAGGCCGGCGCCGATCATGGCGCTACCACCGAGGAAATGTCTTCTCTTGATTATGGTCATCACGGTTCTCCAAAGCTGAAACGAGGTGGTTGGGCTTTTGGGTCATGCGTATCAAAGGCTACCGGCGGCGGCCTCAAGACGCTGACGCGCAGCGTTAACGGCGGTCTGCGTGGCCGCGACGCGCGGAAACCCTTCCGGTAGTTCCGCAAGCACGGCATCGAAGATTTCACGGCGGCGGCGCTGGCGCACTGAACCGGGAAGGGCCACCAGCGAGCGGTTGAGACCGTCCATCACGCTGGCCGGAAAGGCCTGATCCCAGCGCTCACGCTCGACACCCTGACCATTCACGACGGTGCTGGCCACCATACCCTTGCGCAGGCTTTCGGTCTTGACCGCATCCACGACGCCATCGACGATCGCGACACCATAATCGCTGGCGGCGGCCTCGATGGTCACGAACCCATTGGCGACATCCTGCAGCACCGCCTGCGGATCACGGGCGGCGGGATGACCCCAGCCGCCGGCGCCGGGCGTCAGGAAGGTGACCGTGTCGCCTGAATTGACAGTCAGGACGTCGATCTTGCCGAGATGCTTTTCCCGCTCCGTACCTCGGTTGAGAATGAGCTGTCCCGGCATGCCGGGCCTTCCGCCATTCGAACCCCAGGGGCGGAACAGCAGCCGCTCGAGGCCGCGGCCGAGAACGTTGCTATCGTCGGTCAGTACCCGGAACGTCAGTTCCATGCCACACCCGCCGCGCCACTGGCCGGCACCGCCTGAATTGGGACGCAGCGCATAGGTGGTGATCTCGATGCCAAGCTCGGCTTCCACCGTCTCGACCGGATTGTTGGCGAGGTTGGAGATCCCGCTGTCGCGACCATCGATGCCGTCGCGGCCCTTGCGGGCGCCGGTGCCGCCGATCATCGGCTCGATAACCTGCACGCGACGACCACCATGGCCATCCGGCTCCGCCATCACGACCGGAATGACCGTACCGGAAGATGCCGCCGGCATGACATCCGGAAGAGCCTTGCCGAAGGCGCCGTTCAGAACGTCGTTGACGCGGATCGCCGCTGCATGGCGGACACCGACGGCCGCCGGTTCCTGCGGATTGACGAGGCTGCCCTCGGGGGCGGTTATCTTCACGGGTGCCAGCATGCCGACATTGAGCGGCGTCGTCGGATCAAGCGTATTGACCAGCGCCAGAACGCGCAGCGTCAGCCAGGCATGCGGGCGACCACGCGAAGGAATGTTCATCGCGGTGGACACCTGCGGGTCGGTGCCGGTGAAATCGAGATGCACCTCGCCATCGGCAAAAGTCGCGCTAAGCGCGACACGAACCGGCAGGCGGGTTGCGGCATCGTCGTCGAGGTAGTCGTCAAAGCTGTAAGTGCCAGCCGGAACGCGCTTCAACACCGTGCGTGCCTTTTCGGCAGAATAGGCGACCAGATCGACGGCCGCAGCCGAAACCGTTTCGGCGCCATGCTGCGAAATCGTCTGTTCCAGCCGGCGTCGGCCCGCTGCAAGGGCTGCGAGCATCGCGCGGATATCGCCCATATTGGCATCGGGCGTGCGGCTGTTGGCATTGAGGAAAAGCGCGACGTCGGGGTTCATCTCCCCCTTCTTCATCAGCTTGACCGGCGGAATGCGCAGGCCTTCCTGGAAGATTTCCGTATTGACCGGCGAGATGCTGGACGGCACACGGCCGCCGACATCCGAGCAATGCACAAAGCACCAGCCATAGGCGACGATCTTGCCGTTATGGAAATATGGCTCGATCATGTGCAGGTCAGGCAGATGGGTCGCCAGACCTTCCGAACGATAGGGATCGTTGGTGAGGATGACATCGCCCGGCTCGAGCGTGCCGACCGCCGCAATGGCCGGCCCGCATTCTAGACCAACGAAGCCGGAAACACCGATCGAGCGCGGATAGGCAAAGAAGCGGCCATCCAGACCAGCAAGCGCGCAGGCGAAATCGGCCGTTTCCTTGACATAGAGCGTGCGGCCGGTGCGCTGCAGCGTCAGGCACATTTCCTCGCTGACGGCGGCGAGCTTGTTGCCGAGAATGGCGAGCGTGACGGGATCAAGCTTCATTGCACAGTTCTTTCGAGGTGAAGGTTACCAAGGGCGTCGGCGCGGGCCGACCAGCCGGGCAGAAGCACCGTCGTCGTATCGTCCTGTTCGATGATCGCAGGACCGGCGATCTGGTCACCGGCACCAAGCGCGCTACGGTCATAAACGCCGGCCGAAACCCATTTGCCGGAACGGAAGATTGGCCGCTCGCCTTTGCATGCAGGCTTACCGCTGCCGGCCGCGATTTCCGGCTGGCTGATATTTTCCGTAACGCCGACGACGGCGAGGCGCACGGTGCCGAGCTCGACGTCCGTATCCGTATCGCGAAAGCCGTATATGCGTTCGTGTTCCAGATGGAAAGCTTCGGCAATCGATGCAGCGTCGCGGCAATTCTCATCGAGCTTTACACGCAGTTCATAGGCCTGGCCGGCGTAACGCATGTCGGCGCCGCGCTCGAAACGGCGGGTCTGGCTCGTCTCGCCTTCGCGGTCGAGCCACGCGCTGCCTTCGTCTTCCAGTTCCTTCATGACATCCAGCATCAGCGCCGCAGTCTTGTCGTCGACGGAACGGCGGATGCTGCGCACGAAATCGCGACGCAGATCGGCAGCGGCAGCGCCGAGAGCGCAGAACGTGCCGGCAGCCGGCGGGATGACAACCCGGCCGATACCGGCTTCCGCGGCAAGAAGATTGGCATGCGTCGGCCCAGCGCCGCCGAACGGAACCAGCGCGAAAGCCGCTGGATCGAGACCGCGAGAGGCCAGCGTCTTATAGAGCTCTGTCGCCATGCCTGCGGTGGTAACGGCAAGCGCACCTTCGGCGGCCAGTGCTGCACCATCGTCGCCGGTCAGGCCGATCCGCGCACCCACTTCGGCCAGTGCCTTGCGTGCCGCGTCAACGTCGAGCTTCATGCGGCCACCGAGGAAGCCGGCCGGGTCGATGTAACCGAGCGCCAGATAGCAATCGGTAACTGCCGGCTCCTTGCCGCCACGACCGTACGAAACGGGGCCCGGCATGGCACCGGCGCTTTGCGGACCGACCTTGAGCAGGCCGTGCGCGTCGACCCAGACGATGGAGCCGCCACCGGCGCCGATGGCCGAGACATCGACGACCGGCAGGACCAATGGCAGGCCACCGATATCGGTCCGGGTCGCGAGTTCCGCGGAGCCTGCCTGAGCCACCGCGATATCTGAAGACGTGCCGCCCATATCGAAGGTGATGATAGACTTCACGTCCGCGGCCTCCGCCAGACGCGCCGCCGCCATGACGCCGGAGGCCGGGCCGGAGAGAATGGTTTCGACCGGCCGTTCGTGGGCCGAAACAAGGCTGAGCGAACCGCCGTTCGACGCCGTGACCAGGATCGGCGCCACGACGCCATCCCGCTCCAGCCCTTTTTTAAGGCCGGCGAAATAACGCTGCATCAGCGGCTGGATATAGGCATTGAGGCAGGCGACCAGCGTACGCTCGTATTCCCGGATTTCCGGCCAGATCGCTGCAGCGGACGTGATGGAGAGACCGCCTGCCTTCGCGGAAAGCTTTTGGGCCATGTCGATTTCGACCGAAGGCTTCGTGTAGCCGTTGATCAGAACGAGAGCGGCTGCATCCACGCCAAGCGCCTTCAGTTCGGCAGCAACGCGATCAAGCTCGGCATCATCGGCGGCCTTGCTGACCGCGCCAGACGCAGAAAGACGGGCATCAATCTCCAGGATCCGCAGGCGAGGAACGAGCGGCTCTTCCTTACTGGCATGAAAATCGAAGGAAGACGGCATGCGGCTACGGGCGATTTCGAGAATATCGCGATAACCCTTGCTGACCACGAGTGCGATGGTGGCCCCCCGGCGCTGAATGATCGCGTTGAGCCCGATCGTCGTACCGTGCATCAAAGTGCCGACATCACTGGGCTTCATGCCCGCGTTCTTCAGAAGCGACTGCAGGCCTTCGATCAGCGCACGGGACGGCTCGTCCGGCGTCGACGGCTCCTTGTAATAGGTCAGGCTGCCGTCATTCGGGTTGGACAGGACAAAATCGGTAAACGTCCCGCCGACGTCGATCCCGATGCGCGCACCGCTTTTCTGCATGATCGTCACTTCCAATTTACTCCGCGCTCACGATGACGCCGTCCCGCGCCGCCCAGTCGAGCGTCACGACCTGGCCGAGATGATAGGTGGTGGAGCCGAGCGGTCCGTCGGCTTGCCGATAAACGAAGAGTTCCCGACCGAGTGCCGGCACCTCGACCTGGTAGGCAGCATAATTTCCGCGAAACACCGCGCCGACGACACGCGCGGCAAGGCCGGCCGATGCCTCGCCGGGCGTCAGCACCATGCGCTCCGGGCGAACCGAGAGAAGCAGAGACTGACCGGCCTTCTGCGCTTCGGGCAGATGCAGCCTTACAGGCCCCTGCGGACCGGGCGTAACGAGGCTTCCGCCGTCATCGCTGACATGGCCTTCATATATGTTCGAGGCTCCGAGAAACTCCGCCACGAAGCGGCTTTTCGGCCGATCGTAGATATCTGCCGGAGCGCCGATCTGGAGGATTCGCCCACCGTTCATGACGGCGACCTTGTCGGCCATCGACATGGCCTCTTCCTGGTCATGTGTCACGAGAAGAGCTGTGATGCCGAGGCGCCGCTGCATGCCGCGGATTTCGAACTGCATGCTCTCACGCAACGACTTGTCGAGCGCACCCAGCGGCTCGTCAAGCAGCAGGACCTTGGGATTGACGACAAGCGAACGCGCCAGCGCGACACGCTGCTGCTGGCCGCCCGAGAGCTTTGACGGGTAGACATCACCCCTGCCTTGCAGCTGTACGAGGTCCAGCATCTCATTGATCTTCCCATCACGGGCGGATTTCGCCATCCCGGCCATGCGCAGGCCGAAACCGATGTTTTCGGCAACCGTCCGGTGCGGGAAAAGGCTGTAGTTCTGAAAGACCATGCCAAGACGACGCTTGTGCGGCGGCAGTGCCGAGATTTCCTCGCCGTCGATCTCAATCGTTCCGGCATCCGGGGTCTCGAACCCTGCCACCATGCGCAGCGTCGTCGTCTTGCCGCAGCCGGACGGGCCGAGCAATGCGACGAGTTCGCCGTCATCGACATGCAAGTCCAAATTCTTGACAGCCGCGACCTTGCCATAGGATTTATGGATTCCAGTCAGCACCAGTCCCTTGTTGAGCCGGGCTCCGACTACTGTCATGAAAAGTTCCTACGTCTTTATCCGTAAACAAGGCCGTTGACGACATGTTCAAATTCAATTTGTAGCGCTACAATATTCTGCAAGCATTTCCTGTCAAGGATTGCTTTTCTCTCTTCGGCGACATTTGAAGCACTGCGTATTCAGTAATCAGCGCGCCGTAAAATCGACTAGGGTTTGCAGCATGACGAAGCTTCGTCCAGATGGAACAGTCACCATGCAATCGGTCGCGGTGGCGGCCGGTGTATCGCCGATGACGGTTTCAAACAGCTTCCGCTATCCGCAGCGGGTTCACGAGGAAACACGCGAGCGCGTGCTGCAGATTGCTGCCGAACTGGGCTACGTCCCGAACCACGCCGCCGGCAACCTGGCGTCAGGCCAGAGCCGCGTCATAGGCGCCGTCATCCCCTCGATCAAGAATTCGAGCTTCTACAATTATGTCCGCGGCATGCAGGAGCACGTCGCCGACAACGGGTACCAGCTCATCTTGAAGCTGGCGGACAGTTTGGAACAGGAGGCTGCGGCAATCCGCACTCTCATCGGACTCCGCGTTGCAGGTATCGCGCTGGTCGGCGATGAACACGAGGACAGCGCGCGAACCCTGCTGAAAAAGACAGGTGTGCCGGTTGTCGAAGCCTGGGTGCACCGGAACCCGTTTGACATGGCTGTTGGATACTCCACGATCGATGCAACCCGCGCCATCGTCGAACTTCTTATCGTACAAGGCTATACCAGGATCGGTTTCGTCGGATACGAAGGCGATGTCTCGCACCGCTTCACCGAACGGCTGCCTGCCTTCATACAATGCGTCGAGCAGGCTGGCCTCAGCAGCCACCGGATCTTTCTGATCGATCAGGCTCACGGTTTCGGAGCAGGTCCGCAAGCCCTGGACGGCCTTTGCAGCATCGACCCGGAACTCGACGCGATCATCTGCCCGACGGATATCGTGGCCGCCGGCGTCCTTTTCGAATGCGGAAGGCGAGGCTGGAAAGTCCCGGAACGGCTGGCCGTGGCGGGATGGGGCGACTATGAAATAGCCTCGGAGATCACCCCGGGCATCACCAGTGTCCATCCTCACGCCTACGAGATGGGACAAAATGCGATGTCGCTGATCATCGAGCGAGCGAACGGCAACACGCGGCAGCAAGTGACGGTCGACACCGGCTTCCACATCGTTGAGCGAGCGAGCACTTAGAATACTTTTCGCGTCGAGCAAATTGTAACCGGCGCCCACCTGCACGCTGGACAAATTGCTAAAACAAACGGCGTCCGGCCGCTTCGGCCCACCATCCTCCTCGAACGGCATGCAGAAGAATGCGGCGCCGTAAATCCGCATCAGAATTCGATTGACGCACAGCCCATCTTGTATACAAGTATGCTAGCCGTCAAAGGGGGTTGGATGTGAACGCAGAGATCAGCATTTCCGAATATACCACCCGCGAGGATCTGGCCGCCGTCTATCGGCTGATCGCCTATTTCGGCATGGACGACATTATCCACACGCATGTATCGGCGCGTCTGCCAGCTGAGCCGGACAAGTTGTTGATCAACCGCTACGGGGATCTCTTTCGCGAAGTGACACCGGAATCGCTGGCCGTGATCGATCACGATGGAAATCTGGTTCGCGGTCCCCAGGTGCCGATCAACACGGCCGGCATCGTCATACACACGGCTGTCCACGCCGCCCGACCTGATGCCGCCTGCGTCGTGCACACGCATACGCCGGCCGGTGTCGCGGTGAGTTGCCTCGAAGAGGGCCTGCTGCCGCTCAACCAGACAGCGCTGCTCTTCCACGGCCAGCTTGCCTACCATTCATTCGAGGGTATCGCCCTCGACAAGGAGGAACAGGTCCGCCTCGTTGCCGATCTTGGTGACAAGCGCGCCATGATCCTGCGCAATCACGGTTTGCTGACCGTCGGTCGCACCATCGGCGAGGCCTTCTCGCTGATGTACAATCTCGAACAGGCCTGCCGCATTCAGCTCGCCGCCCAGGCGAGCGGGCAGAAGCTCGTGCTTCCACCCAAGGAGGTGCAGGACAAGACCGCCGCACAGTACGACGCCGACCCGGATGGTGCCGCAGAACTGGAATGGCTGGCCCTTCGCCGGCTGGTGCCGATCGCCGCCTGAGCGGATGCCCGCCATGCGTATTCTCCTGACCGATCCCCTTGCCTGCAACGATGTCTTCGATGCCGCGTTGCGGGCACGCCACCCCGGCGCCATAACCTATCGTTGGCCGCAAATGCCGAACGACGGCGACTATGACGTGCTTCTTGCCTGGCGGCTGCCGGAGGAATTCGGCCCACTGCCGAAGAGCCTGTCGCTCGTCTTCTGTTTCGGAGCCGGCGCCGACCATCTTTTGGCCGACTCGCGGATTCCCGGCAACGTGCCGATCGCCCGCCTGGTGGATGAAGAACAGGCAGGGCAGATTCTGGACTACGTCGCGCACGTCACCTTTGCGAAACTGATGGACGACATGACGCGTCATGAGGATCAGCAGGTCGGGCATTGGCGTGGCGCTGATGCGCCGCGGCGGCGGCGGGAGGAACTCAAGGTGACCGTGCTGGGCCTCGGACCGATCGGTCGCCGGGTGGCGACCGGTCTTGCGTTACTCGGCTTCGACGTTCGCGGCTGGACGAGAGCCGATGCGTCCTGTCCCGGCATCGAGGTTGTCTCAGGCTTCGATCGACTGGCACAAGCGGCCGACGGTGCCGACCTCCTCGTCAATCTGTTGCCGCTGACAGCTGAAACCACCGGCATCTTGTCCGCGCCGCTTTTCTCAACACTGGCCCGTGGCGCCTATGTCGTCAATCTCGGGCGCGGCGGCCACCTGGATCAGGGCGATCTTCTGCAGGCGCTTGCCAGCGGGCAGGTCGGGTGCGCATGGCTGGACGTTTTCGAACAGGAGCCGCTGCCTTCGGATCATGTCTTCTGGCGGCATCCAAGGATCCGCATAACGCCGCACATTGCCGGTATCCCCACGCCTGAAGGTGGCGC
Organism: Shinella sp. AETb1-6; assembly: GCF_009826875.1. NCBI lineage: Bacteria > Pseudomonadati > Pseudomonadota > Alphaproteobacteria > Hyphomicrobiales > Rhizobiaceae > Shinella > Shinella sp. AETb1-6. The sequence continues at coordinate 27,550 of NZ_WUMM01000021.1, read as the reverse complement.
GCAATCACTCGCTCTCTGCCTCGTCGCCCTGGCCAGCGGGACGCCGCCACCCCAGCTCGTCCGGCCGTAACGATCCGACCGGCCCCGCTGCCATGCTCAAGAATAACATTGACTCCTCTCACCTGAATGCCAGTATACAGCCCATGCTCAAACTCAGTTCCCTTGCCAGTAGCGACACCACCCAACGCCGGAACACGATTTCGGCGAAGACGCTTGTCGAGTTGCGCGAGGCGATCGTGACCACCCGCATCAAGCCCGGTGAGGGACTGTCCGAGACCGACGTCGCGCAGGCACTCGGCATTAGCCGCACACCCGTGCGGGAAGCCTTCGCCCGCTTGTTCGAAGAGGGTCTGATCGAGATTTCCCCGCAGAAGGGAACGCGCGTTTCGCTCATCGATATGGCTCGGGTGAACGAGGCCACGTTCATTCGTTCGACACTGGAAAGCGCGGTGATCGCGCGATCCCGGACGATTCCGCCGATCACCGTTCTCGACGAACTCGACATGCTGATCCGGCGACAGGAGCGCGCACGCGACGACAACGACATGGTGGCTCTGCACCGCGCCGACATGGAGTTTCACTCCACGCTCATGTCCGCCTTCGGCATGGCGAGGGCATGGACCGCCTGCCAGCACATCGTCGCCGATATGATCCGCGTGCAGTTTCTCGTCGGCCTGCGCCCCGATCATGTCGAGGCGATCCTCAAAGAGCATCGCGGCATCGTCGCTTCCATCCGCAGCGGCGATTTCTCAACGGCTGCGGACCTGATGACCGCGCATGTCGGCAGCATCGATCTCGATCAGAACGATCTGCGCGAAGAGAACGGGCACTACTTCCAATCACCGGAGATACGCCCGTGATGGCATCGGCCGCGACCTGGAGGCGATTTTCGCCATCATCGGACCTCCCAACGGTCAACCATTTCGCCGTTTACGCAACCGGTTTAGTAAACCGGTTTTGTAGAGTTTTCAGCTTGGGATATTTCCTGATGACGACGAGAAAAATAACAATTCGAGATGTCGCGACTGCTGCCGGCGTGTCGGTCAGCACCGTCTCGCGTCATCTGAATGGCCGGATCTCCCTGCCGGAACCGACCGCCAAGCGCATCGAGCAGACGGTCAAGAATCTAAGCTATCGCCCCAACGCACTTGCCCGCCGGCTCACCCACGGCAAGAGCGAGACGCTTGGTTTCATCACGTCCGACATCGCCTATCCGCTGTTTGCGGCGATCGCCAGCGCCTCCGAGGCGGAAGCGGCGGCCAATGGTTACAGCCTGCTGATGTTCAACAGCCGCAACATCGTCGACAACGAGATTGCCTTCCTTGCGCGCATCGATGATCGCCAGGTCGATGGTGTGTTGCTGATGACCAACCATTCGGACGAAGGGCCGCTGGTCCGCAAGATCAACCAGAGCGGCAACGTGGTGCTGATCGACGAGGACGTGCCCGGCGCGCGGGCGCCCCGCCTGTTTGCCGAGAACGTGCGTGGCGCCAGGCTTGCGATCGAGCATCTGATCGCGGCTGGTCATCGCCGCATCGCCGTCATCGCCGGCCCGGAGGGGCTGCTCAGCACCATCGAGCGGCTGGCCGGATACCACGAAACCATGGAGGCGGCCGGCATCGAGGTCGATCCCGCCCTGGTTTTCAAGGTCTCCTACGACGAGAGCGCAGGCTCCGAGGCTTTCGACGCGCTCATGGGCATGGCCGATCCGCCGACCGCCGTCTTCGCCTTTGCCGACATGCTCGCCATCGGCGCGATCAAGCTCGCCCGCCAGCGCGGTATCCGCATTCCTGACGATGTGTCGCTCGTCAGCTTCGATGACATTTTGCACGCCGAACTGCTCGATCCTCCGCTGACCACCGTCAGGCAGTCGCCGGAGGACTTCGGTCGGCGCGGCATCAACATGCTCCTCGGCCTGATCCGGGGAGAAAAATCCGAAACGGCCATCCAGCGCATCGCAGTCGAGCTGGTGGTTCGCAAATCGGTGTGTCCGCCATCAAAGCGAGGAGGCTAAGGCGACATTGGAAATTGACGCCCGGGAGCAATTCCGGCCGCCGGGAGGAGAAGCAGTGACCGATCGAACAATCAAAAGGGGAATACTCTAATGTCGGTAAATCGCTTCAGCCAAGACTCAGCCATGATCGCCCTGGACAAGTTCACGTCCGGCAAGATCGACCGCCGTGCATTCATGACCGCTTTGGCGGGCCTCGGCCTCGCCGCAACATTCAAGCCCGGCCGTGCGGCCGCGGAAACTTCTGAAATCGTCGTCTGCAATTGGGGCGGCGCAGCGCTCGAAGCCTTCCAGAAGGCCTATGGCGACCCGTTCAAGGAAAAGAGCGGCATCGAGGTCGTCATAGATGGCGCCGGTCCCTCCACCGGTGCGATCCGCGCAATGGTCGAATCCAAGAACGTCACCTGGGACGCCACCGACGGCGGCATGGTGGACGCAGCAACGCTCGGTGCCGGCGGCTTCGTCGAACCGATCGACTATTCGATCGTCGACAAGTCGCTGGTCGGCGACGGCATGGCCGCCGAATTCGGCATCTGCAACTATACCTTCGCCAATGTGCTCGCCTATGATGCCAAGAAGACCGGCAGTCAGACACCGGCGGGCTGGGCGGATTTCTTCGACACCGTCAAGTTTCCCGGCAAGCGCACGATGTGCAAATGGATCCAGGGCCAGCTGGAATCAGTCCTGCTCGCCGATGGCGTCAAGCCCGAGGAAATGTATCCGCTCGATGTCGACCGCGCCTTCAAGAAACTGGAGCCGCTCCTGCCTGAAATCATCTTCTGGGAATCCGGCGCGCAAAGCCAGCAGCTCTTCCGCGACGGCGAAGTGGTGATGGGCAACATCTGGCACACCCGGGCCGATCTTCTGCGCAAGGAAAACACGAACCTCACCTGGACCTGGAACGAGAACCTGTTGTTCTCCTCCGCCTGGTCAGTGCCGAAGGGCAATCCGGCCGGCAAGAAGGTCTATGACTTCATCAATTCCTCGCTTCGGCCGGAAGGCCAGATCGTGCTTCTGCGCCTGATGGGCAACGGTCCGTCGAACCCCAAGGCGCTCGATATGATGACCGAGGAAGACAAGGCCGTCTATCCACTCGCGCCGGAAAACGCCAAGACCGGCCTGCGCGTGATGGCCGAATACTACGCAGAGAACGAAGCCGAGCTGCAGAACCGCTTCCTCGACTTCATTTCCCGCTAACCTCCAACGCAGCCGCCGGCCTTTCCTGGCCGGTGGCTGCCGGTAGACGGTGATCGTCGTGACCAATTTCCAGCGTTGGGCCATTGCCCTGACGGTACCTGCGGGTGCCTTGGCAATCTGTTTCTACGTCCTCCCGATCCTGCAGGTCCTTGCGCTGAGCGTCACGGAACCGAGCTTCGGCCTGGGCAACTACATAGCGCTCTTCCAGAATGCGGCCATCGGCCGCGTGGTGAGAACGACGCTCGTCGTCTCGGCGATGACGACGGTGCTGACGATCGTCTTCAGCTACATCGTCGCCTTCGCGCTGGTGCAGATGCGCCCCGGCGTGCGCCGCTTCGCCATGTTCTTGGTGATGCTGCCCTTCTGGATCTCGGTGCTGGTCAGGGCCTTTTCCTGGATCACGATCCTCAGGCGCAACGGTGTGCTCAACTCCGCCCTCGGCGAGGCGGGCCTGATCAGCGAGCCGCTGGAACTCATCTACAACCAGCTCGGCGTGATCATCGGCATGGTGCATTACATGATGCCGTTTGCCATCCTGCTGCTCTACGCAAACCTGACCGACATCGACGGCCGCATCATCCAGGCCGCCCGTTCGCTCGGTGCGCGCCCCTTCACCATCTTCTGGCGTGTCTGGCTGCCACTCTCCATGCCGGGCCTGGCCATCACCACGCTCTTCATCGTCATCTTCTCCTTTGGCTTCCTGGTGACGCCCGCCATCCTCGGCGCCGGACGTGTGCTGATGATCGCCGAATACATATCGGTGCAGATCTCCGGCACCCTTCGCTGGGGCGTGGCGACCGCCCTTTCCACATCGATGCTTCTGGTCGTGGCTGGTCTCGTCGCCCTTGCGATGCGCCATCCCGCCTTCCGCAGCGCCTTCGGGGGATCGCAGAAATGATGCCCGGATGGATCCTCCTGCAACGCCTGCTGCCCCGCATCTCCGCCTGGCTGCTGCTTGCCTTCCTGTTCCTGCCGATCCTCGTGGTAATCCCCGTCTCGCTGACCGACAGGGAATATCTGTCGCTGCCGGACCAGTCGCTTTCGCTGCAGCATTTCGCCTCGCTCCTCAACTGGCGCGCCGGCTGGCTGCCCAGCATGATCACCAGTATCGGCATCGCCATCGCCTCCAGTCTGCTCGCCACGGCGCTTGCGGCCGCCTTCGCCATCGGAGCCTGGGTCCATGCCGGGCGCTGGCCGACGGCGATGCGGCTGATCCTGCTCTCCCCGCTGATCGTGCCGCCGATCATCTATGCCGTGGGCATGGTCCGGCTGTGGTCGCGTTTCAACCTGCTCGATACTTGGATCGGCGTGACCCTGGTGCACATGATCCTGTCGATGCCGCTCGCCGTGCTCGCCATCGGCGCCTCGCTCGCCAATCTCGATCCTCGCCTCGTCCAGGCCGCCCGTTCGCTCGGCGCTCGTCCGCCGACGGTGTTCGCCAAGGTGATCCTGCCGAACATCTTGCCGGGCGTCGCAGCCGGCGCTGTTCTCGCCTTCATCACCTCCTGGGACGAGATCACCGTCACCCTCTTCATCACCAGCCGAAGGATCGTGACGCTGCCGCGCAAGATCTGGACCAGTATCGCCGATTCCGTCGATCCCGCACTCGCCGCGATCGCCGCCGTCATGCTGCTCGTCACCATCGTCGGCCTTCTCATCCGCATGCTGGTCTGGGACGGCCGCACACCCAACCGGTCCTGAACCGCCAAATCCATCTCAACCCAGAAAGGACAATGACGACATGACTGCCCACACACCCTCCATGAGCGAACACGAATACAAGGAAGCAAAGTTCTTCCAGACCTTCGGTTCTGTGCCGACGCCCGGCTTCGCCGATCCGGCCGAACAGACCAGTGTATGGGGCCGCCCCTGGGGTTGCTCCAACGACGTCGGCAAGCTGCGCGCCGTTCTCATGCATCGTCCGGGGGACGAAGTGAACATCGTCGAGAACAAGCCGATGCTCGAGACGGGCGGCTTCGGCGATCCGGAAAAGGGCTGGTACTGGATGGGCAAGACCCTGCCCGACCTGCCCGCCATGCAGGCCGCCCATGATCGCTTCACCGCACTCCTGCGCTCCGAAGGGGTCGATGTGATCCTCGTCGACAAAGCGGCCCCCGGCGCCATGAAGCAGATCTATTGCCGCGACAGCGTCATCAGCGTGAAAGGCGGCGCCATCGTCACCCGCCTCGCCCGCAAGGTGCGTCGCGGCGAAGAACTGCCGGTCACCCAGGCACTCGCGAAGGTCGGTTGCCCTATCCTCGGGACCGTCCACGGCGAAGGCGTGTTCGAAGGCGGCGGCTTTGCCCTGATCGACGACAAGACGGCCGTCTGCGCGCTGTCGGTCGCCTGCAACGAGGAAGGTGTCCGCCAGGTCGAGCGCATCCTGAACGGCCTCGGCATCGAGCTGATCAAGCTGCCGATGCCGGGCTACCGCATCCATATCGACGGCTCGTTCAACATGATCGACCACGAGACCGCGATCATCAACATCAACGAACTGCCATACTTCTTCATCGAATACCTGAACAAGCGCGGCATGAGGCTGATCGAGCTTCCGCCCGAGGACAACGCCTTCTCGCTCAACTGCCTGGCAATCGCGCCCGGCCGGGTCATCATGCACGAGACACGGACCCCACGCCTGGCCGAGCGCCTCGACAAGGCCGGTATCGAGGTGCTCACGATCGACTACGAATGCGTCGAACTTGGTGGCGGCGGCATTCATTGCTCGACCGGCCCGCTCGCAAGGGATCCGGGCTGACATGGCGTTTCTCGACATCAGAATGCTGCGCAAGACCTATGGCAGCGCCGTCGCTCTCGACGGCGTCGACCTGACGGTCCAGGCGGGCGAGTTCGTGACCCTTCTCGGTCCCTCCGGGTCGGGCAAGACAACCCTTTTGATGTCGATCGCCGGCTTCACCAGGCCGGATGAAGGCGGTATCGTGGTCGATGGGCAGGACGTCACGTTCATGGATCCCGAGGACCGCGATTTCGGCCTGGTGTTTCAGGGCTATGCGCTCTTTCCCCACCTGAGCGTCGCTGAGAACATCGCCTTTCCCCTGAAGGTCCGGAAATGGGACAAGGCGCGCATCGCGGCGAAGGTGGAGGAAATGCTCCGCCTCGTCGACCTCACCGACTACGCGTCACGCAAGCCGAAGCAGCTTTCCGGCGGCCAGCAACAGCGGGTGGCCATCGCAAGGGCGCTTGCCTACGGACCGCGCATCCTGCTGCTCGACGAACCACTATCGGCACTCGACCGCAATCTCAGGGAAAGCATGCAGCGCGAGCTGAAACGCCTGCATCAGGAAACCGGCGTCACCTTCATCTTCGTCACCCACGACCAGGAGGAAGCCTACGCCATGTCGGACCGCATCGCGGTCTTTCATGCCGGGCGGATCGTCCAGATCGGCGCGCCGCGCGAGATCTACGCCAATCCCCAATCGCTGTTCGTCGCGGGCTTCCTCGGCGGCAACAACATCTTCAAGACCCGCCACGCGTCGGCAGATGGGACGCTTACTTTTTTCGGAAACATGTGTTCACGTCCGCCACGTTTCAATCCTGCCGTCCATGGCAAGGAGGGCGAGGTCATCGGATGGGTCAGACCCGAGGACATCGCCGTCGGAGACACGGACGCCGCCGCGACCATCCGTTTCGACGCCACCGTCGTCGACATTTCCTTCGTCGGTTCGGCCGAAAAGCTGACCGTCACCACCACCGACGGCCAGGAACTGACCCTGCAGGTTCCCATGCACTCCGCAGTCGACATCCGTCCCGGCGCCGTCCTCCGTTGCGCCGTCAAACCGGAAGCCATCGGCTTTCTGCCACCAGACATATGAAGCGGCGGCGGGGGGCCGGAAGGCCCGGTCGCATCTCCGAATGCAAGCAAAGATGGAAGAGTGAATTATGACGATTACCTTGAAACCCGTGACCATTCCCGATTTCGGCATCCCGCTCGAGCGTCCCGCGATCCCTGTCGCCACCTATGTCGCGCGCTGCAAAACCGCGCTGGAGCGATCGGGTGCCGATTGGATGGTGGTCTATGCCGACCGCGAGCATTTCGCCAACATGTGTTTTCTCACCGGCTTCGAGCCGCGTTTCGAGGAAGCCTTGCTGTTGCTCGGGCCAAACGACCGCAAGATCGTCGTGACAGGCAATGAAAACCAGGGCTATACGGCGATATCGCCGCTTCCCGATCTGGAGACCATGCTGTGCCAGTCGCTGAGCCTGATGGGCCAGGACCGCAGCGAAAAGCCGAACCTGGCCGCGGTTCTCGCCGAAGCCGGGATCAGGCCCGGCGACAGCATCGGTCTTGCCGGCTGGAAATATTTCGAGACTGCCGAATGGGACCTCGTCAAGCCGAGCTTCTTCGTTCCAGCCTATATTGTCGATTGCATCGCCCATGTGATCGGCACCGCCGGCTCCCTCACGGATGCCACAGCGGTTCTGATGCACCCGGAAAACGGCCTGCGCGCCGTGGTCGACGTGGACCAAATCGCAGAGGCCGAATGGGCCGCGACGCGCGCTTCGGCAGCCGTGTGGCGGATCGTGTCCGGCTTCACCCTCGGTGACAGCGAACTGACCGCCGCCGCCCGCATGGGCTATGCCGGCGAAGCGATGAACTGCCATCCGATGTTCGCCACCAATGATGCCTCCGGCCCGGTCATCGGGCTGCGCAGCCCGACGGGCCGGGTCCCCGGCCGCGGTGACGGAGTCACGACCGCCGTCGCTTTTGGGGCGGACTGACCGCGCGCGCCGGCCTGCTGACCGACCATGACGATCGCTTCCTTGCCGTCGCCAAGGCCTATTTCGCCGGTCTGATGGCTTGGTACGAGACCGCGGATATCGGCATCGAGGGCGGTGCCATTCATGAGGCGGTCGTGTCGACGCTCGCCCGTGGCAACCTGAAATCCGCGCTCAATCCCGGCCATCTCACCGGCCACGACGAGTGGCTGCATTCGCCGATCCGCCCGGGATCGACCGAAAAGATCGCCTCCGGCATGCCCTTCCAGGTCGACATCATTCCAGTCCCGATGCCGAACGGCTGGAGCCTGAACTGCGAGGACGCCGTGACCTTCGCCGATCCCGGCCTGCGCGCGGAACTTACAACCGCGTATCCGCAGATCGCGGCCCGTTTTGAAGCCCGCAAGACCTACGTCAAATCGCAACTCGGCATCGACGTGCGCGATAACATCCTGCTGCTGTCCAACATTCCGCTCAGTCTGCCGCCATTCTGGCTGAGCCCCTCAACGCTGCTGGCAAACGACTGACCGCCCCGACCAACTTCCGGCAGCCCCATCGGCTGCCATCGTGGCTCGTCTTCTTACCGTCGGGATCGGGATGACGCGCCGCCTCCACCGAACCCGCCGGCCGACGATGACGACGTGATGTCGGCCTTTCCTGCCATGCCGGCCTCCTGGAGACCTGTCACTCCGGCGAAAGCGCCACGGCCGCTTCCGTCGTCAGCGTGCGGAACGTAAAGCTCTCCTGCACGTAGAGGTCGACGGTGGTGGCGGAATGACCGAGATAGCCGATGGAAAAATCCTGCCCGACGGTCAGTTCGAAATCACCGCCGCGCAGGGAGAGGACAAGCCCACCCTCGATGGCCGGCGCCCAGATGATGCCCCCATCGACGACCCGCTCAATATGGTGGAAGACCGGATAGCCGTCGTCGCTGCCGCCGCTCGCCGCCATATAGGCGTCCGCGCCGAGAACCAGCGCATAGGGGCCCTCCACGCCCGCAAGCCGAAGCTGGCCGACCGCCCGTGCCACGGCATCCGAATAGCGCTTTACGCCCGGCGGCAGCGGCACGGCCGGATTGCTCGCAGCCGCGCGAATCCCCTCTATGCCGGCAGCGGCATAGCCGTCGAACACGGCGCGATCCTCTGCAAAAGCGACCTTGCGCATGGCCTCCTTGACGGGGCTCCAGTCGCTGTCCAGCGCGCCACGCTCCACATCGTCGATGGCACTGCGTGAAAGCTGGAAGGGTACCCGAAGCTCGACCAGGGCCTTCACCTCGCGTCGCAAGGACTGGATGCCTTCGCCCGGCGGTGTGATGGGCTCGACATGTCCCGTGCCGACCGCAGACAGGCCAAGTCCAGACGGCCCGACCATATCGACGACGCGCCGGGCGGCGAGATGACGCTTCAGCGTGCGGGTCGCCTCCTCCTCGATTTCATCCCAGGCCGCCTCGGAAATGGGCGCGAGTTCACGGTGCAGGTTATTCATGGGAGACCCCTTTCCTGAGAGAGCCGATGCCGAGCGATCCGTCGCGGCGCGGTGGCGTTGGTTCCGTTGCCGGGGGCGCCGCCGCGGCAGGCGCGGGCCCGGCATCGGGCACCACCGCATCAAGGAACGACGCGGCGGGAACGAAGAACAGCGTGCCCGTCACGGCCCGGCTGAAATCGAGCAGCCGGTCGTAATTGCCCGGCGGCAGGCCGATGAACATGTTGTCCAGCATGCGCTCGATACGGTTCGGCGAGCGGGCATAACCGATGAAGTAGGTTCCGAATTCGCCCTTGCCGACATCGCCGAAAGCCATGTTGTCGCGCAGGATCTCCAGCGGCTCGCCGTTCTCTTCGATGGAGGTGAGGACATTATGGGCGTAGCTCGGCTTGGCCGCGTCGTCGAGTTCGATGTCGGAGAGCTTTTCGCGGCCGATGATCCTCTCCTGCTCGGCGACCGGCACCCGGTTCCAGGCCGGAAGATCATGCAGGTATTTCTGCACGATGACATAGCTGCCGCCCGCGAAGTCCGGATCTTCCGCGCCGATGATCGTCGCTGCGACGGCCGCGCCGTCGACCGGGTTTTCCGTGCCGTCGACGAAGCCGATCAGGTCGCGGTCGTCGAAATAGCTGAAGCCGTGCACCTCATCCTCGGTGGCGACGAAGCCGCCCAGCCGGCTCATGATGTGGGTGGCGAGTTCGAAGCAGAGATCCGTGCGCGTGGCGCGGATATGGAAGAGCAGGTCGCCGGGCGTGGCGACGGCATGGTGCTTGCCGCGGATTTCGCGGAAAGGATGCAGATCCCTGGGTCGCGGCGCACCGAACAGCCGGTCCCAGGCATCCGAGCCGATGCCGAGCACACAGGAAAGCCCGCCTTCGAGATCGCGAAAGCCGACGGCGCGCAGGAGACCCGAGAGATCGGCGCAGAGCTTGCGCACCGCGCTTTCGGCCTCGCGGCCGGGTTGGAGTGTCACGACCAGGAAAATGGCCGCCTTTGTCAGGCGCGCGGCGACCGGCTGCGGGAGGACGGAGGGAAGGACTGCATCCATGCGGGATCCATTCGCCAAGGGCTGGAAGGCGGCAAGCCGGCGGAATGCCGGCTCAATCCATGTCGCGGAAGGCGTGACCGTTCGCCTCGATGGCTTTCACCACGTCGGACGGTAGCGCGTCTTTTTCCACGGTGCCATCGAAAATCCAGGCCTTCGCATCGGCGATGTCGGGCAGGCCCGCACCGGCACGCACGTAGAGGCCGATCGCCGGCTTCCGCGAATTCAGATAGAGATCGTAGTTTTCCATCGGGGCCCCCTGAACGGAAAGAAAAGCGGGGCGGCCGGAGGCAAGCCACCCCGAAACGGGTCAGAGATCGACCGGACGGCCGGATTGCTCCTCCTCCAGCGTCACGGCGATATCGGCATTGGCCGACAGGCGCACCTTGTCGCCCTCGACGCCGGCCACGAAGCCCATAGCATTTTATCGCATTAAACGTCCGTCGTTTAGCATGCAGCCTCGTCGACCGCGGTATCGTAGGGCCTTTGTTGAAGCGTTCGGTAGAAGAAGACATGCCGGGACTGAAACTTCACAGCGATGAACTCATTCTCGACACCGCATTCGGCCTCCCTCTTCAAAATGGCGGCGTTGAACCTTAGTTGGTTACAAGAGCCTCCCAGATATGGACGCGGGCCGACCTGGCCGATCTACTTCCGGACCATACAGGGACTCCGTTACATGCCTCCGGCTGACTCTTTCCGGTCGGATTGCGATCCTGGCCTGCCCCCACGGGGTGATCCGTTTGGAATGTTAGTGCATGCTCGGCCTGCTAGCCACAGTTGGTGTTGACGCGGGTCCATTTTGGCGAGACCAGACCGTTGCTTCGAGTGCCGGTGGCTTATAGCCCAGCGATGAGTGTGGCCTCACGGTATTATAATGCTGTCTCCAGTTTTCGATGATGATCTTCGCCTCCTTGAGCGTGTAGAAGATTTCGCCGTTGAGCAGTTCATCACGGAGCTTCGAATTAAAGCTCTCACAATAGCCGTTTTCCCACGGGCTACCTGGCATGATGTAGGCGGTCTTGGCACCCACCGCCGCGATCCACTCCCGTAGCGCCTTGGCGATGAACTCCGGGCCGTTGTCGGAACGAATATGGGTGGGAACGCCGCGTAGGATGAAGAGGTCGGAAAGCACGTCGATGACATCGATGGCCTTCAGCTTTCTCTCGACCCTGATGGCGATACATTCTCGCGTGAACTCGTCGATCACGTTGAGCATGCGGATTTTCCTGCCGTTGTGCGTGCGATCCTCGACGAAGTCGTAGGACCAGACATGGTTGGGATATTCCGGCCGAAGCCGGATGCACGAACTGTCGTTCAACCACAGTCGCCCGCGTTTCGGTTGCTTGTGAGGCACTTTTAGCCCCTCCCGTCGCCAGATGCGCTCAACCCGCTTGACGTTCACGATCCAGCCAGCCTGGTGCAGCATCGCCGTGATGCGGCGATAGCCATAGCGACCATACTGGAGGGCAAGCGCCGTGATGTCGGCGGTCAACGCCGCTTCATCATCCGGAGCCTTTGCGATCTTGCGCTGCGTGGAACGATGCTGACCCAAGACTCGGCACGCCCGTCTCTCGGACACCTTCAGTTCATCGATCACATGGTCCACGCAAGCGCGGCGACGGGCGGGGCTCAGAAGTTTCCCTTGGCGGCCTCCGCAAAAATCATCTTGTCCAAGGTGAGGTCGGAAACGGCGCGCCGGAGCCGGGCATTCTCCGCTTCCAGCTCCTTCAGGCGCTTTACCTGGTCGCCCTTCAAACCGCCGTATTCGGAACGCCACCGGTAATATGTAACTTCCGTCACGCCTATCGACCGGATCGCCTCCGCCATCGATTTTCCCTGCGCATTCAGCACGTCAACCTGACGAAGCTTCGTGACGATCTCTTCTGCCTTGTGTCTTTTCGCTGCCATTTCAATGTCCTTCTGAGGCTCATAAGCCATACTTCATGAAGGATCACTTTGCAGGCGGCAGACCAGTCGGCACGCCCGTCCTGCCGTCGATCCATGGCCCGTGCGAGAAGCATTCCGCGATCGGCGTCTTGCCGCCGAACAGGTTGGATGCGAGCAAGATGCCGCTTCGGAATCGCACGGATCAACCCGACACGTAACGGATATGACTGGGTATGCCTTTACACCAAAAAAATTTTTCGACTGGAATTCCCGCGGTAAGTCACAGTAACGCCGAACCGTATCCGACGGCGGTTAACTGACCTTCCTGATTTGTCAACCAGAACTCAACCTCTAGGCGCGTGCCCCCCTCCTCTATCTGTCGATTTGCGACAACACCTTCAAGCGTGATGAGGTCCTTCGCGTAGATCGGTGTCAAATACGTCGAAAAGTGGCGTCCAGTCGAAAGAAACCGCTCGCCAAACAGGCTGGCGAGATATTGCGATGCCCAGCATGATTCCATCATTCCCTGAGCGATGCAGTCACGAAGGCCGGCCTTGTGTGCGATCTCCAGATTCGTATGAATTCCCTGTTTGTGGAATTCGGCGCCAGTAAAGACGGACATTTGCGCCTGGCGGACTTGCTTCGTAAGTGGACGCAGCGCCGTGCCGACCTCGGTATCGGCTGAGATTGTCGCAACGCGCGATCCGGACAGCGTCCGCGGGCTGATGCGCCTTTCCGGCTCTGCCGTACCCATGCCGACCTTGATGCCGTCAGGAATGCGCATAACTTCCGTCGACCGCTGCAGGACGACGATATCGCCCTCGTCGTCCCGCGCGATGCTTTCCAACACCGTATAACCCTTGCCGCGCTTCATATACTTGTCGACATAGGTGCCGGTGAGTGTGAGCTTCGCGCCGACCGGCACGGGCTTGTAGTGGATGACCTCTTCCTTCTGGTGCAGGCCGACGACCTTGTCGCGGTCATAGACCGTGAGGAAGATCTGCATGAGGTCCGAGACGATCATATGCGGCGGCACGTAACCCACCGGTTTTGCAAGCCCGTCGATAATCTGCATGCCGCTGTAATCGTCGAGCGCATAGGCATAGCTGCGCAGAAAGAAGTCGTCGAGAACGAGTTCGACCGGTCCAAAGCTCTCGCCGATATAGACGTTTTCGTAGGTCGGGTCCTTGAAGGCTGCGGGCACCATCGTCATCAAATCCTTGGAGAATGGGGCGCCCGCCGTGCCGCGACGGCGGACGTCGTGCGAGTTACTGGACGCTGCGAACCTTGGCGAGAAGCGCCACGGCCTTCTCGCCGAGGCTTGCGGCATATTCGTCCTGGAACGTGGCAAGCCTCTTGGCGAACTTATCGAGGCCCTGCGTCTCGACGATGGTTACGCCAGCGCTCTTCATCTCCTCTAGCGCCTTGGCGTTGAACTCGTTGACGAGCCCAGCTTGGTAGGCCTGCGCTTCGGCAGCGGCCTTCACGACAATGTCCTGCTGTTCCTTGGTCAGCGTATCGAACTTTGCGGCATTCACCGGAATGAAGCGGAAGTGCCAGATATGCTTGGTCAGGCTCACGCTTTTCGTGACCTCGTACCATTTGGTCGTCGCCAGCGTCGCCGGCTCGCCTTCGGAGGCTTCGGCGACGCCTGTTTCGATGGCCGAGTAGACCTCCGGGAACGGGATGGGCGTCGGCACCGCATTCAGCGCCTTGGCGAAACCGATATAGAGCGGCGATTCCGGCACGCGCAGCTTCAGTCCGTCCATGTCCTCGATCGTGTTGATCGCCCGCTTGCTGGCAATCGAGCGCGGGCCGAGATAGAGGAAGCCGAGATTGCGCACACCCTGCGCCCCGAAAGCTGCCTGGACATCGGGGGCGATCACCTCCGCGACGCGTTGCATATGGTCGAGGTCCTTGTAGAGGTACGGCAGTTCCAGGACCTGAAGTTCCGGGAAGAAACGGCCGATGCCCGACATGCCGCTCGGCGCGATGTCCAGCGAGCCTGAAACGACGCTTTCGGCGAGCTCGCGCTCGTTGCCGAGCGTGGCGTCGCTATAGACCTCGATCTTCACGTCGCCATTGGTGCGCTCGGCCACCAGTTCGGCGAAACGCTTGTCCGCCAGCGTGTTGCTGTGGTCTGCGGCATAGATGTCGCCCAGCGTCAGGGTGGTTTCCGCCTGCGCGAGACCTGTGCTGGCCATGAGCGCGAGTGCGCTCAGCGCACCAAGCAAGAAACGTTTTTCTATGAACATGCTCTACTCCTCCGTTGAGCTTTTCTGCGCCGTCACATGAAGGACGGCAGATAGGTTGTGAAGAACGGTACGAACGCGATCAGAAGATTGACCAGCAGCAGGGGGATCAGGAACACCCAGACCAGCACCAGAATGCGCGACAGCGGGATGCGCGCAATGCTGACGCCGATGAACAGAAGCGTGCCGACCGGCGGCATGACCGCACCCATCATGATGGCGAGCACCATGACGACGCCGAACTGCACCGGATCGAAGCCCATCTGCGCGCCGATGGCGGCAAGCGTCGGTACGAAGAGCACGGCTGTCGAGACCTCATCCATCAGGCCGCCGATCAGCGTCAGGGCGATGATCAGGATGGTGACGACCAGAAGCGGCTCCGTGGTGATCGAAAACAACACCGAGGTGATCTGCTGCTCGAAGCGGCCGAGCGCCAGGATCGTGCCGAACACGGCCGAGAAACCGACGATCATCATGATGTTGGCAGACGACAGCGCCGCCGACATCGTCAGTTCTCGGAGGTTCTTGAGATTGAGCGAACGCTCGATGACGAAACCGTAGAACAGCGCATAGACCACCGCGACGATGCCCGCCTCCGTCGGCGTGAAAATACCGAAACGGATACCGCCGATGATGACGAAGGGCATGACCAGCGCGAAACCCGCCTTCAGAAAGGATTCCTTCAGCCGCTGGCCGGAAAACGTCACGGTATCCACCTTGAAGGACGCAAACCGGGTAACGATGAAGGCGAGGATAAGAAGCGACAGACCGACTAGGAGGCCGGGAATGATGCCAGCCATGAAGAGCCGGCCGATCGAAACCCCGGCCATGGAGCCGTAGATGATGAGAAAGATCGAGGGCGGAATAAGCGGCGCCATCATAGCGGAGAACGCGACCATGAGGGCTGCGAATTCCGGCTTGTAGCCTTGTTCCTTCATGGCCGGGATCAGGATCGAACCGGTGGCCGCGGCATCCGCCGACGCCGATCCCGAAACGCCCGCCATCATCACGTTGGCGATGACGGTGACATAGGCGAGACCCGCGCGGAAATGTCCGACAAGCGCGATGGCGAGATCGACGATGCGCTTGGTGAGGCCCGAACGCGACATGACCTCGCCGGCGAGCACGAAGAAGGGGATAGCCATCAGCGTGAAGGAATCCATGCCGCCGAAGGTTTTCGTGATCAACAGGCGTTCCTGAACGATCGGATAGTTGAGGACGACGACGAGCGCGGCAAGGCCGGTCGAAAAGGCCACCGGCAGGCCGAGCAGCAGGAAAACGAAGAAACAGCCGAAAAGAGTGAGTGTCATTGGCCTGCCTCCCGCGTGCCGTTTCGCATGTCGCGAACCATGCGTGCGATCGTTGCGAAAATGATGAGGGCCGAGCCGACGGGAATGGCGAGATAGATCCAGAAAAGCGACAGCGACAGGGCCGACGAGAGTTGCGGTGCGTTCACGCGCGCCATCACCCAGCCGTAGTAGACGAAGGTCGCCATCAGCACGATGACGGCAAGATCGAGAAGAATGGCGACCGCGCGCTGCATCGCCCTCGGCATCATGTTGACGAACACGTCCACCGTGAACATCGCCCGGCGCCAGACGAGGATCGGCGCGCAAAGCCAGAACAGCCAGATGAAAGCATACCGGATGATCTCTTCGGACCAGAACAGGGCGTAGTGCCCGTTCAAGACATAGCGCAGGCACACGGCCACAAAACCCACCGCGATGATGGCGAGCATCAGTGGCACGATGATCGCTTCTCCGACGCGCTCGAGCAGTGTCGGGTTTTCCGGGGTTTCGACGATTTCGGATTGTTCCTGCATCAGGCTGCCAAAGCTCCCCCGTCCACCTTGATTACGGCGCCGGTTATATAGTCCGAGAGCGGGCTTGCAAGGAATGCGATCGCGCCGCCGACCTCTTCCGGCTTTCCGGCACGGCCCATCGGCACACGGTTCTCGACCTTGGCCACCCATTCCTTGTTGTGGAAGAGCGGCTCTGTCAGTTCCGTCCTGAACCAGCCCGGCTCGATCGCGTTGACGCGAATGCCGGTCTTGCCCCATTCGACCGCAAGCCCCTGCGTGATCTGCTTCACCCCACCCTTTGACGACCCGTAGGCGACGATGAACGGCATGCCGATCTCGCTTGCCATGGAGGCGATGTTGACGATCTTGCCATAGCCGTTGTCACGCATGACGCGGCCGGCAGCCTGCGACATGAAGAACAGGCCGCGGGTGTTGATCGCATGCACGCGATCCCAGTCTTCCGGCCCGTATTCGAACGAGTCGCCGCGAATGTTGAGGCCCGCGGCGTTGACGAGAATATCGAGCCTGCCATGTTCGGCGACGATACGCTCGACCAGCGCCTTCGCCGCATCCGGATCGCTGACGTCGCAGACCATCGCCTGTGCGCCGGCCTCTTGCGCAGCCTGTTCAAGCACATCATGGCGCCGACCGGTGATGACGACGGTGGCACCGGCCGCGACCAGCGCATTCGTACCGGCCCGGCCAAGTCCGGTTCCGCCACCGGTGACGAGGGCGATACGGCCTTTGAGATCAATGGACAGCGACATTTCGAAGCTCACCTGTACTCTGAAGATTCATCCGGCGGCCGTCGCTTTCGACGATCGCATGCGCCAGCGCGAGCGCGGCAATCCCATCCTCGATAGAGGGCGTGACAGGAAGGCCGGCGGTCAAGGCGTTGGCAAGGTTGCGCATCTCACCGACATAGCCCATGTGGGCGAGCGACGCATTCTCCGCGGAGATGTTCGTCATATTCGGCTCCCATACCAGACGCTCGCGTTGTGGCGAGAAGACACGCCCCGCCACCATGGGTTCGGCGTCGCGATTATAGGTGACACGCGATACGTTTTCGACCGTGACGCTCGCGCCCTTCGATCCCGTGATCTGCACGCGCTCGTTCGGGACACCCCTGCTCTCGTAGTTCGATATTTCCAATAGGCCGGCGGCGCCGCTTGCGTAACCGAGCAGCACGGCGAAACCGAAACGCTCGTCCGAGGCCTCGGTCTTGATGGCGGATACCCAGTCGACCGGACCGCCAAAGAAACGCATCAGGTCAAGAAAGTGCACGCTGTGATCAAGCACGAAGGAAAAGGGCGTAAGCGTCTTCGACCAAGCCGGCGTCCACACGCCAGAGGTAATCCGCGCATTCACCATTTTCACGACGCCGAAGTTACCTTCCTGGGAGATCTCCCTCGCCATGCGATAACCCGTCGCAAAGCGCTTCATGAAGCCGACGACCAGTTGCTTTCCCGCTTTCACGGCCGCGCTCTTCATGGCCTCGGCCTCGACGAGAGTGATCGCGGGCGGCTTTTCGACGAAGACATGCACGCCGTGTGCAAATGCCTGCTTGGCAAGCGTCGGATAGATCGTCGGGCCAACCGCCATCACAACGGCATCCACCGTCTCGGCGGATAGCATCTCGGACATTTCCGCATAGGCGGCGCCGGCTCTTGCCGCCCGCATCGTCGCATCGGCGCGAGCCGCATCCGGATCGCAGACGGCTACGATGTCGATGCCGGCCGCATGCATGGCGGGAACGAGCGCCGCATTGGCAAATGCGCCACACCCTACTAACGCTGTCCGAATACGGACCTGCCGCATCCTGAAACCCCTCCCGCGATATGAGGCCTCTCCCGCCTCAGAAAACGTTTTTCGAAAAACGGTTCTTGTGTTTTGATTAAACACGCTGAACCGGCGTGTCAATCTCAGTATATGACTATTTCAGACGACGATTCTCGGCTAAAGTCGCAAACGCAATAAAAACAGGCCGAACGAAAAATCGGTTCTGCAACTGGAGTTTGAAGAGTGTCCGACAAAGGACGGATTACGATCAGGGATGTGGCGGCGGCGACTGGCCATGCGGTATCCACCGTCTCGAACGCACTTGCCGGAAAGCGGCACGTGAACGAAGAGACCCGCCAGCAAGTGAAGGAAGCCGCCGAGAGGCTCGGCTACCGTCCCTCGGTGGTGGCGCGTTCACTGCGCATGAAACTGAGCTCGACGATCGGCGTTCTGGTGCCCGATGTCAGCAACCCCGCCATCCCTGAATTCATCCGCGGCATCGACGACGTCGCCGTGCGGGAAGGCTGCACGATCCTGCTCTGCAACACGGACGAGCTCGTCGAACGGCAGGTGAGCCAGATGCACACCCTGCTTGACCGCCAGGTCGATGGGATGATCCTGATCTCGCAGCATTGCGACACGCCGGAGGTGCGCAAGCTGCTCGATGGCAAGACGCCCTTCGTGCTCATCCAGCGTCGGAGCGCCCGCTTCCGCGACGATTATATCGGCTCGGACAACCTGCAAGGCATGCGCGACAGCGTGAACTATCTCTATGAACTCGGCCACCGCCGCATCGCTCTCGTCACCGGTCCCGCGACCTCCAGCACCGCACAGGAGCGACTGGAGGCTTTCGAAGCCTCGATTGCTGAGCTCGACTGCGACGGCGACCCGGACCTTGTTTATCGTGGCGACTATACCGTGGAAGCCGGCTACGAGGCCATGCACTATTTCGCCTCTATGCAGAAGCGTCCGACAGCCGTGATTGCCAGCAACGACGTTTGCGCACTCGGCGTCCAGGATGCCGCAAGCGAGCTCGGCATTTCCATTCCAGCGGATATGTCGCTGCTCGGCTGCGACGACATCGATCTTGCAAGACTGCGCCGCATCAATCTCAGCACGCTGCGCCTGCCGAAGCGAGAGATGGGCGCGGCGGCCGCGGAACTGCTGATGCGCCGCATCCATTCCAAACGACCGCCCACGCCGCGCGAGGTCATCATTCCAACCAAACTCGTCCCGCGCGAATCCTGCGCGCCGCCGGCGGATGGCCACAACGCAAAAAGGCCGGCAGAACGCCGGCCTCTCGTTTCTCCAGACTGAGGATCACCGTGCCAGAGCAGCGGTGAGCTCCCGGATCGCCAGCATGCCAGGATCGTCGATGCCAATCGTCTGATCCCCGAACATGCGGGCGCGACCGATGCGGTTCGGCCGGCTGCGAAACGCTTCGAGAGCGTCGGCCGCCGCCTTTGCCGCCGCGCTCGCGGCTTGGCCCGGCGTTCGCGCATCCTTCACCGCATCGGCTATGGCATCAAGTGAATCCAACACTGTCTTGTCGCCGAGCGAAGCCCCGCCTCGCGCGATCATTGCGTCGCGCGCCGTAGCGACGAGATCGGAGAGGTCACCGGCGTCGATCGCTTCGCGCCCCTTCGCCTCTCGTCCTGCGGCCAGCAATCCAGTGGCGAAAAGAGTGCCGAGGCTCGATCCGGTGGCAAGCGTCGCAGCCTTCGCGAGCTGGCTCAGCGCCGAGCCTGGATCGACCATGCCAGACAGATCGACCTCTGCCATCTTGCCGATGACGCGGGCAAGCATGCCGCCCGTGTCGCCGTCGCCGAGTTTCGCATCCGCATCGTTCAACACCTGCTCCAGCGGTCCCATCGCCTCATTGGCGCGGGCGATTGCGAAGGCAATGGAGGAGACCGTGACGCTCATGCCGTCACCGTCCAGAACGGGCAGGAGGCAGGCGCCACCAGCAGGGCCTCGATCTCGTCATCGACGAAGCAGAGCGAGATGGAGGCGCCGGCCATTTCCATCGATGTTGCGTAGTGGCCGACGAGCGGCCTCACGATCGTAATGCCGGCGGCTTCGAGCTTCGTGCGCGCGCGGCGGTAGAGGATGAAGAGCTCTTCCAGCGGCGTGGCGCCGAGGCTGTTGACAAGGATCGACGCCCTGCTCCCCACGCCCTCCGGCTTGTCGGCCAGCAGCCGCTCGATCATTTCATCGGCGATCCTATCCGCCGGCTTGAGTTGGTCGCGCCATATGCCCGGTTCGCCGTGAATACCCATGCCCATCTCGATCTCGTTGTCACCAAGCGTGAAGGACGGCTTGTCGGAACCCGGAACCTGGCAGGGCGATAGTGCGACGCCGATGGTGCGCGTGCGATCCACCGTCTTCTGCGCGATAGCCGTCACCGCATCGAGGTCGGCGCCGGTCTCGGCGAGAGCGCCGGCCGTCTTGTAGGCAAAGATGATGCCAGCAACGCCGCGGCGCTTCTGCCGTTCGGACGGCCCGGCACTGGCGACATCGTCATTGCCGAGCACCGTCGTCGTACGGATGCCTTCGTCCTCCAGCATTTCGCCGGCCATGTCGAAGTTCATGCGGTCGCCGCCATAATTGCCGTAGAGCCGCAGCACGCCTTGGCCGCCGTCGGCCAGCCGGATCGCTTCCATGCACGAACCGACCGTCGGCCCCTCGAAGACGTTGCCGATCGAGCAGCCGTCAAGCAGGCCTTCACCGACGTAACCGGTAAAGAGCGGCAGGTGGCCGGAGCCCCCGCCGGAGACGACACCGACCTTGCCTTTGCGGATCGGTGTTGCACGATGCACGACGCGGCCGGTCTCGCCGCTGAGCGCCAGAGATGGATTGGCGGCAACCAGGCCGTCGAGCATTTCATCGACAAAGCCCGACGGCTTGTTCATCAGCTTCTTCATGACGTCGCCTCCTCAGTAGTTGAGCACCGAATTGTCATTGAACATGGTGATCGGCGGATAGGCGCGCTCGTCCGTGATGACATCGAGCACGGTCGTGGTATTGGCAGCAAAGGCCGCCCTCAGCGCGGGCAGGAAGTCTTGCGCCTTTTCGATGCGCACACCCTCACAACCCGCGCCGCGGGCTATCGCCGCGTGATCAACCGGAGTGAAATCGCAAGCATCGGAATATTCGTTGAAGATCACCTTTTCTGCATGCTTTTCATAGCCCAGGATCGAATTGTTCAGCACTGCGACGACGACGTTGAGCCCCATGCGGCGCGCCGTCTCCAGTTCGGACCAGACGTGGGCGAACCCGCCGTCGCCGACGAGCGCGAAGATCGGCGCATCGGGCCTGGCGCACTTGGCGCCCAGCGCATAGGGCAGGCCCCAGCCGAGACCGGCGAGACCGCGTGGCGTAAGGAAACGCATGCCGGCCTTGCGCGACTTTAAATGGTTGCCGACCCAGATCGACGAGTAACTGGCGTCCGACACGACGATGTGGTCGGGCGTGAGCAGGCTGTCGAGATCCCGCATGAGGCGCTCGGGTCGGATTGGGCTTGCATTTGATGTCTCGACAGACTCCGCGTCCGCGCGCCCCTTGGTAAGGCCCTCGGAGATCGCCTTTTCAAGCGCCGGCCGAGCGGCTTTCCGCTTTGCGCCGTCTTCGCCCTCGAGTGCCGCGGAAAGCGCCTTGATACCGAGCTTGGCGTCACCGACAAGGCGAAGCGCCTCGTAGTTGCGGCCGATCTCCTGCCCATCGATATCGAGATGGATATACTTGGCGTCCTTCGGAAACAACGACCAGCTGTCGGTACCGTTCTGGTTCGTCCGATTGCCGATCAGCATGATCACGTCGGCTTCCGTCACCAGTTCACGCAGGTGCTTTGTACGGCTACGCGTCGCCATAAAGTAGCCGACGATGCCGACGGACAGCGGATGCCCTTCATCGACGGCGCCCTTGCCCATGACGGTGGTCGCGACCGGGATCGAGAAACGCTCCTGGAGGGCGGCAAGCTCGCCGGCGGCGTCAGAGACGTGCACGCCGCCGCCGGCGATGATCAGCGGACGCTCCGCGGATGCCAGCAGCTTCGCGGCTTCGGCGACGCGGTCCGGATCCGGCCCGCTGCGATCGAGCGGAAAGCTGCCGAGAGACGCCATGCGGCTGTCGTTGCGGCTCTCCGCCGTCTCCACGAACATATCGATCGGGGCGATCAGAACGGCCGGTCCTGGGCGGCCGGATGCAGCCGCCGTGAACGCCATGTCGACATAATCATCGATGCGGTTGACGTCGGCGACGCGCCTGATCCATTTGGCCACGCCCTTGAAGAGATCGAGATGGTCGAGTTCCTGGAAGGCGTTCTTGTCGGCGAAGGGCCGCGCCACGTCCTGCACGATCGCGACGATCGGGATCGAGGCCTTGTAGGCTTCCGCAAGTCCCGGCACCAGCAGCGTCGCCGCCGGACCGTTCTGCGCTGTCACGACCGCCACCTTGTGCGAGATGCGCGCATAGGCATCCGCCATGACGGAGCCGGCATTCTCGGTGCGGTAGCCGATCTGCCTTATGCCGTAGTGCGGCGCCGCCAGGAAAAGCGCTGCCGGAATGGACTGGCCGAAGATGACCTCGACGCCATGTCGCTTCAGTGCCTGCGCCATCACATGCGCGCCGCTCATATTACCCTTGCTCACGTTCTATCCTCCCTGAACCCTTTGGAAATGCGGATGAAGTCTGTCAGATGACCGTCGCCGCACGCAGCTTGCCGATGTCCTCGTCGGGCATCGACAGCCACTCGTGCAGCACTTGGTCGGAATGTTCGCCAAGCATCGGCGGCGGCAGCCGAACGGCCGTCGGCGTAGTGCCAAGGCCGACCGGCGGCCCCTGCATCGGCACCACACCAGCCTTGGGATGAACGATATCCACGATGTGTCCGGCCTCGCGCATGTACGGGTCGTTGGCGACCTCCTCGACGGTGCGGATGCGCGCGGAGGGAAGCTCCGCCGCTCGCAGGGCTGCAAGCACCTCGTCCGCGTTGTGCGCGCCGATCCAATCGGCAGCGATCGCCTCGATCGCCTCCACGTTGACCATGCGGTTTTCAAGCGTCGCGAAACGCGGATCCTCCAACAGCTCGGGTCGGCCGATCATCTTCACGAAGCGTGGGAAATGGGCGTTGTTGCCGGCGACCATGTGGATCCACACGTCGTCCTTGGCGCGAAACGTATTGGCGGGCGCCGCATAGCGGTCGCGGTTCCCAGCCCGCGTCATGCGCCGACCGTTCACCAGGAATTCCGGGATCGCCGTCATCAGCATGGAGGTGGCACCGCCGATCAGGCTGACATCGACCACCTGCCCCTCGCCCGTCCTGGTACGGTGGTTAAGGGCCGCGAGAATGCCGATCGTCGCATGCAGTGCGGTCGCGTAATCGACGAGGAAGGTGCCGGCCATCATCGGCCCACCATGCGGATCGCCCGTCAGGTCCATAAAACCGGTAATCGCCTGGGCGATGCCGTCGAAGCAGGGCTCTGCCGAAAGGCTGTTGTTCTGACCGAAGCCCGAAAGCCGTGCCATCACGAGCTTCGGATTGATCTTGTGCAGGTCCTCCCAGCCACAGCCCATCTTCTCCATCGTGCCGGGCCGGAAGTTCTCGACCAGCACATCCGCTTCCAGCACGAGGCGGCGCAGCAGATCCTGCGCCTCCGGATTGCGGAAGTTGAGCGTCAGGCTGCGCTTGTTGCGGTTGAACATCATGAAATAGATGCTCTCGCCGGCAATGTACGGACCGAGCGAGCGGGTGTCGTCGCCGGCGTACGTGCGCTCGACCTTGACGACGTCAGCACCGAGATCGCCAAGAAGCATGGCGCAATGGGGGCCCGCGATAAACCTGGAAAGATCCAACACTTTAATGCCGGACAGGGACGAGACCGTAGAGGGTGAAGATGCTTGCATGGTCAGACTTTGAGAAGGATACGGTTGGGGTCGATGTCGTTACGGATGCGGGCGAGCTCTTCCGCGGTCGGCGCCTCGGTTTCCGGAACTGTTTCGGGGACGAGCGGCACGAAGGACATGGCGGCCAGCACCTCGTCCTTCGTCACCCCCGGATGCAACGATCTGAGCCGCATTTCGCGGGTATCCTCGGCAAAATCGAAGATCGCCTTATCCGTTACGACCAGTGCGGGTCCGCCCTCGCCGAGCCCGGCCTCGCGCCGGCTGTTACCGCCGGACAGGTGGCCGGCGCTGGTGATGAAATCGACCTTCTCGACAAAGCTGCGCGCATCGAGGTCCATCAGCAGGATCGGCCGGCGCACGAAGGCGAAGTGCTCGGGCTGCGCAAGGCTGCCGACAAGGCGGACCTTCGGCTTGCGATAGTCGCCAATCGCCGTGATGTTCATGTTGCCGTAGCGGTCGAGTTGGGCGGCCGAATTGAAGGACACATCGAACTTGCGCCGCGCCAGCATGTCACATTTCACGCCGGTATCCGGCGGGCATGCAGCGGCGTGCCACTGCGTGAAGGCATCCTGCGTGAAGTGCTCGGGGATCACCGACAGATCCGGCTCCAACAGGTTGCCCCAGTAGACGGCGGCACCCGGCGCATGCCCCATCTGCGCGAGACGCGCGGCCGCCAGCGGCATGCCGACAGCGAGCGTGAAAGCCCGGCCGTTCGTGCCGACGCCGACGAAGCAGAGATCGTCATCCTGAATCTGGCGGGCGAGATAGGCGGTGATCAGTTCATTGTTGGAATAGGTCGCCATGACTTATGCCCTCCCCTTGACGTTGAGCGCCGAGAGCGCGGAAAGACCCCCACATTTCTCGATATAGGCCGCATGTTCGCGCAGCCCGTGGGCGAACTCGTCGAGATAGGCCTTGACGCCATCGGCGGTCTTCGAACGGGCGATGTAGTCGCTCATATGCGCATCGTCTTCGTCGTAGAGCGTGTCGCAGGCGGCGGGATGCGCCCCGTAGGGCACCTCGACAATTGCCTCCACCCAGTTGCCGGGAATGTATGTCAGTGACGGCTGCTTCTTGATTTCATCGTGGGGCACGATCTTCTCGACCGTCACGATAAGACGCCTGGCGCCGGCCGCCATCGACTGGTCCATGTCGTCCGTGTCGCGCACGACCGGCCACTGCACATTGCCGTATTTGTCGCCCGCATAACCGTGGATGATCGTGAACTCGGGTTCGGCGGCCGCGATCGCCTGCAGCTTCTCACCGGTAAAGGGGCAATCGACGGTGCGAATCTGCTCGGGGTTCACCTTGGCGAGATCGGAGCCGAACAGCGTGCGGATCGGCAGGAAGGGCATGCCCTGGGCGGCCGCACGCAGGCGCGCCACCATGGCCGTTTCGGAGAAGTCACGCACCTCGATTCGACCGCTTTCGACGGCACGGCGGAAGTTCGGCGCAAGCCCGTAGTTGAACAGGCCCACATAGATGCCTTCCCAGCGGCGGATCGCGTCGGCCGCGGCAAGCAGATCGATCGCCGTCGTGCCGGCCCAGCTCAGCACCGTGAGATCGCGCACTTTGTTGCGGATCAGCTGGCGCACGGCGGCATTGGGTTGACGGCGCAACAGGCTGCCGCCGATCATCACCGTCGAGCCCGACACGATCGGAGACAGAGCGTTCTCCAGGGTCGTCAATTTCTCTTTCAAAATGCAGTCCTCCCGATAGGTGCGATCGGGTATAAAAACGTTTCTGGAAAATGGCAACGAAAAACGTTTCTCGTTTTCTGTTTTTCTGTTACTCCGATATCCGTCGAAGTTTTAAGCGGAGGAACGACGTGAGCGACGAACACAGACTTTTTGGCCTTGTCGGCTATCCAATCACCTTCGTGCGCTCGCCTGGCATCCTGAATGCCTACCTTGCGCAACACGGCCTGCCCGGCCGCATGGTTCCCTTCGGCATCCGGCCGGAGGCGCTGGAAACGGCGCTTGCCGGGTTGCGCCACCTCGAAAACCTCCGGGGCTTCTTCGTCACCATGCCGTTCAAGGAGCGTATCCTGCCGCTTCTCGACGACCTGAGCGAAACGGCGCGTATTTCCGGTGCGGTCAATGTCGTTCGCCGTACGCCGGACGGGAAGTTCTCCGGCCACCAACTCGATGGTGCCGGTTTCGTCGGCGCGATGAACGAAGCGGGCGTTCGAATTGCTGGCGCCTCGGCCTATGTCGCCGGTGCCGGAGGCGTCAGCGCCGGCATATGCTGCGCGCTGGCCGAAGCCGGAATTGGCCGCATCGACCTCGTCAACCGCAACCGCGACCGTGCGGAAAAGCTCGCGGACCGGCTGCGCGGCGCTTTTCCGAAAACGGTCTTCTGCGCAACGGACAGCCGGCCCGGCGAGGAGATCGACATTGTCATCAACGCCACCAGCGTCGGCATGTCCCCGGACGATCCGCTGCCAGTCGATCTTGCGGGCACATCGCGCGGCATCTTCGTCGGCGATGTGGTGAATGTGCCCCATATGACGCCTCTTTTGGAAACGGCCGAAGCGCGCGACTGCCGCACGCAGCATGGCAAAGCCATGTTCGGCCCGCAGATCGAGCTTGCCCTGCGCTTTTACGAAGACGGCTTGTAACCCTCTGATCGTGCTCAATGCGCGACCAGATTGCCGCCGGTGATGAGCTTGACGATATCGTCGGGATCGGTCTCCGCCTTCTTTCGCACCCCGGCCGTCTGGCCCTGCCGCAACACATGGATGCGGTCGCAGACCTCGAAGATGTGATGCAGGTTGTGGCTGATCAGGATGATCGAGAAGCCGCGCGAACGCAGGTCCTTGATCAGCGACAGGACCTTTTCCTGCTCGGGCACGCCGAGTGCCGCCGTTGGTTCGTCCAGGATGACGACCTTGCGGCCGAAGGCGACGGCGCGTGCGATGGCGACGCTCTGGCGCTGCCCCCCGGACATGCCCTTCACCGTGAACTGCGTCGACTGGATGTGAATGTTCAGCGATTTCAGCAGCGCCTTCGAGCGGCTGTGCATCTCCTCCGCCTTGAGGAATTTCGCCCCGAGAATGTTGCGAACGGACTCGCGTCCCGCGAAGATGTTTTCCGCAACATTGGAATCATCGAAGAGTGCCAAGTCCTGGTAGACCGTCTCTATGCCGAGCTGGCGGGCGTCCTCCGGCTTGCGCACCGTCACCTCGCGGCCCTCGAAAAAAATCTGGCCGCTATCGGCGGGTTGCGCGCCGGAGATGATCTTGATGAGGGTCGATTTTCCCGCGCCATTGTCCCCGGCCAGCGCGAGGACCTCGGATTCATGGAGTTCGAAATCGATGTCGGACAAGGCGCGAACAGCGCCGAACGACTTGCAGATATTGTTCAGTTTCAGCAATGGGGTCATCACGCATATCCTCTGGGCGGTCGAGGGGGCAGCCCCCTCGACCGCGACCGATTATTTGCAGGAGGTGT
>NZ_WUMM01000020.1:0-57908 GCF_009826875.1 Shinella sp. AETb1-6 | reverse complement strand
AGCTATTCAAACAATCCCAACTACGTGATGTATACGTCAGAAGACTAACAGCCCAACGTGTCCGCAATATCTGCCGGTTGACCGTGGGATCCTCACTTCGCAGCGAGTGAAGGTGCTGTCTGGCGAGTCAAAGCTGACGTGTGCTAAGTCCATGCATGTCATGCGTTTCCAAGAGCGGTCAGACGATGGATACCAACACTGGCTTCGGTGCGGCAGCAGCGAATAGTCAGAACCAGCGGCGAACCCTGGCCTTGTAGCGGCGGTAGTCGTCCCCGAACTTTGCTTCCAGATAGCGCTCCTCGCGGGCGATCACCTGCGTTTGGATCGCGATCAGCACCAACGGGAGCAAGGCGAGGGCGATCGGCCCGTCCAAGCCGATCGCAAGGCTGGCATAGATAAGCGCCATAGCGAGATACATGGGATTGCGGGTCCACCGATAGGGGCCGGTCGTTACGATAAGGGTGGTTGGCCGCGACGGTGGCGTGTTGGTGCCAAGTCGGCGAAACAGCCCGGCCGCCGCAACCATCAATACCACGCCAGCAATGAACAGTACCGCGCCGATCGCGGCCAGAAGCCGCCAGTCGATGCCGAACGAGCGCAGGGTGACGTACCGTTCCGCCGACAGTCCCAACAGCAGCGCTCCCAGATAGACGAAGGGAGGAGGAAAATGCACACCCGCGCTGTCCGGTTCGACACCCATGCTCATCCTCCTATCTAAGCTCTTAAAACCAGCATCGACTGCTGGGTCGAGATCCCCGTCATCGCGATTTTAGTATTTCCCAGGTCAGGCAACGCAGAAGCCGGGAACAGCAACCTTCTGAAACAGATGCGGTCTGGGTCGACCAACGACGGATATGCTGGAAGTTTTGCGAGGAACGCGGGATCAGTAAAGGCGGCGCGGACCGCATCGGTGGATTCCCACACCACATAGCTCAGGTAAGTCGGGCTATCGCCGATCGCTCGATGCAGTTGCATGGAAATGAAGCCCGGTTGCTTCGTTATGACCTCAGCTGCCGCCTTGAAAGCCTCCAGAAAGCCCGCATCGTCGGCGGGATCAACGACGGTGAAGAAGTTGATGAGCACAAGAGGCGCGGCCGCGATGCCGAGTTGGCGGTCGAAAGGAAATTTCTCATCGAGAGGTATGAATGGTTTTGCGACGGCCATGGTAGCGGTCCTGTCTATCGTGAAATTGAAGCAGGGGGATCGAAGCTTCCTGCTCTTAAACCAGCAGCGATTGCTGAGCGGAGATGCCCGCGGTCGCGCCCTGCCATATTGCGTTGGTGACCGAGGGCATCCCGGGGGTGGCCAGATCGCCGGCGGCGTAGATGCCGGGCATGCTCGTCTCGCGTCGCTCGTCGGCCTTGAGAACGCTGCCGAGGGGTGTATCGACTGTGTCAAGTCCCAATGCGTCATGCAGGGTTGCAGACGGCTTGATCGGCGGATGCGCGAACAGGATGTCGACCGCGACATCGGGACCACCCTCGCGTTTGATGGTGGCGCCATGGTCGCCATGACGTCCAATCTCACTGAGCCTGCCCTCAACGATCGGTATATTGCGATGCGCGAGCTCGGTCCGGACATCGGGGGCAATGTCGTGACCATCTGCGAAGACAGTCAACTTGTCAGTCCAATGCTGAAACAGTTTGACCTGAACGTGCGACTGTGGGCGGAACCAGACGAGGCCCCAATGCTGGTCAGCAACTTCGAAGCCGTCGCAGTATGGGCATGGGATGACGGATGTGCCCCAGTTCTCGGCAAAACCCGGGACAGCAGGCATCTGGTCAACAACGCCGTAGCTCAGGATCACGCGGCGCGCACTCAGGGTTTCACCATCACCAGTGCGGACGGAGAAATTGTCGATGGTGCCGGAGATATTGTCGGCGCGGGCATTGACCATCTTGATTGCAGGATACCGCGCAAGTTGCTGCCGCGCTTCGGTCAGGATTGCGGACGGTGGCTTGTCATCGTGACCGAGCACACCGTGCGAGCGGCCAGCGAAGCGGTTGCGCTGCAGGCCGGTATCGAGAACGATGACTTTGCGGCGGGCACGACCGAGCTGCAGGGCAGCGGCGAGTCCAGCAAAGCTGCCGCCGATGATGATGACGTCGTTCATTATTGTGGGCTCCGTGTTGCGGGTAATGAGGGTTGGGTTGGACTTTGCAGTTACTGGAGCGAGAGGAATACCAATGGCGGAAAACGCGGCCAGTTTCAGCAGTGCTCGTCGTTGCATGGCGGCCTCGTGGCTGGGGTCAGCGGTTTCGACTTGCATATTTCAGATACTGGGTGGTATCGTAAGGCTAAATAACGATACTGTCAAGGATCGCAAATAGCCATGAGTGAAAATGTCCAAAACCGGCGCGGCCGGCCTGCCAACGAGGCGCTTGCTCAAACGATCGTTGATGCAGCGTGCGACCTGTTTGAGGAACTGGGATTTCATGCAGCGACATTGGACAAGGTTGCCCAGCGAGCGAAGATATCCAAGCTCAGCATCTACAAGCACTTCGAAAACAAGGAGGCGCTGTTTGGCGCGGCCTTTGCGGCCCGCTGCCAGCAGTTAGTGCCGCCGAAACTCTTTGAAGGCGTCGATGGTTCAGCCGAAAATCAGCTCATGGCGGCGGGATCGTCGCTGCTTCGCTCGCTTCTGCGCCCGGAGGTCCGCAATGCTGAAGCCATGGTCATGGCCGACACGCCAAACCAGAAGTCGTTGAGCAAGATGCACTACGAAGCAGGTCCTGCCCATATCATTGCGCAGATCGAGGGCCTGTTGCGTCAGCTGCATGCAAAGTCACTTCTGTTCGTGCCCGATCCTCTTCAATCCGCCCGCTTGTTTGCCGCACTTTTCAAGGGTTCCGATCTCTTGCTCGTCGCACGCTTTGACGTGGCGAAAGCAAATGATGAGAAAGAGATCGAATCCTATTGCCGATCGGCCGTCGCCATATTTATCAACGCGCACAAGGGACGGTAAAGCTGCCAAGCATTGCGATCCGGCGCTGATGAACGAGGCGCCAGACCTGCGCTAACATACGCTTAATGTGCTTTCTGACAGATTTTGACATGGACGGGAACGAGGACAGGCTCGGCTCTATGCCCGTCCCAAAGCGCGAGTGAGAGGCTTCATTTCCAGGTCTGTCGGTAGACCGCGAAGGCTGTCAGCATGCCGTAAAGCGCTGCAGCCACTGCAACGATCCAATATAGTTGCGTGAGGTTGGCACCCCACAACGCTACAGCGGACCAGCCCAGAAATGCGGCGACGACCATCCTGGCCGTGCCAGCAAGCACCGGCAGGAACACGCGCTTTGCCGCCTGGTTTGCGAAGTAAAGCGCAAGCCCCAGTCCCACGGCGCCATAGAATGGCGCCACGATGTGCAGGTAGAGCGCACCTTGCGCGGCAACATCGGGATCATCTGTGAACAGCCCCATCCATAACTGCGGCCAGATCGCGACCACGAGACCGACGGTTGTCGAGAAAGCAAACGCCATGCCTGCCCCCGTCCACGCTATTTTCCGCGCGCGCTCGATCTGGTTTGCGCCGATATTGATGCCGACCAGGGTGACGATGGCCGTGCCCAACCCGAACAGGATGGGGATCTGAAGATAATCAAGACGGGACGCAATGCCGTAGCCTGCCAGCGCTTCCGTGCCAAAGTGGCCAACGGTCGCCGTAACGAAGGTCACCGTTATATTCACCTGAATGGTACCAATAGCGGACAGCAGACCGACGCCAAGGATTTCCCCGAACAGGCGCCGTTCAAGCGGGACAGGCCTGAACTTGAGGACACTGCCGACGCTGCGAAGGTGGACAAACAGCCACGTCGCTGTGATGAGATAGTAGACTGCGACCGCGAGCCCGGCGCCAGCGACGCCCAAAGCCGGAAACGGCCCCCACCCGAATATCAATGTGGGAGAGAGCGGAAGCAGGACGAAGGTTCCAGAAATCGTTACCATGGCAGGAAAGCGGGCATTGCCGGCGCCTCGAAGCGCTGATGACATCATCGCCGTCAGCCAGATCGGCACAGAGGCGGAAAACACCACCATCGAGTAGGTCATCGCCGCCGATAAAGTCCCGCCGGTCCCGCCCATCGCCTGGTAAAGCGTCGACCCGATCATGAAGGCGACTGCGGAGAAGACGACACCGAGACCGCAGGCGAGGACGATCGAATGCCAAAGGAGGGCATTGGCATCGTCGTGACGGCCAGCACCCGATGCGCGGGCGATTGCCGCCGCGGTTCCGCCACCGATCCCACCGTTCGCCATCATCTGCATCAGCATCAGAATGGGAAAGACCAGCGTGACGCCAGCCAGCGCTTCTGTCCCTAAAAAGCTGACGAAGTATGTTTCGGCCACGCCAACCATGGTCTGCACCACGAGTACGAGCACGGTCGGCGCCGCAAGACGCAGAATGGCAGGCGCAACCGGCCCGCTGAGTGCATGAGGTATATTCCTGCGTGACGGGGAAGACGGCGTTTGCGCCGACGATGTGCTGTTCATGGAAAATCCCTTCAACGCGCCGCGCGCATATTGACTTAGATTGCTATCAGAATCTAAGTCAATGATGGATTACGTTCAAAATCTATCAGACGAAAAAACTCGCGCACTGCGCTCAGCATCGCGGTCGCTATCGGACAGAAAAGATGAACTCCACCCAAAACGACGATCTCTGTTCCGCCGTCCTTCGACTCAACCGACGCCTGTCGCGCAAGATCAATGCGGCACTCAAGATCCACGAACTCACTGTAGAGCAGGCGGTGGTGCTTGAAACGATCGCCGCGCTGGATTGCCCGCGGGTGACAGACCTGCGCATTGCGCTCGGTCTTGATCCCTCGACGGTTTCGGCGAACCTGAAACCCTTGCTGAAACGCCAGTTCGTCGTCATCACGGAAGATGTCGTTGACCGGCGCGTGAGGCGCGTGAAGCTGACGCCGGAAGGGGAGATGCGGCTTCAATCGTCCCGAAAGATCCTGAACACAATGGATGACGCGATCAAACAGAAGCTGGCAGCGCATGGTGTTCTCGAAGAGGTTGTGGCCGCGCTGCGCTTGCTGTCCCAACCCTGAGAATAGAGGGAAGTTTTATCGTTACGAGGCCTGCTCATAGCAATCAGGAACAAAGATCGAGGCCGTCGCTCAAGCCATCAGTCGGGTCACCGCGCTCCTTCAGGATTGCCACTCTGTTTTCGAGGCTCGCTACGCGCCTCTCCAGGCTGATGAGATGGTCTCCTTGCAGACCATCGATACCGCCGAGCGCTTCTTCCCAAATGCGCCATTTTGCCCAAAAACGCTTCCACATCTTCATGCTCCGTCTCGGTCGAAATTCCTGAATCCCAGCGCGACGACAATGCGCTATGCGACGCGCCCCATGGCGATCTCTTCAGACTGCAAGCCTGTCGCCACGATCGACACACGCATCGTGTCACCAAGACCAGGGTCGAAGGCGGCGCCAAAGATGATTTCCGCCTCCGTGTCGACTGTTTCGCGAACGCGGCTGGCGGCCTCGTCGACTTCGTGCAAGGTCAGGTCCCGGCCAGCCGAAACCGAAACAAGAACACCCCTTGCGCCGCTGAGGACGGCGTCGCCGAACAGCGGGTTTTCCACCGCCGCCTTCGCGGCCTTGGCCGCTCGGTCGGGCCCGCTCGCCTCGCCGGTGCTCATGACGGCTCTGCCCATGCCCTGCATGACGGCGCGGACGTCGGCGAAATCGAGATTGACGATGCCTTCCTTCAAGATCAGATCGACGACCGAGCTGACGCCGGCATGCAGCACCGCATCCGCCATGGCGAAGGCCTCTGCGAGGGTCGTATGCGGATTGGAAAGGCTAAACAGGCTCTGGTTCGGCACAACGATCACGGTATCCGCGCTCTGAACAAGAGCCTCAATCCCGGCTCGCGCCTGGCGCAAGCGGTGAGACCCTTCGAACATGAAGGGCTCGGTGACGACAGCGACGGTCAAAATGCCTGCCGCGCGGGCCGCGCGTGCGATAACCGGCATGGCGCCTGTCCCGGTCCCGCCACCCATGCCGCCAGCCAGAAACAGCATGTCGGCACGGGTCAGGTAGGCCATCAGATCGCCGATCGACTCCTCGGCGGCTGCACGTCCGATATCGGGCAGGGAACCCGCGCCAAGTCCCTCAGTGAGCTGCGGGCCAAGCTGGACGATCTGCGGCGCCGATGATTTGGCAAGCGCTTGCGCGTCGGTATTGGCTGCCAGGAAGCCCACTCCGGCCACCTCTTTCGCGATCATGTTGTCGACCGCGTTTCCACCACCGCCGCCGACCCCGATCACGGTGATTTTGGGCAGTTGGTCGACCGTGCGGTATTGAGCGTTCATCATAGCTGTTATCCTCTTGCTGGCTGGAGCATCGAAAGGGACATCGGCCAATCGAAGGGCCTACGACCAGCGTTTGAACACGGCGCTGGCGTTGACACCGCCAAAACCGAATCCGTTCGAAATGGCGTAGTTCATCAGATGCGGGCGCGCCCGCTTTGCAACGATGTCGATCCCGTCGCTTGCGGGGTCGGGAGCATTGAGGTTGAGCGTCGGCGGTGCGATCTGGTCCCTGAGTGCCATGATGGTAAAGATCGCTTCCAGGCCACCGGCCGCTCCGAGAAGGTGACCGGTTGCCGACTTCGTGCCACTCACGGCAAGGCCCGATCCCGAGCCAAACACCGATTTGATCGCTTCGATCTCGCCACGATCCCCGACTGGAGTCGACGTGGCATGGGCGTTGAGATGCTGGATCTCTTCCGGCGCGATACCGGCCTGCTTAATGGCGATCCGCATGGCGCGAGCGGCTCCGGAGCCGTCCTCCGGACCGGACGTGATATGATGGGCATCGGCCGTCGTGCCGTAGCCGACCAGTTCGGCAAGCGGCTCTGCACCGCGCGCCAGGGCATGGCTGAGGGCTTCGATGACCAGCACGCCAGCACCTTCGCCCATGACGAAGCCGTCGCGCAACATATCGAACGGACGCGAGGCCAGCTCCGGCGTATCGTTGAAGCCTGCGGACAGAGACCGTGCAGCCGCAAAGCCTCCGAGGCTGACCGTATTGATGCAGGCTTCGGTCCCGCCGCAGACTGCTATGTCGGCCTCGCCAGCGCGGATAAGGCGGGCGGCGTCGCCGATAGCCTGGACACCCGCGGCGCATGCCGTCACCGGCGCACCCAACGGACCCCGGAAGCCATGGCGGATGGAGACGTGGCCCGCCGCCAGATTGACGAGAAACGAGGGGATCGTGAATGGCGACAGACGCCGCGGTCCTTTCTGATCGACGGTCCTGACCGCGTCGGTAATCGCCGGAAAGCCCCCGATCCCAGAAGCAATAATAGTTGCCGTTCTCATGCGATCCTCTTCGGACGCGGGCTTCCATTTGGCCTGTGCCAAGGCTTCGTCGGCTGCGGCGAGCGCTAGAAGGATGAAGCGGTCCACCTTGCGCTGATCCTTCGGCGCGAGGATGAGGTCGGGGTTGAAACCTGCTTCCGGATCGTCTTCGATCGACGGCACGACGCCCCCGACCTTGGCGGGGAGATCGCCGACGATTTCCTCCGGCAGGCGGCGAATGCCCGATTGACCGGCTAACAGCCGCGCCCAGGAACTGGAGACGCTGGCACCGAGCGGGCTCACCGCTCCCATGCCTGTGACGACGATACGACGCATGACGATTTCACCTGTTCACTTTGGAGAAGAGACGCTTGGCGCCAGACCTATTCGGTCGAAGCCAGGCGCTTCACCTCGTTCGATGCAGCTTCGAGAACACGATCGGACATCGCTTCGTCCGTCATGATCCGCGAAAGCGTGACCGCACCGACCATCAATGACAGCACGACCATGGCCTTTTCGGCTGCCTCGGGTGCACCATCGTTCGGGATGAGTTCCTCCAGCACCTGAAGATGGGCCTTGATCCCGTCCTGGAAGGGCGTCCGGACCTCCGGACTTTGACGAGCCGCATCAGAGCCGAGTGCGACGAGAGGGCATCCATCGCCGGTCTCGCCCCGATGTCCTGCCGACAAATAGAGATCGACGACTGCCTGGAGTGGATCGTTGCTGGAGGCGGCAACGGACGACCAGCGGCGCGTTGCGCTCTCCATCGCCCGGCGCGATGCGAGTGCGGCAAGATCGTCCTTGGAATCGAACTGCTTGTAGAAGCCGCCCTGTGTCAGGCCGGCTCCCTTCATCAGATCCTTGAGACCGATCCCGTCAAATCCGTGCTCGCGAAAGAGGCGGCTTGCCGCGTTGATCACGGCTTCTCGGTTGGCTTCGGCCTGGACGCGACTGACTCTCATCGTGCTCTCCTTTTAGATTTCGTTTGACATCTATAAATCTTTTAGAGTTAGATTGCAATCTATTCCGAATACCTCGACCGTCAAGAAGGGTCAGCACATGAAAACCAAGTTTCTCCTCACCACAGCGGTGATCATCGCGGGTGCCGCGACGGCGGCAGTCATGTTCTGGCCGACGGAAAAATTCTCGGCAGCTGCTGATCCGAGGACCGCGATCCCGCTTGTCAGCGTCGTAAAAGTCAGGGCGCCCGATAGCGCTTCGCGCAGCTTTACCGGAACGATCGCCGCACGTGTTCAAAGCGATCTCGGCTTCAGGGTTCCGGGCAAGATTGTTGAGCGGCTCGTCAATCTCGGCGAGGACGTCAAGGCTGGACAGCCGCTGATGAAGATCGACGGAACCGATCTGCGTCTTGCGCTGACGGCAAAGCGCAACGCGGTCGCCGCCGCACAGGCGACTTACGTGCAGGCTGTGAGCGACGAGAAGCGTTTTGCAGCGCTGGTCAAGACCAATGCCGCATCGACGCAACAGTACGAGAGAGCGAAAGCGGTGCTGGACACTGCTACAGCACAGCTTGCCGCAGCCAAGGCTGACGCGACGGTCGCCGAGAACGAGGCGACGTACACTGTTCTTCTGGCCGACGCTGACGGCACGATTGTCGAAACCCTGGGCGAGCCGGGGCAGGTGGTTGCAGCCGGCCAGACCGTCGTCAAGCTAGCCAAATCCGGTGCGCGCGAGGCCTTGGTCTGGATGCCGGAAAACCTCAGACCTGAGCCGGGTGCTACCGCTCAGGCGAGCATTTACGGTCGCGATGCTGAAGACAATGCGGTTCTGCGCCAGATCTCCGCTTCCGCCGATGCGCAGACACGCACCTATGAGACGCGCTGGGTGTTGCAAGGAACGGTCGCCGATGCGCCGCTCGGTGCGACCGTCACGATCAAGATCGCCAACAAAGATGCTCTGGCCCATGCCGAGATACCACTCGGGTCCATTCTCGACGATGGCAATCGCACGGGGGCCTGGGTCGTCGATGAGACGGCTTCCAGCGTCAATTTCCGTCCCTTGAAAGTCGAACGGTTGAGCGAGGACACCGCAATCGTCTCGGGCTTGAAAGCGGGAGAAACGGTTGTCGCCCTCGGCGCCCATCTCCTGACCGATGGCGAGAAAATTCGCACCAGCGTCGAAAAAGCAGAGGCGGCAAACTGATGAGCTTCAATCTTTCCGCGCTTGCCGTTCGTGAGCGATCCGTCACCCTTTTTTTTATCGTTCTCCTGGCGGCTGCAGGCGTCTATGCGTTTTTAAGCCTCGGGCGCGCGGAAGATCCGTCCTTTACCATCAAGACGATGACGGTGACGTCCGTCTGGCCGGGTGCAACCGCCCGAGAAATTCAGGACCTTGTCGCCGAGCCGCTGGAAAAGCGTATTCAGGAACTGACCTGGTATGATCGTGTCGAGACAACGACACGCCCCGGTTATGCCTATCTGACGGTGACGCTGAAGGATAACACGCCCGCCAGCGCGGTAGAGGAAGAGTTCTATCAGGCGCGCAAGAAACTCGGCGACGAGGCGCGAAACCTGCCCCCGGGTGTGTTTGGGCCTTTCGTCAACGATGAATATTCCGACGTCAGTTTTGGCCTTTATGCCCTGAAGGCCAAGGGCATGCCAATGCGTGATCTGGTGCGTCAGGCCGAAACCATCCGGCAGGATCTGCTACACGTGCCCGGCGTCAAGAAGATCAATATTCTGGGCGAACGTCCCGAGCAGATCTTTGTCGAATTCTCCTTCGCCAAGCTCGCGACCCTCGGTGTCTCGGCCCAGAGCATCGCGTCGGCTCTCCAGAACCAGAATACGGTCACGCCGGCCGGCTCGATCGATACGCGGGGGCCACAGGTGTTTATCCGGTTCGATGGTGCCTACAACAATATCCAGGCCATCGCCGACACACCGATCGTCGCCGGCGGTCGCACCCTGAAACTATCCGATTTCGCCAACATTCGTCGCGGCTACGAAGACCCTGCGACTTACGTCATCCGCCACAACGGCGAGCCCGCCATCATGCTCGGTGCTGTCATGCAGGCGGGATGGAATGGTCTGGAACTCGGCAAGGCACTTGAGGAGCGCTCGGCGACCATCGCCCAGTCGCTTCCGCTCGGGATGACCCTTGAGAAAGTCAGCGACCAGGCCGTCAACATCGACGAGGCGGTCGGCGAATTCATGCTCAAGTTCGCCATGGCGCTCGGCGTCGTGCTGTTCGTCAGTCTTATCGCCTTGGGCTGGCGCGTCGGCATCGTTGTTGCGCTTGCCGTGCCGCTGACGCTCGCTGTCGTGTTCCTCATCATGCTCGAAACCGGACGGTTTTTCGACCGCATCACGCTCGGCGCCCTGATCCTCGCGCTCGGGCTCCTCGTCGACGACGCTATCATCGCGATTGAGGTGATGGTGGTGAAGATGGAGGAGGGCATGGACCGCATCAAGGCCGCCGCCTATGCCTGGAGCCATACTGCGGCGCCCATGCTCTCGGGTACGCTTGTCACCATCATCGGCCTCATGCCGGTTGGTTTCGCCCAATCGAGCGCCGGCGAATATGCCGGCAACATCTTCTGGGTCGTCGGCTTTGCCCTCATCGTGTCCTGGATCATCGCGGTGGTGTTCACGCCTTATCTTGGCGTCAAGATGCTTCCTGCCATCAAGCCGGTCACCGGTGGCCACGAGGCAATCTACGGCACGCCGAACTACCAGCGCCTGCGGTCAGTGATCAAGTTTGCGGTCCGCCACAAGTTCCTGACCTGCGCCGCCGTTGTCGTCATCATGGGCCTTTCGATCGTCGGAATGGGCAGCGTCAAGCAGCAGTTCTTCCCGACATCCGACCGCCCTGAAGTCCTGGTCGAAGTCCGCTTGCCCGAAGGCACCAGCATTGAA
Source organism: Shinella sp. AETb1-6 (assembly GCF_009826875.1). Classification (NCBI taxonomy): domain Bacteria; kingdom Pseudomonadati; phylum Pseudomonadota; class Alphaproteobacteria; order Hyphomicrobiales; family Rhizobiaceae; genus Shinella; species Shinella sp. AETb1-6. Next base: position 46,720 of record NZ_WUMM01000020.1, on the reverse strand, counting down.
ACAACGACGGCGACCGTCGAGAAGTTGGAAAAGTGGCTGAAGCAGCAGCCGGAATCCAAGATCGTCACCAGTTATGTTGGCCAAGGGGCGCCGCGCTTCTTCTTCGCCATGTCGCCAGAACTGCCCGACCCCGCCTTTGCCAAAATCGTCGCGCTCACCCCTGATGCACAGGGACGTGAAGCCCTGAAGCATCGCCTGAGGGCCGCCATCGCAGAAGGTCTTGCACCTGAAGCCGCCGTGCGGGTTAACCAGCTCGTGTTCGGTCCCTACACACCGTTTCCGGTCGAGTTCCGTATCATGGGACCCGATCCGAAAAAGCTCTACGAGATCTCCGAACAGGCGCGGGCCGTCATGAACACCGTGCCGGACGTTCGCCAGGCCAACCGCGACTGGGGTAACCGCACGCCTGTCGTCCGGTTTATCCCGGATCAGGAGCGGCTCAACCTCATCGGGCTTTCTCCGGCTGAAGCGGCACAGCAGATCCAGCTCCTCTTGTCGGGCGTTCCGATCACCCAGGTTCGCGAAAACATCCGCAACGTTCCAGTGGTAGCCCGCAGCGGCGGAGAAATCCGCCTCGATCCCTCGCGGCTAGGAGATTTCTCCCTGATCAGCAGAGACGGACGCGCCGTTCCGCTCGACCAGATCGGACACTCCGAGGTGACGTTCGAAGAGCCGATCATGAAGCGCCGAGACCGCACGTCCGTCATCACCATCCGCTCTGACATCAACGAGGCAACGCAACCGCCTGAGGTTTCACAAGCCGTGATGACGGCCCTCCAGCCGCTGATCGCCTCGCTTCCCGTCGGCTACCGCATCGAGATGGGCGGCAATATCGAAGAATCGCTTAAGGCGAACGACGCCCTCGTCAAGGTCTTCCCATTGATGATCGCAGCAATGCTGATTGTCATCATTCTACAAGTTCGCAGCCTCTCGACCATGACCATGGTCATGCTGACCGCTCCGCTCGGCCTTGCCGGTGCAGTGCCAGCGCTTCTTCTCTTTAATCAGCCCTTTGGTTTCAACGCTATTCTGGGATTGATCGGGCTCGCCGGTATTCTCATGCGAAACACGCTTATTTTGACCGAGCAGATCAAGGACAACAAGGCGGCAGGTCTCGATGATTATCACGCGGTGATCGAAGCGACGGTGCAACGAACCCGCCCGGTCATCCTGACGGCCCTTGCCGCTGTTCTTGCCTTCATCCCGCTGACCCATTCGGTCTTCTGGGGGTCGATGGCCTACACGCTGATCGGCGGAACGGCTGTCGGCACGCTGATGATCCTGCTCTTCCTGCCGGCACTCTATGCCGCCTGGTTCCGGATCAAGCCGACCGAGGACAGCGCTATGCACCACGACCATGAGCACTCCCAGGATGACAATAACCTGGAACCCGACATGCGTCTTGCGGCAGAGTAGCCGACAGGCTCAGACATCGACCGTAAGGTTTTGCAACAGAGCAAGGTCCCAGCCGGTGCGGCAGGCCGCACGACGATCGGCGTATTAGGGCCGGCCGTATACCGCTCCTGCAATCGGACCCGAGGGGGTGTGGTTTTCGTGTCGGTCAAGAATTCCCTCCATGAAACGTTGGAGCACCGTCCGGGATTGCTCTGCCAGTGGGCCGATGAGGGGTTTCATTCGTTCTGTGACGTAGCCGGCCCTTTGGAGCATCTGATTGAGAATGCGATTGCTCGCTCGGCTAAAGTCTACGTTGTGGATTATGGAAGACATAGTTCCATCCTTTCAGTGGGATGACGGTGAATGCTTGTTCAGGCAAACGGATCGAGACTAGGAGGCGAAGCCTGCCTGGCATCCAGCGCAAGAGCCCGGTAAATTTCATCATAGGAGACCTGAAGGCGTTGCCTCATCACTGTCGGCGCCGAAAGCGATGGTATCTCAATGTGTGTGGCAACCCGCTTATATGCGGGGAAGCTCAAGCCAGCGATGAGTTCTTCATCGACGATAAGCTTGTAGGTGCCGGCGTCCTGCAACTCGACGAGAGATTCAATCCGGAAAGGCCGGGTGAAGGTGATTTCGGTCTCTGTCGTTCTCATGGCGCACTCATCCGGGGTTTCATTGGTATGGACCGGACCGTCATTGGCGGCGGTCGGGAGTGCTCGATAGATCGCGCTTCGGGATCTGGCTGCTGTCCTTCGGTTCGTCAGCCGGAGGTCTACCAAAGCCATCCCGCCGCAAGGACGTAGAGGATCATGAGTATGCTCGCCGTTACGACGAGATGCGACGTCGCGGTCGCGACGAGATGTCCGTTTTGACGAGGATTGATGACGGAAGACATGTTGTCCTCCTTTCGGTTGGGTTCAGGGTAGTAAACCCTCACGTGGCAGCGCCCAAAACGTCGGCTGCCGAAGAAATTATCCTGTGCGCCTATCGAAGCGTTTACAAGAAACAAATAAGGTCATTTGAAGCCGTTGGGGTTTACCGAAACCAGCCCGGCTCTCACCGCTTGGATCACTTGGTCTCTGCTTGCCTAATCCGATAGGCGGCGCGAGTAGGCAGGCCTTGAATGGCGAACTGCGGGAGACCCGATTTAAACAACTCTGTCTCCGGCTCGGGGCGGCCATAGCTGTTGCCAAGAAAACGCTCAAGAACCGCTGGGGAAGTTTCGCCGTCACGCACTTTCTCCATAAGCATAGCGGTCGCCGTATCAGCACGAAACTCTCCCTCTATGGGGGACCCCGCGCTGTACCCTGCACGAAAAAGCAGTGAGCGGATCATTTTCATATCGGCAGAGGAAACAGTAGGTCTCGTATCGGAAGACATGTTGTCCTCCTTTCGTTGGGGCTAGGGTAGCAAGCCCTCAAACAGTAGCGCCCGTGATGATGGCTACTGGAATATCAACCATGCGCGCTTATTGAGGCATTAGCAAGGAAACAAATAAGGCCATCTGTGATCGATGCCAGTAAGGTCGGCTCGGTACCAACGTCTTCAATGGGGAACGATCGTATGGGTGGACGGTTAGGCGGGCAGATTGCGCGGAAAATCCTACGTCGCGAGGTGCGCGCAGTTCGGCGCCGAGGGGCATCCCTTCTAAGGGGCGCTTGACGCCGCGCCCAGCGCTTCATTTATGCTGAGCGGATTGCTTCGTTGAACGAGACAACCTCGACGGTCGCTCCAGCCTCATCGGCTATTTCGAACCATCGGCCATCAATCGTGTGGCCGCGCGACATCGCCGGGGACAGAGCTTCCCGTATGGCCGCGATTGCCCCCAAACGCGCGAGCGCGCTCGATCCGAATTCCAGCCCCTCCTCGCCAGGTTGGAAGTTGAACGCAGTCCTGATGTGGAAAAAGAACTTCGGCACAGTGTCACCTCTTCTCAAACAGCCAGGAGAAAAGGGGCTGCGTCGGCGCAAGCGGCTGTTGCGGACCCCGACGCGTTCATGCACCTACAAACACCGAGCCTACCAGTTTGTTCCTCGACGTTACATCGCTCATTGGAGCCAAAGGGCGACTGCCCGAGCGAAGCGACGCCCGTGTCATGCCGGTGTCACGGCAACATCACCCCAACGAAGGAATCCTCCATGAACCGCTCCACATTTTATGCGTCGGTGCGCGAGCGCGCGCCCGGCGTTTTCGGCACGTCCATCAGCCAGAGCCAGGTGCAGGGCACCGAGGCCATCCTTGACGAGGCAGAGCGGCGAGGAACGCCACTTCGGCAACTGGCCTATATCCTCGCCACCGCCTACCACGAATCCGCCCACACCATGCAGGCGGTGCGGGAGACGCTAGCCAAGACCGATGCAGGCGCGATTGCCGCGCTGGAAAAGGCTTGGAAGACCGGCCAGCTGACTTGGGTGAAGACGCCCTACTGGCGCAAGGACGCGGACGGCAAGTCGTGGTTCGGCCGCGGGCTCGTGCAGATCACCCACAAGGCCAATTACCAGAAGCTCGGCCTGCTGATCGGCGTCGATCTCGTGAAAGATCCGTCGAAGGCGCTGGAGCTTTCCACCGCAGTCCAGATCCTGTTCGTTGGCATGGAGCTCGGCAGCTTCACCGGGAAATCGCTCTCCGACTACATCAGCGACGGCCGGGCCGACTACGAGGGTGCGCGCCGTATCGTGAATGGTATGGACAAGGCCGCGCTTATTGCCGGCTATGCCAAGGCCTTCGAACGCGCCCTTGTGGCCGCCGGCTACAGCCCGAAAAAGCCTTCTGCGGGCATCACCCCGAAAGCCTCGGAACCCAGCGCCTTCAGCGAGAAAAGCACCGATTTGGGCACCACCCCAGAACGGGGGCCGGTCTCGCCCGGTGCGGCCGCTGCCGGCGCCGGAATCGTCGCCATCATCGCCGCTGCCGGCGCCTATCTTTCCAACCTGCCGTGCTCCTGGTTCGGCTTCATGTGTGGGTGATGTCATGAAAGCGTTTGTTTCGAAACTCGCCACGGCGCTTGCCCGCTGGCGGACTTGGGTCGTTAGCGCCCACTGACAAAGCCGATCTGAAGGGCGGCAATGTCGCTCGGCTCGCTTCATCGCTCAGCGTGACACGGGACCAGGCCGCATCATTGAGGCAGATCCATGAGCAGGCGCGAGCTCTGCAGGAGAGGAACCTTCGCCAGAACCGCGAGATCGTTCGTGGAACCCAGATAGGGCTCCGCCGTTGATGCCGAATTCAGCGGCCCAAACCCGCATGCCGGTCACGGAGCCGTTCGGACGTCTTATGGCGACGCTCCATCGGTTCCAAAAGGCACGCGTCCGGCCGGCTCCCATTCGACCGCTCTGACCTGGGCGGTGCCCACGGCGGAAAGCTGACCCTGCAGGAGCATTCGAACGCCGCAAAAGACAACCAGGTTTTGTCCTTCGACCCGCATCCGAAGACCAGCGTCGGCCGGCCGAAGGATTGCGCGGGCGTCCTCGAACATGAGGAACCTGTCGGCGCCGGCGACGTCGATCGACAGGCAATAGCCGCAGCATTTCGTGCGGAGTTTTTCGGCAACGCATCGGGCATGCGTAACTGGCACGAATGCCTCGGCGACGTGTTTGTACATGGCAGCAACTCCAGGATCTCGAAGCGTTCCGGCCGGGCGGAGCTTGGCCTCGGCCGGGACCGTTTGCGTCACGCCGGTATCCTTGCGTGCTCGGAAAAGACGCGTGTCGGGAACGCAGGACGGCGGTAAAGTCTGTCGCTGACCCTGGGCTTTTCGCGCATGGCAGCGAGCACGCGGTTCGACACCTCGAATGCACCGCAGCAGACCGGGAGGCGGCCATATCCATCCGAGCGGCCAAGTTCGTCGAGTTTTGCCCCCGCTTGTCTGTAGACGCGCTTCATGTGCGGCTCGTAATTCGAAATCATCGTATGGATGCCATTGTCGATTGCGACTTCGCAGAGCGCCAAAAGTAAAAGGCAAAACGCGCGGTCCGGGCGCATATCTGGTGCGATCGCGTCTTCGTCGATGCACATCCTCGTGCCTTCCCAGATTCCAGGTGCGACGAGATCGCAGGCGTCGGGGAATGTACCCCTAAACACGTCATAGAGGAGGGTCGGGCCGGTCGTCGGCATCAGACGAACGGAACCGAACAGGCGTTTCTTCTCTTCGTCGCACCACAACAGATATGCCAGCGACATCCTCCAGTTCCTCGTCCTGTATCGCAAGCGCTTCCCGGAGCGGATCGACACCCGGCAGTGCAAGCGGCGTGATGACATCGATCGCCCGCACACCGTGGATCGTCGGTATGAACACGGCGGGGTCGAAACCGTGACGCGTGCACCAACGCCCCCAAACGCGTTCCACCACCGCGGTCGAATCGAGAAGCGTGCCGTCCATGTCGAACAGGAAGGCATCGTAGGTGCGCCCGGCACGGAATGCGGTCGCCCTCATCGGTCAACCGCCATAGATTTCGAGAAGCGCGGCGTAGACGGCGTCGTTGCCGGCGATGACACGATTGCCCTTGTTCAGCCCGTCATCGGCAAGAAAGTCGTTGGTTTTCAGGCCGGCGGCGCGAATGACGGCAATGGCGCCCAGGCAATCGTAGGAATTGATATGCGGCTCGATATAGCCGAGAAGCCGGCCACTTGCGACGTAGCACAGGGTTAGCGCGCCGGAGCCCTCGCGGTAGAACATGCCGCCGGCATGGAGCAGACGGCCGAACATCGGCAGGAATTCATCCGGTTTGACGCGCGGCGAATAGCCCACGCCGCAGATGCCTTCGCGTACCGAGCGGCCGGGATGGCGCTCGACGGGCCTGCCGTTCAGCGTGGCCGCGAAATCGACGCCGCCGGCAAACAGCTCGTCGCGCGCCGGCGCATAGACCATGCCGAACTTCAGTTCGTTGTCCTGCACGAAGGCGATCGACACGCACCAGCTGGACAGGCCTGAAATGAACGGCTGCGTACCGTCGATCGGATCGACGACCCAGATTCCCTGACCTGGCGCATAGGTGGAGATGCCGGTTTCCTCGCCGAAGAAGGCATCCTCGGGAAAACCGGTCGCCAGCCGTTCCTTGATGAGAAGCTCGGTGTTCAGGTCGGCCTCGCTGGCCATGTCCTGGGCACCCTTGCTCTTGATCGTCAGACTGTCGCGCTGGCGGAAATAGCCATGGGCGAGGTCGCCGGCATCGCGGATCAGCGTCAGCGCGAAGGCGTAGCGCTCGGCGAGCGTGGAATTGGCCATCGGAATTTTCCTTTCAATCGCGCCAGAGCCAGGCCGCGCCGCGCACGCCGCTGGAATCACCGTGTACCGCCCGCTTGATGGGCGTGTGGAACACCGTCGAGAACGTTCGTCTGGCAAGCGCCGGCGGCAGGTCGTCATAGAGCTCGTCGACATTCGACATGCCGCCGCCCATGATCAGCACGTCCGGATCGAGCGTGTTGACGACCGTCGCTAGGCCGCGCGCCACGCGATCGACATAGCGGTCCCAGAGCAGGCCGCAAAGCCGGTCGCCGGCCCGCTTCTTTTCGATGATAGCGCGAGCCTTCAATTTCTCGCCGGTGTGGCGGGTGTATTCCGCCTCGAAGGCGCGGCCGGACACCCAGGTCTCCATGCAGCCATGGCGGCCGCAATAGCACGGGCGGCCGGAAATCTCGGTGACATCGGGAAAAGGCAGGGGATTGTGGCCCCATTCGCCGCCGCTGTTGTTGGGACCGTGATGCGCCTTTCCACCGATCGCGATGCCCGCCCCCGCGCCCGAGCCGAGGATGACGGCAAAAACGACGTTGTGGCCCGCCCCCGCGCCATCGACTGCTTCCGAGGCAGCAAAGCAGTCAGCATCGTTTTCGATGCGCAGCTCGCGCTTGATGATGTCGTTGAGATCTTTCTCCACCGGCTGGCCGAGCAGCCAAGTGGAACTAGCCCCCTTGCCGAGACGGCTGACGGGCTCGAGCGAGCCGGGAATGCCGATGCCGACCGAGCCACTGCGGCCCGTCTGTGTTTCCAGCCCCTCGATCATCTCCTTGATCATGCGGATGCAGCCGAAATAATCATGACGCGGCGTGTCCTGGCGCAGGCGCAGGAGCTCGCGCCCGTCCGGCTCCATCGCCACGCCTTCGATCTTTGTTCCGCCCCAGTCGATTCCGATAAGCACGCAAATCCTCCCGGCACCCGTAAAACGGGCGCCCCGTTCGTTGTCTGTCGATGTTCCTGCCCGCAAGGCGCTCCCGCGCCGTGCGGTCAATTGAAAAGCAGGTCCCGGTGCCGCGCATATTCGGCCAGCAGCGGCAGGCTTGCCGCTCCCAGCACGCGGGCATCACTGCCGATTTTCCCTTCCACGATCTCCACCGGCGCCACGCCCTGCACGTCCATGGCGGCGAGCTTCTGGCGCGTGCGCGCCACCACCTTCGCCCGCACGTCCGGCGGAAAGCCGCCGTCGATCACCACATTGTGGAAGTCGATAACGGAGATGGCGCTGCCGATCGCCAGCGCGAGGCTGTCGGTTGCCTGCTCCACCCAGCGGTCCACGACATCGCCGAGCGCGCTCCAGTCCTGGTTGTTGTGCCAGATGAGGCTCGGATCGCCGCCGCTGTCGCGGATCATCCGCTCGAGAAGGTAGATGGAGGCGCACTGGATCAACCGTTTCGGCGGCTTGCCGGCCTCGGTCGTGGAAACCGGCGCCGACCCGATCGCGCCAGCATAACCGCGGCGGCCGGGATAGAGGCTGCCGTCGAGCACCACGCCGCCGCCGACCAGGGTGGCGAAGAAGACGTAGAGGAAATCCGGATACTTGCCGCCTTCGCCGAAGGCGAGCTCGGCTGCGCAGGCCGCCGTGGCGTCGTTGTAGAAATGGACCGGCCAATCGCAGAGCTGCGCGACCTCGGCCTTGAGATCGAAGCTGCGCCAGGCATCGACCACGTCATGCGGCGCGCCGACCTCCTCTTCCCAGCTCCACATTTCCGACGGCGCAGCGATGCCTACGCCACGCACCCTGCTGAACTGGATGCGCGTCATGTTGTCAGTGATCGTCTCGAGGCTCGTCTGGAAGAACTGCTTCAGCAGCGCCGGCGTCGGATAGGCGAAGGTCGTGCGGATCATCTGGCGCGGCGTGCCGACCATATCCATCAGCACGAGATCGGCGGAGCGCCGGCCGATCTTGAAGCCGACGGAGAAGGCACCTTCCGGATTGAGAGCCATCGGAATGGAGGGCTGGCCCACCTTGCCGCGCTGCGGCTCGCCGCGCACCAGAAGGCCGTCCATCTCGAGCTGTTTCATGATGACGGAGCTGGCCTGAGCGGAAAGCCCGGTCATGCGCGAAATCTCGCCCTTCGACAGCGGACCGTGCGTGCGCACGAGCGAAAGCACGAGCCGCTCGTTATAGAGCTTCACGCCGGTCTGGTTCGTGCCCCGGCTGGTATCCAGCCGCTCACCGGCATCGCTGGCCGCCTTGTCCGTGCTCAACATCTTCACTGCACCTCCCATCATGTGCATTGCGCCGACGCGAATTTATATCGCTTTGCCTTGCACACCAACTGGATGTGCGTCGCTCCTCCGATGTGAGCGAAATATGAGGGGCAACAACCGCATCGTCAATAATAAATCATGCGGAAGTCTTTATATTGCGTATCGCTTGCACTGTTCCTTGCAAAATTTCAGCATATGTTTCATGGCGCATAACGAAAATATTGATGTTAAATCAGTATGTTAATACGTTATATAGATTTCAGCAGTGGTCGCCCGGACGCATGTCTTTGCATTCAAAGCAGGCGTTTAATAAATCATACCGCATTAAATATTGACAAGATTGGCCATCGATGTTTGCATTCCCGTCGCCGGTCGAAGGGGCAGTCCTTGCCGGCGGGGCGCTAGGGAGAGCGCCTGTCCGCGCAACATTCGCAGGGGAGTCCCTGCTTCATGGGAGGATAAAATGCATTCCACTTTTACTCGCGCCGCCTTTGGCGTTCTTCTGGCGTCCGCCGCCTTCGTCGCGCCGGTCCAGGCCCAGGAAAAGATCACCGCCTGCCTGGTCACGAAGACCGAGATCAACCCCTTCTTCGTCAAGATGAAGGAAGGCGCCAGCGCCAAGGCCGCCGAACTCGGTATCGAGCTTCTGACCTTTGCCGGCAAGCAGGACGGCGATGCCGACACGCAGATCGCCGCCATCGAATCCTGCATCGCCAGCGGCGCGAAGGGCATTCTTCTGACGCCGAACGATTCCAGCGCGCTCGTGCCGATCATTACGAAGGCGCGCGAGGCCGGCCTGCTCACCATCGCGCTCGACACGCCGCTCGATCCGGCAAGCGCGGCTGACGCAACCTTCGCGACGGACAATTTCAAGGCGGGCGAATTCGTTGGCAAATGGGCAGCCGGCAAGCTTGGTGACGCCGCCAAGGATGCCAAGATCGCGCTTCTGAACCTCAACGCCCAGGAAATCACCGTCGACTACATGCGCAACCAGGGCTTCCTGTCCGGCTTCGGCATCGACATCAAGAACCCCACCGATATCGGCGATGAGGATGACCCGCGCATCATCGGCAATGCCGTGACCAACGCCAACGAAGAGGGCGGTCGCACGGGCATGGAAAGCCTGCTGCAGATCGATCCCGAGATCAACCTCGTCTACACGATCAACGAGCCGACGGCTGCCGGCGCCTATGAAGCGATCAAGGCCGCGGGTCGCGAAAAGGACGTGACGATCGTCTCCGTCGACGGCGGTTGCCCGGGTGTCCAGAACATCAAGGAAGGCGTGATCGGTGCCACCTCCATGCAGTTCCCGCTGCTGATGGCCTCCATGGGCATTGAGGCTATCAAGGCCTTTGCCGACAGCGGCAAGAAGCCGGAGCCGACGCCCGGCCTTGACTTCTTCAACACCGGCGTCGAGCTGATCACCGACCAGCCCGTCGACGGCCTTCCGTCGATCACCGCCGATGAGGGCCTGAAGAAGTGCTGGGGCTGATGCGGCGCTAGCGCCCGCACGTCACTGACGACATTTCGCCTGCCACTCCCGGGGCAAGCTGCGGGGTGGGCGGTCACCCGCCCGCCCCATTCCCGGCTCACATAGGGATATAATCCATGACGAACAATCTCAACGCGCTGGCCGACAAGACGGAAAGCGTCGATGCAGCGGCAGAGCCCGCGCGCGGCTTTGCGCAATTTGATACCGACGCGATCGGCCCGGTGCAGAAGCTTCAGCGTTTCCTGCACAGCTACCCCACTTTCGTGCCGCTCATCGTGCTGGCGGTATCGCTGATCGGTTTCGGTCTCTTCGCCGGCAGCAAATTCTTCACGCCCTACAACATGTCGCTGATCGTCCAGCAGGTCTCGATCATCGGCATTCTCGCCGTCGCCCAGAGCCTGGTCATCCTCACGGCCGGTATCGATCTCTCGGTGGCCGCTATAATGGTGCTGAGTTCGGTCGTGGCAGGCAATCTGGCGGTCAAGCTCGGCTGGCCGCCCATTCCGTCGCTCCTTACCTCGTTTCTCGTCGGCACCGGCATCGGCCTGATGAACGGTTTCCTCGTCACCCGCGTGAAGTTGCCGCCGTTCATCGCCACGCTCGGCACTTGGAACGTTTTCTATGCGCTTAATCTCTATCTCTCGGGCGCGCAGTCGATCCGGGGCAGCGAAATCGACCAGACCGCGCCCATCCTGAAGATCTTCGGCGAGAGTCTGTCGGTCTTTGGAACGAAGATCAGCTACGGCTCGCTCCTGTTCGTCGCCGTCTTCCTCGTGCTCTGGTATGCGCTGACCCGCACCGCCTGGGGCCGGCACATCTATGCCGTCGGCGACGACAAGGAGGCGGCGGAACTCGCCGGCATCCGCACCGACCGCGTGCTCATCTCGGTCTATGCGGTGGCCGGTTTCATCTGCGCGCTCGCCGGCTGGTCGGCCATCGGTCGCGTCGGCGCGGTGTCGCCCACCAGCTTCTTCGAAGGTAATCTCCAGTCGATCACCGCCGTCGTGATCGGGGGCATCTCGCTGTTCGGCGGGCGCGGCTCCATTCTCGGGCCGCTGGTCGGCGCGCTCATCGTCGGCGTCTTCCAGTCGGGCCTGCGCATCGCCGGCGTCGACGTCCTCTGGCAGCTCTTCGCCATCGGCTGGCTGATCATCCTCGCCGTCGCCGTCGACCAGTGGATCAGAAAGGTTTCCGCATGAACACCGAAGTCACCCCCGTTCTCAGTGCCCGCGGCCTGATGAAACGCTATGGCCGCGTGGTTGCGATCGACAATGGCGAATTCGACCTGATGCCGGGCGAAATCCTCGCCGTTATCGGCGACAACGGCGCGGGCAAATCGAGCCTAATCAAGGCGCTGTCGGGCGCCATCCGCCCCGATAGCGGCGAGATCCGCCTGGATGGCGTGCCGATCTCGTTCTCATCGCCCATCGAGGCGCGCAAGGCCGGCATCGAGACCGTCTACCAGACGCTGGCGCTTTCACCCGCCCTGTCGATCAGCGACAATATGTTTCTCGGCCGGGAAATTTACAGTCCGAACCTCTTCGGCAAGCTGTTCCATCAGCTCGACCGGCAGGCGATGAACGACATCGCCCGCGCGAAGCTCGCTGAACTCGGCCTCCTGACGATCCAGAATATCCAGCAGCCGGTGGAGACGCTGTCGGGCGGCCAGCGGCAGGGTGTCGCCGTCGCGCGCGCCGCCGCCTTCGGCAGCAAGGTCATTATCATGGACGAGCCGACGGCGGCACTCGGCGTGAAGGAATCGCGCAAGGTGCTCGATCTCATCCTCAAGGTGCGGGCCCGAGGCGTGCCGATCGTCCTCATCAGCCACAACATGCCGCATGTCTTCGAGGTCGCTGATCGCATCCATATCCATCGTCTCGGCCGACGCGCGGCGGTCATCTCGCCGAAGGACTATTCCATGTCCGATGCGGTGGCGATCATGACCGGGGCCATGGCGGCGCCGATCGCGGCCTGATCTCTCGAACCCTCCGTCGCGTGCGGCGCGGCAAGAAAGCCGAAGGACATCGATGCCATGAAATTCGCCTTCAACACCTTTCCCTACAGCAGCTTCCCGACCTTCCTGCCCACCTACACGCTGGACGAGACGATCCGCTCCATCGCCGAGGCCGGCTATGATGCCGTCGAAATCGGTTGCTGCGCCCCCCATGCCTGGCCGCAGCACCTGGCAAAGGACCGCCGGCAGGAAATCCGCGCGATCGCCGGTGGTGAGGGGCTGGAAATCTCAGCGCTCCTTCCTGCCATCGGCGGCGGCTTCGGCTGCAATCCCTGCTCGTCGTCGCGGGCGGAGCGTCAGGCGACGGTATCGCATTACATCGACATCATCGATCTCGCTTCCGATCTCGGCGCCGGCATGGTTCTCTACATCGGCGGCTGGCGAGCGCAGGGCATGTCGTTGGAAGCCGGCTGGGACTACAGCGCCGAATGCCTGCGCCAGATCGCCGTCCACGCGCAGGACAGGGGCATTATCATTGCCATCGAGCCGACCACGTCCGATACAAACCTCATTGACACGCCGGCCGATGCGCGCCGGATGATGGAGGCAGTCGGCACATCGAACGTGAAGCTGATGTTCGACACGTTCCACATGGATTTCGAAGGCGGAAGCTTCGCGGACTACGTTGCCGAGATGGGCGCTGACCTCGTCAACATCCACATGGCCGACACGCAGCGAAAGGCTATCGGCGAGGGCACGACGGACTGGCTGCCTCGCATGGAGGCACTCGTGACGGCAAACTACACCGGCAATGTTACAGTCGAAACCGGTTTCGGTCGCCGCGGTGCCGACCCCGGCGAGGTCGCTCGGGTGAGCTTGAGGCACTTGCAGAACGCCCTTGAAGCCATAACATAAGTGGAGTGCCCGCTCGCCGGACGGGTCAGCTACTGAGATAATGCTTTGATGAACTCGCCTGCGAGATACTGGCTGTTGTCTCAAATCCCGGACATCGCAAGCAAGTTAAAGGGATGGTTTCAAGTTCGAATCCCTTCAAGTTCTTAATGTGGCCAGTGGTTGATAGAATCTCCCTGCGAACGATCGGAACGCACTTCTGCTATCGTGCATGGGACAACGCTCGTGCCGGTTAAGGGAAGAATGCATTACGGCCCACGCGCCAGCCTTCGCGACCTCAAGGCCGGTTCGCAAAATGCCCAGCGGGTGAAATCCCCGCTTATCGAGGAAGGTCTGTGTCCGCAATATCTGGAGGTCGGGATCGGACCGGATGCCGAAGTGTTCACCAAGGCGCAGATCATGTCTTCCGTGGGCACAGGGGCCGCCGTGGGGCTGCACCCGGTTTCGAAATGGAACAGCCCCGAACCGGAGATCGTGCTGGCGGTCGACAGCGAAGGCCGGGTCAAGGGCGCGGCACTCGGCAACGATGTGAACCTTCCCGATGTCGAAGGGCGCTCGGCCCTGTTGCTCGGCAAGGCCAAGGACAACAACGCGTCCCGCGCCATCGGTCCCTTTGTCCGTCTGTTCGATGAGAACTATACGATCGACGACGTGCAATGCCGAGTTGGACCTGCGCGTCGAGGGCAAGGACGGCTTCGTGCTGCACGGCAAGAGTTCGATGAAGGAGATCAGTCGCGACCCTCTCGATCTCGTCGCACAGACGCGCGCCGCGCATCACCAGTATCCGGATGGCTTCGTGCAGTTTCTCGGTACACTCTTTGCGCCCGTCGAGGACCGGGACGCACCTAGGCACGGTTTCACGCGAGAAGCTCGGCGCGCTCGTAAACATGGTCAAACTATCGACGGAATGCTCACCCTTGACGTTTGGCGCTTCGCAGTTGATGCGAAATCTGGCGGCAGGAAAGCTGATGTAGGAAACGTCCTTCCGACGCATCAATAGAAGGGCGAAGAAGGCCTTGATCTTCTGCACGCAGGCCCATCCCCTTAGTCCGTATCAGGATGGTCCATCACGCCCGAATAACCTCAGCGACAGCTGCGTTGGGCTTCTTACGACTCGTGCGCGGTCGCAGGAAGGGACAAATACTAGTGGCAAGCTGGAGGAGCGACGGCGAACCTAGTTCGCCGTCGCCATTCGCTCAACATCACAAGCGCATTCTGAGCCGGGTCGACATCCGTCGACCGTTACACGGTGTTACGTCGGAAATTGTTCCGGCTATTGATCAGAACGTGCCCTTGACGCCGATGCCGAACATGCGTGGGGCGGTCATGCTGGCTTCGATGCCACCGATGCCGCGGTTCTGCTGCATATAGGTCGGTGCGCGCTCGTCGAAGACGTTCTTCACGTAGCCGTAGGCCTCCATGTTGTCATGCAGTTTGTAGCTCGCTCTGATATCGGCGATCGTGTAGGGCTCAATGGCGTAGGCTGCGGTATTGGCCGTGTCGGAATAATAGCCATCGAGATGGCGCACCTGGCCCGACAGGTTGAACTTCTCGGTCACGTCCCAACTCACGCCGAAGGTGACCATATAGCCCGGCGACTTTGCGAACTCGTTGCCCTCATAGGCGACGTTACTGGCGATCCGGTCGATTTTTGTGCGCAGGATGCCGGCGCTGCCCTTAAGCGTAAGGTTGTCGAGCAGTTGATAGTCCGCGCCGATCTCCAGGCCGTAAGCGTGCGCCTCCTCGGCGTTGATCGTGTAGGATTGCGTAACACCCGGCGAGATGACGACGGGGATGGTATACTGTGCGTTCTTGAAATCCATGTAGAACAAATTGCCGTTCACCGTCAGACGATCATCGAGAAGGGTCGCGCGGGTGAAGACCTCGTAGTTCCAGATCGACTCCTCCTCGAAGGACTGCCAGCGCCGGGCATTCAGGTTGAGGGAGACGCCGCCGGGATTGTAGCCGCGGCTGACGAGCGCGCCGACGGTCCAGTCGTCGGTGGCCGCATAGGCAAGCGAGGCTTTTGGCAGGAGGGCCGAGAAGGTCGTGTCGAAATCGACCGGCGTCGGCGCGAAGACCGAGGAGCCGGCGCGTTCGATGCGATCGTTCTGATAACGCAGTCCCGTCGTGAGCGTCCATCGTTCGGCAAATCGGTAGCTCATCTCACCGAAGAGACCGAGATTGCGCTTGGTGTCATCGAACGACGACAGTCCAGAGAGGTAGAGCGCCTCGTCGGTGTGCGTGCGCGCGTAATAGAGGCCGGCAACACCACTCACCGTATCGGTCTCGTCTCCGAACATGACGCGTGTCTCGTTCGACACGTTGGCTTGATCGATATCGGCGTTTCCGCCGTTGACGATGCCTGTGGCTCGCTGAACGTTTGAAGACGAGTATTGCGTCTGGTTGAATAGCTTGATGCCGCTCTCGAAGTCATACCCGATGTCGAGGATCCCAGTATTGGTATGCTGCTTCCAGCTTGGCATCGTGTTGGTGACATGCTCGAGCGCATCGAACGGACGTGACGCCGCCTCCTGCGACGGCCTGTTGCTGCTGGTATGCGAATAGGTCAGCTTCGCCGTCAGACCAGGAATGTCGGTTGGCTCCCACAGCAGCTTTAGACGTGCGTTCAGGGCGCTGAAATCCTGATCCGTCCCTTCGTGCCTGAAACCGGCATTGACATAATCGATGAAGGTGCCGCGTCCGGAATAATCAATGGCCAGACGAGCGGCCAGCTGGTCTTCGACGATGGGGCCGGATAGGGCGATGGACGCTCGCTTGCTGTTGTAGTTGCCGATTTCGGCCTGATAGGCCGCCTCGGGCGTGAATGTCGGATCCTTCGTGTTGACGATGATGGCGCCGGCAATGGCGTTGGCGCCCTGCGACGTGGTCTGCGGACCGCGGAACACCTCGATGCTGTCGAGATCCCACACCGATGTCGCACCGAAGTAGAACTCGTTGTAGTTCAGGTAGTGGCCGTCGAGATTGATGGTGGCGCGCGGCACCGTGCCGCCCCAGAACGAGCCCTGTCCGGTCAGCGGACCCTGGCTGTCCTGCCCGCGGATGACCGGCGCGCTGACGGTATCGGAATAAACGACGTTCGGCACATCGGCGATCACTTCCGAGACGGTCGCGTTGCCCGTCTTCTCCCGGTCGATCTCTCGGCTCGTCTTGATCGATACCGAAGAGGCTGTGCTCTTCATGTCCCGAGAGACCTTCTCGCCCGTCACAGTGATGGCCTCCAGAACCGTCGCGCCGTTCGTCGCTGTGTCCTGCGCGGGCGCCATTGCCGGGAGCAACGTCAATGCCGCGACGCTGACGCCGGCTGCGAGCTTGCGAGAAAGATGAGTGCTCATATCAACCCCTAAACATGAGTATTAAACTCATGTTGGCGTAGCGAGGCCGAAAGCATTCCGCAATAGGGAATGCTTTCCACATAATGAGCAGATTGTCGTGAGATGCAGCCCGTGTCATATCTGCAACAGTGTGCTATTGGCGTCGCATCAGCGCCGGAGAAATCGATGGGAGGATGTAGTTGACCGAGTTCGAAGAGAATTCAGACGAACTGTCGGATGTCGCAGGGGAAAAGCGTGCCGGTGTCATTCAGTCCGTCTCCATCGCGTCGCGTTTCCTGAACATCCTCGCGATATCGGATGGCGAACTCCCACTGGTCGAATTGGCCCGTCGTGCAGGGACCGGGCGGTCGACCGCCCATCGCTATATGCAAAGTCTGGTACGCGAGGGGCTCGTCGCACAGGATCAGGTGACGGGCTGTTACGATCTCGGTCCCGCCGCGCTTAGTATCGGCATCAGTGCGCTCAAACGGATTGATCCGGTCGCCGTCGCAGCGCGGCACATGAAGGTGATGGCGTCGCGCTTTGCCGCCAGCTGCGGCGTTGCGATCTGGACGGATCGCGGCCCGACAATCGTGCAATGGTATCGCAGTGCCCGCTTTGCCATCAGCACTGTGACACTGGGCGATGTCCTGCCGCTGGATAACACGGCGTGCGGGCTTGTGTTCCAGGCCTATCTGCCGGCGGAGCGGATCGAGGCGGTGCGCCAGTTGCAGCCGGATGCCTTTCGCGGTCGCCCGCCCGCACCTGGCATGCTGGAGGACATTCGCCGCGCCGGTGGCGCCGAACTGAACGAGCGGCTTTTCTCCGCGCTCACTGGCAAAGCCGCGCCTGTTTTCGATGTCTACGGCGAAATCTGTTGTGTGGTCACCACCGTATCCTTCGTCGAGACGGCAGAGAGCGAGGGACACGCCGCAGCATTGATCGACGCGGGAAAACAGGCGACGCGAGATTCGGGCGGGGCCTGACCCTGCATCGGTTTATGCCTGTGACCCAAGACGCAGATGTGCCCGCAACGTCTCTCCGTCGTAGTCTTGGCGAAAGAGACCTTGCCGCACGAGCAGTGGCACGAGTTCTTCCAGGAACAGGCGCAGCGATTCGAGTGAACCGCCCGGCAGCGCGATGAACCCGTCGATCGCGCCGGCTTCGAACCATTTCACGATGTCGACCGCGACATCCTCTACCGTGCCCACGGACACCCAATGGGCGGAGCCGACGACTTCCGGCCGCGCCAGAAGGTCCTCAAGCAGAGGCTCGTTGTTTTGGATGTGTCGGCGCAGCAGATCGGCGTGGGTGCGGCTACGCACCGTTCGGTCGTCGAACTGTAGCAGATCGGCAGTCACCCGGGCATTCGGCTTCAAGTGAGAAAGATCCAGGCCGAGAATGGTCTTCACGGCGTCGAGGCGCTGCTCTTTCGTCAAATGCGCATGGGCGCGCCGGTGCATCGCCACGGCTTCCTCCCGCGTCTTTGCCAGGAAAAAGTAGAGGCCGGGAAGGACCCTTGGCGCATCAGTCCGTCCATGTTTCTGGGCGCGGATGCGTAGATCGTTCCGCAGGTCGAGTGCGGCGCCCATGTCGGGGGTGGAGGCGAAGGTCGCGTCCGCCACTGAGGCTGCGAAGTCCCGCCCGATCTCCGACGCACCGGCTTGGAACAAAGGCGGTGGGCCGCTGGCATGACCCGGCACGTTGAGCGGTCCCTTGACGCTGAAGAATTCACCGCGGTGGTTGAGCGCCGCCGGTTGCGCCTTATTGTCCAGTGCCGCATGTGGATAGCTCTGCCACAAGCTGCGCACGAGATCGGTGAATTCCGCGGCCTTGCGATAGCGCTCCGGCGCCGGCGGCATCGGCGCATCGCCGAAGTTCTCCGCTCCCTCGATCGAGGTGACGATGTTCCAGGCCGCACGCCCGTTGCTGACCCAGTGCAACGTCTGAATCTGCCGGGCGACGACATAGGGCGGATTGAAGGTCGTCGAGGCGGTTGTGACAAGCCCTATGCGATGCGTGGCCGTGGCGATGGCGGCCAGCAGGACCGTCAGATCCAAACCGACAAACGACGGTGCGGTGCCAGATTTGCCCCGTCGCATGGCCAGGACATCTGGCTTGAAGACGAAGTCGAGCTTAGCTCGTTCTGCCGCTTGCGCCAGCCGGATGTAGAAGCCGGTCGGGTCTCGCTGCTGCTCGGAGCGCTCGGCATCATTGGGCTCACGCCCCTGCAGCCACGTTTCCGTAAGGCAAAGCCCGATATGAAGCTGCCTGCCCTTCATTGTGCCGAGTTCCGCCGATGTGTCGCACGATGGCGTCCAAGCGGGACGATGAGCGGCGTATGCGACACGGGATCATCGATCACGGTGCATTGAAGTCCGAAAACGGCCTCGACCAGATTCTCCGTCACCACCTCGGAAGGACGGCCCTCGGCGAAAATCATGCCATCGCGCATGGCGACAAGATGGGTGGCGTATCGGCAGGCGTGGTTGAGGTCATGCAGTACGGCGACGACTGTCCGCCCAGCGGCATTGAGATCTGTGAGCAAATCCAGCAACTCGATCTGATGGGCGATATCGAGAAAAGTCGTCGGCTCGTCGAGAAGCAGGATCGGTGTCTCCTGCGCCAGGACCATGGCGATCCAGACGCGTTGTCGCTGACCGCCGGAGAGTTCGTCGACCGATCGGTCAGAAAGCTCGGTGATGCGGGTGGCTTGAATGGCCGCGGCCACCGCCGCCTCGTCCGCCTTCGACCATTGCCGGAAGAACGATTGATGCGGGTAGCGCCCCCGCGCCACCAGATCGGCGACTGTGATGCCTGAGGGTGCGACTGCGCTCTGCGGCAGCAGACCAAGCCGGCGTGCGATCTCGCGTGTTGGAAAATCGGCGATGTCTCTTCCGTCCAATATCACGTCGCCGGTCGATGGCTTCAGGAGGCGGGCCATTGCTCTCAAAAGGGTGGATTTACCGCACGCGTTGGGTCCAACGATCACAGTGAAGGCGCCATCGGGTAAGGCGATTGTCAGACCGCGCGATATCGTTCGCTCGTCATAACGTAGCGTCACGGCACGGGCATGGAGGCGATGGGTCATGGCATTCTTCTGTCACCTGATAATGTTAATTCGTATTGCATTGCGGAATGCATTCTGCAATATGGGCAAAACAATATAGACTCAATTTGTCATGTTTATCGTCTTGGGTCCACTTCCTACACCAATTCGACCGACATGAACGTTAGGAGTATGGTGACATGCAGCACCGTGAGAGCGTCGAGGACCGAAACAATCTGCTCGCACAGGACGACCATATGGCCGGCATGGAACGGCTGGCGATGGAAGTCGTTGCACTCGAGCGTCCGGTTCCCTCGGTCATGAGGGTTACGGGACGCATTTCTCCGAGCGATCCGGCTCCATGGCGTCGGCCCAATCTCGCTGTGCGCCTTGAAGTCGAAAGTCCGGAGGGCCAGCGGCCGGTTTCCCGCGTCTACACCATCCGTTCCTTTGATGCGGCGCTGAGCCTTGTCGAAATCGATTTCGTCATCCATGCCGACGACAGCCCCGCCATGCGCTGGCTGAATGGCGCGGCCATCGGCAGCATCATCCATCTTGTCGGACCGCGCGCCCATTATCTTCCCGATCACGATGTTGCAGGCGGTGTCGCGCTTTTTGCCGACGAAACAGCCATCCCGGCAATCCACGCCATCCTCAGCGCATGGCAGGGCGGAAGCCGCGGCGAGCTCTACGTGGAAACCGCGGACCCGGCCGCCTTCGAGGAATTGCCAAAAGTGGATGGTGTGGTGCGTCACCTGCTGCTTCGGGAGCCCCATGAGCCAGCCGGCACGACCGGGCGGTTGGTCGCGGCCGCGCGCGCGTTGCCCAATCCCGAGGGGCGCATGATTTGGGCGGCAGGAGAGCGTCAGGATGTCCGTGCCATCCGTGCCTATTTCACCGAGGAATGCGGCCTGCCTAAAGAGCGTGTTCGCGTCTTCGGATACTGGCGCAAGGGTGTCAGCAGCTCGGAAATCGACCGGACGCGTCTCAAGCAGTATGAGACGGTGCGCGCGGCAGGCGGAGGCTTGCGGCAGATGAACGATCTCGACGTTCTCGCTTGACGATCAGACCATGATCCAGCGCCGTACTCTTCTGACATCCGCTTTCGGACTTGCCATCAGTACCCTCCTGCCGCCGCTGACCGCCCATGCGCAGGAGGGATGGCCGCGCACCATACGCCATGACGCCGGTGAGTTGACGCTCCCCGCGCAGCCCCGGCGGATCGTCTCGACGGCGCCGAGCCTTACTGGCATCCTGCTTGCCATTGGCGCGCCCGTTATTGCCAGCGCTGCCACGACCCCGAGCATCCTCACGGATGAGAAGGGTTTCTTCTCGCAATGGGCCAAGGTCGCTGACGAGCGCCGGGTGGAGGTGCTTTACAGCAAGCTCGAATTCGATATCGAGGCTGTTATCGCGGCCGAGCCGGATCTGCTGATCATCTCGGCAACCGGGGCCGACAGCGTCGTCCAGCACCACGCCGAACTGGTGGCGCAGGGCATACCGGCCATCGTCATCAACTACTCCAACCAGAGCTGGCAGGATATTGCCGTCCAGCTCGGCAGGGCCACCGGCCTTGAATCCGAAGCGGCGGATGCGATCGCCCGTTTCGATAGCTATGCGGCCGATGTCGCTTCATCCTTGCCGCCCGTCGAGGGGCCGGTCAGCATCGTCGGCTATAATATTGGCGGCAGCTATTCCATCAGCAAGCCGAAGAGCCCGCAGGCACGGCTCCTCGCTGCGCTTGGCATGACCGTGACCGGCTTGCCCGAAAGCCTGCGTGGGCAGGTGACGCGGGCTTCCGATTTCGAGTTCATTTCGCAGGAGAACCTGCCTGCGGCGATCACGGGCGATAGCGTCTTCCTGCTGCGGGCGACGAATGAGGATGTGGAGGCATTCCTGGCCGATCCTGTGCTGGCCAATCTGCCCGCCGTGAAAACCAAGCATGTCTACCCGTTGGGCGCGACATCCTTCCGCATCGACTATTATTCGGGCCGCCAAATGATAGATGCTGCCGCCCGGGCGCTGAAGGGCAAATGACCTGGGCTTTCGTGAGGGTAGCACGCGATACGGGCAGACGCGAGCGGAGGATTTGGGGTGTGCTTTCAGGCCTGGTCGCGCTCATCGTTCTATGCCTTCTCAGCCTTGCCTTCGGGTCGCGACCCATTCCTCTTGATGTGGTTCTCGATGCGATCAATGCTTACAACCCGAGCGACGATCGGCATCTGATCGTCTGGTCCCTGCGCGTTCCCAGGACTGCGGTTGCGCTGCTTGCGGGGCTAGCGCTCGGCGTATCAGGTGCCGTGATGCAGGCCATTACACGCAATCCGTTGGCTGAACCGGGGCTGCTCGGCGTCAACGCGGGCGCAGCCGTCTCCGTCGTGCTCGGTGCATCCTTTTTCGGGGTCGCGACAATGGCCGGTCGCGTATGGTTCGGTATTGCCGGCGCAGGTCTTGCGGGCGGGGCCGTCTTCTTGCTGGGGCGTGCGCATGAAACCGGAACAAACCCGGTGCGGCTGGTGCTGGCCGGGGCAGGGCTGTCGGTCATGCTCGGCGCGCTCACGGGTATCGTCCTGATCAACGCACCGACCGCTGTGCTTGATGACTTTCGTACCTGGGCGGCAGGATCGGTGGCCGGACGCGGCTTCGATGTCGCCGGCGTCCTGGCCGTCGTGACGATCCTTGGGCTCGTTGTGGCCTTTTCCATTGCCGCGAACCTCAATGCGATTGCGCTGGGAGACGAACTCGGCAGGGCGCTCGGTCTGCATACGGGCCGCACACTCTTCCTTGCATGCCTGGCCGTCATGCTGCTGGCCGGCGGCGCGACGGCCGCGGCCGGGCCGATAGGCTTCGTGGGCCTGGTGGCGCCGCATCTCGCACGCACTGTCACGGGGCCGGATTATCGCTGGATCCTTCCCTATTCCGCGCTGCTAGCGTCTATCCTCTTGCTCGGTGCAGATTGCCTCGGTCGCATAATTGCCGCACCGGAGGAGATCGCCGCGGGTATCGTCACCGCACTGGTCGGTGGACCCTTCTTCATCCTCATCGTCCGCAGGTACCAGTTGAGGCCGTTATGAAAACGGCGCCTGCATCCGTGTGCCGTCTGGGGCAACTGTCGGTGCGGTGGCGGCCGCGTGTCGCCGTGTTTTGCGGCCTGCTGATCCTGGCGCTTGTAGTCCTTGCCGTCCTGCTGCTGTCCAGCGGCTCCCTGTCGCTCGGCCTGAAAGATGTTTTCGCGACGCTCGTCGGGCAGGGCGATGATGCGAAAGCCGAGCGCATCATGCTGCGCATTCGGCTTCCGCGTGTCTTGACGGCCATTATCGTCGGCGGAGCCCTCGGCATGTCGGGGTCGATCTTCCAGTCCATCTCGCGCAACGCGCTTGGCTCGCCCGATATCATCGGCTTCACGACGGGTGCAGCCACGGGTGCGATCGTTCAGATCATGCTGCTCGATGCCGGCCCGATCGAAACCTCTGCCGCGGCTGTGTTGTCAGGCGCTCTGACCGCCGTTGCGGTATTCCTTCTAGCCCGCAAGGGGCGTTCCACCGGCGGTTACCGGCTCGTGCTGATCGGCATCGGCGTCGGCGCCACGCTCTCCGGCATCAACACGATCCTGCTGGTGAGCGGCGACCTCGATCAGGCGGCCTCCGCCCAGCTCTGGCTTGCCGGCTCACTCAACACACGGACCTGGTCGCATGTGGTGCCTGCAGCGATCGGCTTTATCCTCGTCCTACCGGTGGTGATCGCCCATGCACGCGGCCTCAATCTGCTTGAGATGGGCGATGATACTGCGCGGCAACTCGGCATGGATGCCGAGCGCACGCGACTGCTTATGATCATGGCCGCCGTCGGATTGACATCTGTCGCCACCGCTGCCGCCGGTCCGATCGCTTTCATAGGGCTCGCGGCGCCGCAACTCGCCCGCCGGCTTAGCGGATCGCCGGATGTGCCCGTTATGTCCGGCGCATTAATGGGTATGGTGTTGCTCCTGGGAGCGGACCTGACGAGTCAGCACTTTCCGCTCAATATCCACATGCCCATCGGTCTGACCACAGGTCTCCTGGGCGGCGTCTACCTTCTATGGCTGCTGGTCCGGCCCAAGTCATTTTAGGGCGATGTCACGTTGTTTCATCAATGATGAAGCAACAAAAGCGAGCAGCGCCACGCCCTCACACAGGCTATCTGCACATTCCGACAGGGGCGGATCGTTGACCGTAGCCACGAGGCCCAGCAGTATCGAGCGCCCGGCCTCAATCTCGTCATCGCCGCGATTGTCTATTGGAATTCCACTTACATGGCCGATGCTATTGCGCATCTGCGCTCAGCCGGAAATGTCGTGACCGACGATCTTATAGCGCACACATCTCCGGTAGGCTGGGAGCACATCGCGTTCTCGGGCGACTTCCTGTGGGATCGGGCCGCGCAAGCAAAGGCTCGAAAATCCCTCATCCTGCCGAGAGGGACAAAGGCCGCATAGGATGTTCTCCCGCTGTTCGCCCTTGCCGTTGTTTAGCGTACTTCGAACGCTACGCTCTCTAATTGACCATTTGATTGTCGATCGACTGCCTGAGCTTGCGAACGTCGCGGACAGGCGGCGCCCCGAATTGCCGCAAATATTCGCGGCTGAACTGAGAGGCGCTTTCATAGCCGACCGCATAGGCAACGTCGGAGGCACTATGGTCTCCGGCGAGCAACAACTGGCGTGCCTCCTGAAGGCGTAGCTGCTTCTGATACTGGATCGGGCTCAATCCCGTCAGCGCGACGAAATGGCGGTGCAGGCTGGCGCGGCTCATGCCGGCGGCTTCGCACAGCGCCTCGATTCGCAGCCGCCTGTTGCCATGGTCGCGGATCCATTCGACTGCGCGACGGATGCCGCCGATCGCACCTTCCGGGCGGGCGATGTGGCGCAACAGACGCCCTTGCGGGCCCTGGAGGAGACGATAAAGCAATTCGCGTTCGGCCATCGGCGCGAGCGCCGGAATGTCCGCAGGCGAGTCGAGCAACGCCAGCAGCCGCAGCAGCGTGTCGCGCAGCGGCGGCGTCATCGGATTGAGCGCGATGCCGCTGCCTGGAATTTCCGCGTCGCGCACCGCAGGCATCGTCGATGCGACCTCGGCAAGAAGCGCCGGATCAAGGACCAGCGAAACCGACACGTAAGGACTGCCGTTATCAGCATCATGGATCTGGCCGCTCAAGGGCAAATCGAGTGCGCTGACCAAGTATTGAGACGCATCGTAGCGCAACAGGTCATCGTGGATGACCACCTCTTTCGATCCCTGCAGAATGAAGCAGATCATCGAGCGGTAGAGACACGGCGAGGTTCCTGAGGTTGCCTGTCCTACGCCGATTTCCAGGCGGGGTATCGGCGTGAGGGCCATTCCGATCCGCCCGTGGCGGAGCGCAATATCGCGAAGAGGCTGTAGGTTGTCTGTCATGGCAACACTATGACACCATTTCTTCCCTCTGCAAAGAGCTTGAGACAATCAGGCAATCAATTGAGAGTATTAGGCGGGGTGTCGGACACGCCGATCGCCTATTTGACTGGCAGCGAAGGCGGCCCCCAACGGTGTGCCGTCAGGAAAATCAAAATAACAGGAACGTAGCCATGTCTCAGAAGATCGCACTCATTACCGGCGCTAGCCGCGGCCTCGGTCGCAGCATGGCGCTGCACCTCGCCCGTCGCGGCGTCGGCATCGTGGGCACCTATCGCCAGGGCGCGGCGGAAGCCGATGCGCTGGTAAGCGAGATCGAGGCGCTGGGCGGCACCGCGGCGATGCTCGAGCTCGACGTCACCAAGGTAGCAGGCTTTCCGGCCTTCGCCGCATCCTTCGCTGAGACGCTCCGAAGCCGCTTCGACAGCGACCGGTTCGATTATCTGGTCAACAACGCCGGTGCGGTCGTCCACGTGCAGGTCGCTGACGCCAGCGAGGAACAGTTCGACATGATGATTGACATGCACCTGCGCGGACCGGTGTTCCTGACGCAGGCATTGCTACCGATCATCGCTGATGGCGGACGCATTCTTAATGTCTCTACGGGCTTCACGCGCACGTCGATGGCCACCTTCGGTCTTTATGCGGCAGCCAAAGCGGGGCTCGAGACGCTGACCCGGTTCATGGCGCTGGAACTCGGCGCGCGGCAGATTCGCGTTAACGCCATCGCGCCCGGTGCCATCGCCACCGATTTCGGCGGTGGTAGGGTCCGCGATAACGAACAGGCTCATGCCTTCGTCGCGAGCAAGATCGCACTGGGCCGCGTCGGTCAGCCCGACGACATTGGCGGCGCGGTCGCAGCAATCCTGTCCGACGACATGGGTTGGGCCAACGGTACGACCTTCGATGTCTCGGGTGGTCAGTCGCTCTGATGCTGCATCCGGCTCCATCGGAGAAATCGTCATGACCGAAACCGATCTTACTCTCATCAGCCATCCGCTGTGCCCGTTCGTCCAGCGTGCCGCGATCGTACTTCTGGAAAAAGGCGTTCCGTTCAACCGGGTCAACGTCGATCTATCGGCCAAGCCCGACTGGTTCCTGGCCTTGTCGCCGACCGGCAAGGTGCCGGCGCTGAAGGTGCGCCAGCCGCACGGTGAGGAGGCAATCCTCTTCGAAAGCGTTGTTATCTGCGAATATCTGAACGAGACACGAGGCGGCGCTGCGATGTATCCCGACGATGCATTGCTGCGTGCCCGGCATCGCGCCTGGATCGAGTTCGCCACCCAGACCTTTGCCGAGGGCTGGCAGTTCCTCCACGCCAAGGACATGGCGACCGCCGACGCCAAGCGCGCTGCCTTCCGTGATCGGCTAAGCAAGATCGAGGCCGAACTGGGCGACGGTCCGTATTTCGCCGGGGCGGAATTTGGTCTCGTCGATGCGGTCTACGCACCGCTGTTTCGCTATTTCGGGATCATCGATCCGGAAGTGGCGGACCCGATCTTTGCTGGCCTGCCACGTGTGACGGCGTGGCGCGGGGCACTTGCCGAGCGATCCAGCGTCAAGAACGCCGTGATCGACAACTATCCCGACCTGTTTCGCGACCATCTGCGCCGGCAAGGCGCGATGATCGTCGCCTAACCCTGACCATCATCCAAGGATTTACAGCATGGCCGACCCATCCAAGAGTGCGCTGATCCTGATCGAATATGTCAATGACTGGCTCTCCCCGACCGGCGGCATCTATCCGGCGTTTCAGGACCGGGAGCAGGTCGACACCGCCATTGCCAATTCGAAGATCATCCTCGAAGAGGCCCGCCGTCGCGGCATGCACGTGATCCACGCGGCGCTGAAGTTCGAGCCGACCTTCAAGGTGCTGGGCGAAGCAAAATATGGCCTGCGCAAGATGATGCGCGACTACGGGTCTTTCCTGGGCGAGCAGGCTGATTTCTTCCCTGGCTTCGAACCGGCGGAAGGCGAGCATGTCGTCCGCGCGCGCGCCGGCGGTAGCAGCGTCTTCGTCGGAACCACGCTCGACGGCTACCTGCGCAACAACGGCATCTTCGATATCTACCTCGCCGGCTTCTCGCTACGCCAGTGCGTCGAGTCTTCGATGCGCAATGCCCATGACCTCGGCTACCACACCAACGTCATCTACGACGCCTCAGCCGGATATACCCGCAAGCAGCAGGACGACTTCGTGGCCGAGATCACACCTTTCTACGCCAACGCGATCACCGCCCAGGAGTTCGTGTCGCATGAGTGAAATACCACAGCCCGGCCTTTCAGGGTCGGGCCTTGGTTTATCAGGGCTTCGGAGGCGATACGATGATTGGATTGATGGTCGAACTCGCAGTCACGCCTGACAGCGGTGCAGCATTCGAATGCGCCTTCGCCGTTCAGGCGGCTGCGGTGCGTGCCAACGAACCGGGCAACCGCCTGTACGAACTGTTCAAGTCGACCACCCTAGCCGACAGCTACACGCTCGTTGAAATCTACGAGGATGATGCCGCGCTTCAGGCGCACCGCGCATCGCCGCACATGGCGGCCAATCGCCTGCTCACCGCGCCCTTTCTGGCCGCACCGCCCGTCATGCACATGTTCACGATTGTGCCGTACGCCCTGTAACCGACCGACGGTATGCGTGCTTACGGCGGCACACTATAGTACACAGTGATCGGCAGAATATCGGTCTGTGGAGAGCAATCGGCCGGGTTGGCGTCCGGCCGCCCGACGAAAGGCGCTAGGTCCGTGTCCTCGATGCTATCCGCGATCTTGGCATCTCTGTCACCCGCGGCCATGTGGAGTGCTACCGACAGGATCGTCAGAGCGCCCGATCCGCAGACACGGTTGACGGCCAGCCCCGGAACGAGTACCGGCAGGGTGCCGCCAATAGACGTCTGCGCGCCGGGTTCGTCTGGTTTCCGGCCTGGATGACGTTGACCATCACCACTGCCCCGATCTCCACGCCCGACAGTCCGGCTCGGCTCAGATTCTTTCGGATGGCAATCGCCCGAGTTCTGTGGCGGCACGCCCTTCGTATGCCGTTATTGGCACCGATTCCCAGCGTCTGTTAAACGGGGACCGAGTCGGCTTCAGGCTCGCCATGCACTCGATGCGATACGAACGCTTCAACACTTCCACCATTGCCGCGCGCCAGGCGCTAGGCCAGAAAGTCGGAGAACCGCGCACCGGTAGCCTCGACGTGGGGTTGGGCGTCGCCCTCCAGTCTGCGCTGCGGATAACCAGTGCCAAAATTGCCGGTCCCCAACGCCAGTCTCGAAAGTTGAAGGCCCGTGCGGCCGAATGTCACGTAGTCCATCGCAAATATCCTTGCCGCTGCGGCGGTGGCAATCAAACGGCCAGGAAAGCCTTGGCTTTCGTGATAAAGGCGTCGTGATACTGGAAGATGCCGCCATGGCCTGCGTCGGGGTAAAGGACGAGCTCGGCTCCGGGGATGTGGCGCGCCAGGTCGGACGAGTTCTCGCTCGGCACCATGATGTCATGATCGCCGTTCGCTACAAGGACGGGCTTGGCGATGGTCTCCAGCGGCTGCGGCGCCTGCTGGCCCCAGGCCTTGATAGCCTTCAACTGTCGCAGAAAAACTTTCAGCGAGACCGCCTTGTCGCGATCCTCCGCGCGCGCTTTCAATCGGGCGAGGAAGGTCTTGGCCGCCCGCTTGCCCGCCACGCTCGACGTGAAGAAGAGATAGAATTTGGGGTCGCGGAAGGTCAGCAGGCCTTTGATGATGAGCGGCCACGACACCAAGCCGACCCGTTCGATTCCGGTTCCACCCGCCGGACCCGTGCCGGCGAGGATGACGCGGCGGACAAGATCGGGTGCGTCGAACAAGATCTGCTGGGCGACGAAGCCACCGAGCGAGAAGCCGATCAGATCGATCGACGTCAGTCCGAGCGCGCGGATCGTGGCGATGGTGTCGCTCGCCATTTCGGCGATGGTCAGAGGGGCTGTGCCGCCGGACGCGCCGATGCCGCGATAATCGAGGGCATAGACCGTTCGATCGACAGCCAGGCCCTCGACGATCGGAGGATCGAAATTGTCGAGGTTCGCGCCCCAATGGTTGAGAAGCACCACCGGCACGCCGCCGTCAGGCCCGAGACGACGATAGGCGAAGTGCGTGCCGGCAGCCTCAACGTGGTGGGTGGGCGCCGTCTTCCAGTCTGCGTTGCGCGTGTGGGTGGTCATGATGGAATCCTTGTTCTTGGGTATGGCGTCACTTCAGTGTGACGACGACCTTCCCTTTGGCGCGACCGGTATCGACATAGGCCAACGCATCGTTCAACTTCTCGAACGGGAATGTGCGATCGACCACCGGACGGATGACGCCATCTTCGATCAGCTTCGTGATCCGGCCTAGCTGCTCGCCGTCGGCGTGCATGAAGAGAAAGGAATAGTCGACGCCCGCGCGCTTTGCCTTGCGCCGGATGCCGGCGCTGAGCAGGCGCAGCACGAGCCGAAGCACCACGTTCAAGCCCTGGGCGCGCGCGAAAGCGGGATCGGGAGCGCCGGAGATCGAGATGAGCTTGCCGCCGGGCTTCAGCACCTTCAGCGATTTTTCCAGCGTCGTGGCATCGAGCGTGTGGAGGACAAGGTCGTAGCCCGACAGCTCTTCCTCGAAGTTCTGGCTGCGATAGTCGATGACGACATCGGCCCCCAGCTCCTTCACCATCGGAATGTTGGCGGCACTCGTCGTCGTCGCGACCGTCGCGCCGAGATGTTTGGCGAGCTGGATGGCGAATGTGCCGACACCGCCCGATCCGGCGTGGATCAGGACCTTCTGTCCTGGTTTGATCTGCGCGCGTTCGACCAGTGCCTGCCAGACAGTCAGCCCGATCAGCGGGATCGATGCGGCCTCGGCCATCGAGATATTGCCCGGCTTGAGGGCCAGATCGCTCTCGTCGACGGCGATCCGTTCGGCAAAGGCGCCGATCCGCCCGTCACGGGGGCGGGCATAGACGGCGTCGCCGACTTTGAAGCGCCGCACGTTTGCGCCGACGCTGATCACGGTGCCCGCGAGATCGTGCCCAAGCACGAGCGGCGTCTTGTAGGGCAGGACCGGCTTGAATGCGCCGTCCCGGATCTTGGAATCGATCGGGTTGAGCGCTGCCGCGGCAATTTCGACCAGCACGTCGTCGGGACCTGCCACGGGGTCGGGCATGTCGCCCAGTCGCAACTGTTGTTTCTTGCCGTAGCGGTCGAGGATGAAGGCCTTCATGATGCTCTACTCCAGTTCAGGCGTCGGCTGAAACGATCGCGGCGGGATAATCGGTGTAGCCCTGCGCGCCGCCGCCGTAGAGCGTGGCCGGATTGAGCTGGGCGAGCGGCACACCGCTTTTGAATCGATCGACCAGATCGGGATTGGCGATGAAGTGGTGGCCGAAGGCGAACAGGTCGGCCTTGCCCTCGCTGAGGCGCGACTTGGCAAGATCAAGCTCATAGCCGTTGTTGGCGATATAGGTGTTGCGGAAGCGCTGACGCAGTGCATCGTAATCGAAAGGTGCCGCATCCCGCGGTCCGCCGGTCGCGCCCTCGACGACGTGGATATAGGCGATGCCGAGACCGTCGAGCTTTTCGACGACGTAGCCGTATTGCGCTTGCTCATTGCCCGACAGCACGGAGCCACCTGCGGGCGAGACCGGCGAGAGGCGGACGCCCGCGCGCTCGGCACCAATTTCCTTCGCCACGGCGGCCGTGACCTCAATCAGCAGCCGGGCTCGGTTCTCGATCGAACCACCATAAGCGTCCGTGCGGACATTCGCGGTCTCGCGCAGGAACTGGTCGAGCAGATAGCCATTCGCGCCATGGACCTCGACCCCGTCGAAACCGGCCGCGATCGCATTGGCCGCAGCCTTGCGGAAATCCTCGACGATGCCGGGGATCTCTTCCGCTTCGAGCGCGCGCGGCTCGGATACATCGGCGAAACCATTGTTCACGAACGTCTTGGTCTCGGCACGGATCGCCGATGGCGCGACCGGCGCCTCTCCGTCATGAAGATCGACATGACTGACACGGCCGACATGCCAGAGCTGCACGAAGATGCGGCCGCCCTTGGCATGGACCGCGTCGGTCACCTTGCGCCAAGCTGCGATCTGTTCGGGCGTATAGAGGCCGGGCGTATCCTGATAGCCCTGGGCCTGCCGCGAGACCTGCGTCGCCTCGGTGATGATCAGCCCGGCGCTCGCCCGCTGGGAATAGTATTCCGCAGCAAACGGGCTAGGCACAAGGCCCGCACCGGCGCGGTTGCGGGTCAAGGGCGCCATGACGATGCGGTTCGCAAGCACGAGCCCGTCAATGTCGTAAGGGCCAAACAGATCGGTATCAGTCATTTTCTCATTTTCCGTTCGAATGCGTTGAAAGCGTTTGCGTAATTCTGCGGCTTCTCACACGCTCGCGAGATAGCGATCGGCGGGCCGGGACTGCGCGAAACCGGGGATCATAGCCTGACGCGTGGCCTCGAGAGTCGTCCATTGTTCCCCATCATGAAGTGGCGGGATGGTGACGGGCTCGCGGCGGTCGAAGCCAACCAAAGCCGCGTCCACCAGATCGTCCACCTCCATCACGCCTGAAAGAGTGTCGACATCGACGCCCGCATGGCCCCAGATCTCGGTGCGTGTCGCTGCCGGAAGCACAGCCTGGACATAGACACCGTGAGACGCGAGCTGGAGACTCAACGCCTGGGAGAGATGCAACACGAAGGCTTTGGTCGCGCCGTAGACCGGCATGCCGAATTCCGGCGCGAGGCCGACCACGGAGCCGATATTCACGATCGCGCCTTCACCCGCTTGCGCAAGGCGGGGGGCGATGGCGCGGGCAAGGCGCACGAGCGCCGTCGTGTTGAGCGCCACCAGCCTGTCGATATCGTCAGCGGCTTGTTCGAGGAAGTTGCCCGCCAGGCTCGCACCGGCATTGTTGATGAGAATGCCGATCCGCGCGTCATCGCGCAGTCGCGCCTCAACCGCTGCGCGCTCTGCCGGATTGACGAGATCGGCCGCCACGATGTCGATCGTCACGCCGGTGTCGCGCCGCAGGCGATCAGCCAGCGTCTCCATCCGCGCCGTGTTACGGGCGACCAGCACCAGATCATGACCACGGCGCGCGAAGCGCTCGGCGTAGGCGGCGCCGATGCCAGTGGAGGCGCCGGTAATAAGGACGGTTGGCTTGTCGGTCATGGCATTGCCCTTTCGTGGCATTGAAACTATATTCATGATGATTGTCATCATTGATCCTAAATATGATAGCCATCATCAAAATGTCAATAGCGAGCGGAGACCAGGCGAGATGAAAGTGAGTCAGGAGCAGAAGGCGCAAAACCGAGACCGCATTTTAACCGCGGCAGCGCGGCTGTTTCGGGAAAAGGGTTTCGATGCGGTCAGTGTCGCCGAAGTGATGAAAGCGGCCGGCATGACCCATGGTGGCTTTTATGGACATTTCCAGTCAAAGGACGATCTGGTCGCCCAAGCCATCGCTCACGCCGTCGGCAGCCAATCAGTGATCGACGACCTTGGCGTCTGGATCGACACCTACCTCTCCGAACTGCATCGTGAGCATCCGGACCTGGGCTGCCCAATGGCTGCCCTTGCGGGGTTCATGCGGCAGCAGGCCCCGGAAGCACGCGCGTCCATGGCACAGGTCCTCGCCTTGCAGATCAACACGCTCACCGATGTCATGCCAGGTGCTGACCCTGCCAAGCGGCGCCGGGCGGCAATTGGTAGCTGGTCCGCGATGGTCGGCGCCCTCATCCTCTCGCGGTCGATCGATGACCCCGCGCTGTCGGGCGAACTCTTGTCCGAGACCCGGGCATGGATCGGCGAAAAAACAATTCCCGGGAATGGTGAATGACATTGCGCCTCACACTTGCCGGAGAGGGGCAGTGACCTGGGAGGTCCAGCGCTAGGACTTGAATAGCCCCGAGTTTCGTAGACACCCTCGGGTTAGATTCTCTGCTGCTTCTCAAACGAGACGGGCGACAGTATCCCGTTTCTGACGTGCTTGCGTTTCGGGTTGTAGAACATTTCGATGTAGTCGAACACGTCCTGGCGTGCTTCATCGCGTGAACGATAGACCCTGCGACGTATACGTTCTCGCTTTAGAAGATTGAAGAAGCTCTTCGAAGCGTAACACACACCAATGACAGAGCTCTCGCCACCGCCACCGCCGGGTGTCAGCCGCTGAGGCGAATGCTGCGGCGGTTACGATTTCCCAGCCACTGATCGCCCATCAAGCCTGCAAATGGTTGACAGATGCTGGCTTTCGTTTTACGACTAACGAAAAATGAAAATCGTCACACGTCACTCGAAAGCCGTCACTGCCATGGATACGACCACCAGCTTCGACGAAGTCCGCCGGGAAAATATCACCCGCATCCTTGATGCGGCCGAGCGGCTGTTCAAGCATTACGGTTATACGAAAACGAATGTCGCCGACATTGCCCGCGATCTCGGCATGTCGCCGGCAAATATCTACCGTTTTTTCTCCTCCAAGGCCGATATCCACCAAGCACTCTGCCGCCGGATGCTCGCCGCCAGCCAGCAGGTTGCCGTGGAAATTGCCGCGCGCAAAGACAGCGCCTGCGTGCGGCTGAGGGATTTCATCCTTGCCCAGTTCAAGATCACCGCCGAGACCATGCTGGCCGACAAGAAGGTCCATGAAATGGTCGTCGTCGCCATGGAAGAGAACTGGCCCGTCATCGAGGAACATATTGAACGGATCCGCATCGTTATCGAACGTGTGATCGCCGAGGGCATCGCCGCCGAAGAGTTCCGCGAACAGAATGCAGCACTTGCCGCCGAGAATTTCATGTCGGCAACAATCCTCCTCTGTCATCCGCAGCTTGTTGCCAAATGCCTTGCCGAAACCCGTATCGGCAAGCCGGAAGACCTGATCGATTTCGCCCTTCGGGGCCTGAAATAATTTCTACCCAAGCACCGGCGTCTCCCGCGCCACCCGTCATCATTCCATGGAGTGGGGCCATGTCCTCGTTTCGTTTTGTTACTGCCACGACAGTTCTGAAAATCGCCGTAGTTGTAGGAGCCCTTTCGTTTCTTGCCGCCTGCTCGGAAGAGAAAAAGGCGGAGGCACCGGACGTGGTGCGCCCCGTCAAGGTCGCCGAGATCGGCGCGCCGGATGAAGGCCGCAAGCTCGTCTATTCCGGTGCGGTCAAGGCTCGCACCGAGATGAACCTCGGCTTCCGTGTTTCCGGCAAGATCACCGAGCGGCTGGTTAATGTCGGCGACCGTGTCAGCCCCGGCGCCGTGCTCGCGCGCCTCGACCCGGTCGATTACAAGCTTGCCCTCACCCGCGCCGAAGCCGATCTCTCGTCAGCCCGGAAACAGGTCGAAATCACCGATCTCGCGTATCGCCGCGCCCAGACGCTCGCTGCCCAAAATGTCACGTCGCAATCGACCCTCGAGCAGGCGTCGCTGTCACGCGATCAGGCCGTGTCCTCCCTCCAGTCGGCCGAGTCCGCACTCGAGCAGGCCCGCAACCAGGTTGCCTATTCCGATCTGAAATCCGATCAGAAGGGCATCGTCACCACGGTCAGCGCCGATGTCGGCCAGGTCGTGTCGGCCGGCACGCCGATCGTCACGGTCGCCGTCGATGGCGAAAAGGAAGTGCAGATCGCCGTGCCGGAAATGGATGTTTCGCATTTCCAGCCGGGCAAACAGGTCTCCGCCAGCTTCTGGGCTGCCAACACGACTGTGCTGACAGGAAAAGTCCGTGAAGTCGCCCAGAGTGCCGATCCCCAGTCGCGCACCTTCTCCGTCCGCGTCAGCCTGCCCGAGGATCAGCGTGTGCTGCTCGGCATGACCGCGACGATCGAGGCAAAGGCCGACAATGCGGTTCCCGCGTTTTCCGTGCCGCTTGCCGCGCTCGGCGAAAAGGACGGCAAGAAGGTCGTCTGGGTCGTCGACCGCCAGAAGGGCACGGTCAGCTCGCGGCCGGTCGAAGTCGTCGATTTTTCCGATGACGGCGCCCGCATCTCCAAGGGTCTTTCGACCGGCGTTCTGGTCGTTTCGGCCGGCACGCAGTTCATGCGCGAAGACATGAAGGTGAGGCTGCCGGAAACAGTGACCTCACGCTTCGGCAGCGTCAACAGCCTCACCACGGCCTCGGTCGCACCCTGACTCTTAGGATCGAAGAACCACGCTCATGACTTCGCACAACGCGCCTTCTTCGACGGAAGAGAAGCATAAATTCAACCTTTCCCGCTGGGCGATCTCACATCCCAGCATCGCCCGTTTCCTGTTCGGCCTGATCATCGTCATGGGCGCCCTTGGCGTCATGAACATGGGCCAGAAGGAAGATCCGGATTTCACCTTCCGTGTCATGGTCGTGCAGTCGGTCTGGCCGGGCGCCTCGATCGACGACATGCAGAACCAGGTCGTCAACAAGATCGAGCGCAAGCTGCAGGAAACCCCGCATCTCGACTGGGTCAAATCCTATATCCGCGCTGGCGTGGCGATCACCACGATCCAGATCAAGGGTGACACCAACGGCGCCGATGTGGCAGACGCCTTTTACCAGGTGCGCAAGAAGGTCGGCGATATCAAGCAGGATCTGCCGTCCGGCCTGCTCGGCCCCTATTTCAACGACGAATTCGGCGATACCTACATCACTCTGCACGCGATCAGCGGCGACGGTTATTCCTATCCGGAGCTGAAGAAGTTCGCGATCCAGGCACGCGACATGCTGATCGCCACGCCCGGCGTCGAAAAGGCCGTCATCCTCGGCGACCAGCCGCAGAAGATTTTTATCGACGTCTCCTCCAAGGCACTGGCCGAACGCGGCCTGACCGTGGTCGATATCCAGAACGCCCTGCAGGGCCAGAACGATGTCGATCCGGCCGGCAGTGTCGAAACCGCCGATCGCTCCGTACGCATCTCCGTTGAAGGCGATGTCACGACGCCGGCTGAAATCCGCGAACTCAGGCTCAAGGCCGGTGATCAGGTGATCCGTCTCGGCGATATCGCCACCGTCAAGGACGGGCTCGAAGAGCCCTATCAGAGAAAATTCCGCGTCAATGGCCATGATACCGTCGAACTCGGCGTGGTGATGGCCAAGGGCTTCAAGGTCACCGATGTCGGCAAGGGCGTCGAGGAAACCTACAAACGCTTTGAAGACACGCTGCCGGTCGGGGTCGAGGTGACGCAGATCTCCAACCAGCCCGAAGTCGTCACCGAAGCGGTCGGCGAATTCACCCAGGCGCTGATGGAAGCTCTGGTCATCGTGCTGATCGTCTCGCTGATTTCGATCGGCTGGCGTTCGGGCATCGTCATCGCGATTGCCATTCCGCTCGTTCTCGCTGCGACGTTGGCCATCATGTTCTATATGGGCATCGAGCTGCAGCGCATCTCGCTCGGCGCACTGATCATTGCGCTCGGCCTTCTAGTCGATGATGCGATGATCGTCGTCGAGATGATGGAGCGCAAGCTGGAAGAGGGGTTGAACCGCCTGGATGCGGCGAGCTTCGCCTATTCCTCGACCGCCTTTCCGATGCTGACCGGCACGCTGATCACCACGGCCGGCTTTATCCCGGTCGGTTTTGCCGCCTCCACGGCGGGTGAATATGTCCGCTCGCTGTTCTTCGTGGTCGGCATTGCGCTGGTGACCTCATGGTTCGTCGCCGTCTATTTCACCCCTTGGCTCGGCTATATGATCCTGAAGCAGCGGGCGCATGCCGGCACGCATCATGATGCCTATGACACCCGTTTTTATCGCGGCGTCGGCCACACCGTGGGCTGGGCCGTGCGCCACAAGGCGATCGTGCTGCTCCTGACGCTCGGGGCCTTTGTCGGTAGCCTCTGGTCCTTCCAGTTCATTCCGCAGAGCTTCTTCCCACAATCGTCGCGGCCGGAAATCCTTGTCGACATGTGGCTGCCAGAAGGCACCGCGATCAAGGAAGTCGAACGCCAGGCCAAGGCGCTCGAAGCCAAGATCATGGACGATCCGGACAAGAAGTTCGTCGCCACGTTCATCGGTGAAGGCGCGCCGCGCTTCTTCCTGCCGCTTGACCAGCAGCTGCGCAACCCGAACTATGCCCAGCTTCTCGTCATGTCGAACGGGCTCGAAGAGCGCGAACGGATGATCGTCAAGCTGCGCAAGATTTTGGCCGAGGATTTCCCGACCGTGCGTGGCAAGGTCGACCGCCTCTTCCTCGGACCTCCCGTCGGCTGGGCCGTGCAGATGCGCGTTATTGGCCCGGACCGTGCGAAAGTGCGCAGCATTGCCGATCAAGTGAAGCAGCGTTTTGAACAGCAGCCGAATTTCGGCGCCGTTCATGACGACTGGATGGAGCAGGTGCCGGCGATGAAACTGGTGATCGACCAGGATCGTGCGCGTGCCCTCGGCGCCTCCTCGCAGCGCGTGCGGCAGATGCTGCAGACTGCGACCAACGGCGCCCCGATCAGCGATTTCCGTGATGGCGAGGAAACCGTCTCGATCGTAGTGCGCGAGCCGGATGCGACCCGCAGCCTCCTCTCGGCCGTCAACTCGGTCTATATCCCGACCGACAATGGCGGTTTCGTGCCGGCCTCGCAGATCGCTAAGGTCGTACCGCTGCTCGAACAGGGTATCGAATGGCGCCGCGACCGCCTGCCGACCATCACCGTCAAGGCAACGCTGCCCGATGGCGTTGAGCCGACCCAGGTGACGATGAACCTCTATAACAGCATGGCCGATCTGCGCGCCAAGCTGCCGGCAGGGTACAAGGTCGAGATTCAGGGGGGTGCCGAGGATGCGGCGGAAAGCCAGCAGTCGATCGCCGCCAAGGCGCCGATCATGCTGCTCGTCATCCTCGTGCTCCTGATGATCCAGCTGCAGCATTTCGGCAAGGCGATGCTGGTTCTGGCGACTGGCCCACTCGGTATCATCGGCGCTGCCATGGCGCTCTTGATCACCGGTGCCCCCTTCGGCTTCGTCGCCATTCTCGGCGTCATCGCCCTGCTCGGTATCATCATGCGCAACTCGATCATCCTCGTCGACCAGATCGACCAGGATATCGCCGCCGGCCATCCGCGGATGGAAGCGATCGTCGGTGCGGCGGTCCGCCGTTTCCGGCCGATCACGCTGACAGCGCTGACCGCCGTGCTGGCGCTGATCCCGATCTCGCGCGGTCTGTTCTGGGGGCCGATGGCCTATGCGATGATGGGTGGCATTCTGGTTGCGACCGTGCTGACCATCCTTGTCCTGCCGGCAGCTTACGCGCTGTTCTTCGGCCGCGAGCCGAAGGCGAAAAAGGAAGACGAGAAGTCCGCCAGCCAGGGTGAGCTTTTCGACGAGCACCACGCCATGCCGATGGCCGCCGAATAACCAATCTTGCAACGCTTTGGGAAGGGCATTTGCCTGCCACCCTGCAGAACGATGAAAGCGAGCGGCTGGCGGAAGCGTTCGGCCAATTTTTGGCCGATTATCTCGGCTCGGCCGTCGATCTGTCCGTTCATGCGGCAGTAGGCAATCAAAACACGGATATCCTGGCACCGGGAATCGCCAGTCTGGTGCCGATCCCCTAATGGTCATTCGCAGGTTAACCACGCCAAAGGCGCCGGTTCGTTCATCGATCTCATTTCGGACGTTGGCGATAGTGCGACTAACACCGAAGAGCCGATTTTGACCGCGTTCATCGCGGCTCTTCCGGTATCTCTCAGGGATTAGGCAATACCGACGACAAGTGTTTGATCGGATCAGAGCGACAGCCGGACCTGCAGGTCGTTAAGGAGCCATCGGCCGGCCGGGCCAGGTTCATGGCCCGCCATGCGGGCGGCGTAGATGGTCAGGGCGTCTGCCGGGTCACGGGCATCTTC
The DNA here is from genome assembly GCF_009826875.1 of Shinella sp. AETb1-6. NCBI lineage: Bacteria > Pseudomonadati > Pseudomonadota > Alphaproteobacteria > Hyphomicrobiales > Rhizobiaceae > Shinella > Shinella sp. AETb1-6. The sequence goes on along the minus strand of NZ_WUMM01000020.1, from coordinate 7,890 downwards.
GGCCAGCTCGAGCCGAACCAGATCGCTGGCTGCGAGATGATCGGCAATCAAATGCTCCGGCATCCGGCACCAGCCGAAGCCGGCCAGCAGGAAATCCAACCTGCGGCCGAGGTCGACAAAGCGCCACCGCGTGGCGCTGGCCAGGCCGTAATTGTTCGCTTCCCGATCGACCGGATCGGACAGGACGAGCTGGATATGGCGCTCCAGGTCGTCGCGGGTTGCCGGACGGCCAAGCGCTGCCAATGGGTGTTCGGCGCTGACCACGGGCGTCAGCACCACGCGCAGGAGCGGCGAAGCCACGACGTCCTCGGGCACCACCGGCAGCAGCAGGCAGAAGGCCAGTACGACGTCGCCGCTGCGCAAACGACGCAGCGCCCCGCCCAGGCCCTCGGTCGAGAAGCTGACGGGAAGATGCGGATAGGCCAGGTGCAACGCGCGCAGGCTTTCGATGAGCGGGGCGGTGGGCACCAGCGGATCTATGGCCAGGGCAAGCTCGGGCTCGACCCCGCCTCGCGCGCCGGTCGCGACGGCCTCGAAGCGAGCCGCGCTCGAAAGCACCAGCCGGGCCTGATCGACCAGAACCCGGCCCGTTTCAGTCAGGCGGGGGCGATGGGTGCTGCGGTCGAAGAGCTGGACGCCCTGGGCGGCTTCCAACGTCGCCACCGACTGGCTGATTGCCGATTGCGCACGGCGCAATTGCCGCCCGGCCGCCGAAAAGCTGCCGGCATCAGCAATGGTCACCAGGATGCGCAACTGATCGAGGCTGAGACTGCCGATCATAATCCATCATATTTGCCGATAGAGATGATCACTTTATTATCGCTCCCGCCGCTGGATGGAAAGCCCTATATCGTCCGTATCAGTCACGGCTGTTCAGCCCAAAACCTTGAGGACGCCATGCCCAACCTTCTCGTTGTCGAAACCAGCGCGCGCGGCGAGGCTTCGATTTCCCGTCAACTGACCAAACGCCTTGTCGCCAATTGGCTTGAGGTGAACCCGCATGGCGCGGTCGTGCGGCGCGACCTGGCCGTGGATGCGCTGCCGCACGTGACCATGCCGTGGTTGTCGGCCTATTTCACGCCACCGCATGCCCATACCGCGGACATGGCCGAGCAACTGCGTCTTTCGGACGCGCTGGTTGCCGAATTGCTGGCAGCCGACGAGCTTGTCATCGCCACGCCGGTCTACAATTACAATATCCCGGCCAGCCTCAAAGCCTGGATCGATCACGTCGTGCGCAAGGGCGTAACGCTTGGCTTCGACGGCAAGGGACTGCTGATCGGCAAGAAAGCCACCGTGGTGCTGGCGTCCGGCGGCATCTATGGCGAGGCCTCGCCCATCGACCACCTCAATTTTGCCCCGCGATACCTCAAGGCCATTCTCAACGTCCTCGGCATCACCGACGTAAGGACTATCCATGGCGAAGGTGCCAAGGCCGTGGATATGGGTGAAGTAACGATGGGCACGTTCATCGACGCCGTTGTTCGAAAACTCAAGCGCGCTGCGGTAGCCTGATTGATCGGGAGTATGCGGGCCCCCCGATGGAGCCCGCTTGCTTCCACCGAGTTCAGTTGTGCCGCAAGATCGCCGCTGGCCTTCATCGCATCTTGCCTTCGGATCACTGTTCATGCCGAACGTGCTCACGCTCGTCCGATCTGGTAGCCTTGCCTTGCAATAGCTGACCGTCCGCTTCCCCCCCCATTTCTGACGTCAGCCGCCTGAAATCGAAGGCGTGAGATCAGGCACGGGCTTGCACCGCAACTCTGCACTCGCGGTACATGCAGACCCGACGAACCGGTCACTCCCGACAAGCGCTCCAACACGGAACGAGCTTCATGGTCCAGCAAGGCCATCCAGCTCGTCCTTGGCGCCCAACCCCCTGAAGATGAGAGCTATTATCCTCGCTGCCTGAGCATCCCTGCCGGGGTGGGATGGGATTTGCCAAAGCACGCCGAGAAGCATCAGGACATCGTCGGCATTTGCACCGCGATCGATTGCACCCGCAGCCTCACTTGCAGCTAGGAGTGAGCGCACCGCCAACACGATCTGCCGATAGGTCTCACGTTCATCGTCCTCGGACGTAGCTCCTTGCAGAAGTTTTGCCACTCCGCGCTTCATCGCACTGGAAACGGCCAGCTGGGCGCACCACAGACGAAACGCCTCAAGGGGAGGATGCTCCTGCAGAAGCGTGGATGGGAGAGCCGCCAGGGCGCTGATCTCCCTGCGATAGATAGCCAGGGCCAGAGCTTCCCGCGTCGGGAAGTGGCGATAGAGCGTGCCTTGTCCAACGCCGGCTGCCTTGCCGATGGCGCTGAGCGGCGTCTCGGGATCCGCGGTCAGAGCCTCCCGCGCCACCTCAAGTATGCGATCACGGTTGGCGCGCGCGTCCGCCCGCAATCCATCTTCTCCTGCAGCCATATCGCCCCTTGACTAAACGGACAATTGTCCGTTACACAACAGCAAGCGGACACTTGTCCGAATATAGCGGATGCGGAGACAGACATGCAATATGCCAAGCTCGGCCGCACCGGCCTCGATATTTCGCCTATCGCTATTGGCTGCATGGGGTTCGGGGACCCGTCGCGAGGCTACCCTTCCTGGTCGCTTGACGAGGAAGCAAGCCGGCGCCTCATTCGCCACGCACTGGAGGCGGGCATCAATTTCTTCGACACGGCCAATCTCTATTCAAACGGGTCCAGCGAGGAAATCCTCGGGCGGGCCCTCAAGGACTTTGCGCACCGCGAAAACGTTGTGATCGCCACCAAACTCAGCGCCCCGATGCGCGACGGACCTAACAGTATAGGGCTGTCGCGCAAGGCGATCATGACCGAAGTCGATATGAGCCTCAGGCGCCTTGGCACCGACTATATCGACCTCTACCAGATCCATCGTCGCGACAGGACCACGCCCTGGGAAGAAACGCTCGAGGCCCTGAACGATGTCGTCAAGGCCGGCAAGGTCCGCTATCTCGGTGCATCGTCCATGAAGGCCTGGGAATTCGGCAAGGCGCTACACCTGCAGCAATCCAACGGCTGGGCCCGCTTCGTGTCGATGCAGGATACCTACAATCTGCTTGACCGCGAGGAAGAGCGCGAGATGCATGCGCTCTGCATCGACGAAGGGGTGCAGACCATTCTCTATAGCCCTCTCAACCGTGGCCGGCTGGCCCGGCCGTGGGGCGCGGTCACGGCAAGAGCGGAAAGCGAAACGGCCTACAAGCTGGGAGCAGCCACGGCCGACAGCGACAAGCGGATTGTCGATGAGGTGGGGGCCATTGCCGAAGAGCGAGGCGTCGGCCGGTCGATGATCGCGCTGGCCTGGTTGCGTCGCAATCCCGTGGTGGCAGCGCCGATCGTGGGTGCGCTGAAACCAGACCATATCGACGACGCCGTGGCCTCCCTCTCGATCAGTCTCACCGACGACGAGGCAGAAAGGCTGGAGGCGCCCTATACGCCGCGGCTCGACCATCAGGGAGTGTCAGACCCGGCCATGCTGCGTCGCGCAGCCGAAACAGCCACAGGGCACAGCATCAGCCGTCTCCCGGTCCGGGCGTCGCCCGCCAACTGATGTCAGCTCTCAAGCGCGCCTTAGCCAGGACCGGACTGTCTCCCTTCCACCCCTTTGCTTCCGGTAACAATGAAGGCGGAATAACCCGAGCACCTACCCAGCCAAAGTTTTTTCTGGTGATGGCTGGCGCGAGGGCCGGATCAGGACGCTATCTGGAGCGCATCGTCTGGACGCTCGATATCGGCGGCAAGCGCCTCGTCGACTACGGCAAGCAGCTTGCGCTTTTCCGCCAACTCGCCGGCGAAGGCGAATGCGGCCTCGCCGTCGCGGGCCTGATATGAAGCCAGCCTGCGGCGGCCATCGGCGAGACGCTGACGATAGCGCTCCCGCTCGCCCTCGAAACCGTCAAGCGCATGTTCGATGCGGGCTATGGCCCCGAGCGGCGTGGTGGTAACCCAACTGGCGGATCGTCGCCTTAACCCGCTTGCCGAGCTTGATATACAGCTCGACCGCGCGAATTCTGTCAGCATGGGAATACATGAACTACCTCCTGGTGGTCCAAGTTTTAGTCCGCATCCCCAAGGGGTCAACATTCCGCGCCGATTGACATTCTTCGGCATGGCGCTTGCGCTGGGTTCGTTCTGGGCGCTCATCCCGGCTGCACGAGCAGGGCAGTGCTTGTCTTGCGCACGTCATGGGAAGATCGGCTGCTGCAAGTCGAACTGCCCGGATATGACGCGTATTCCCGTTGGGTGCGATGGAGACTGGTTCCAGGCGTCTGGTGAAAACTGCTTCGGTTGTCAAGGATCGGGAGACCTTGAAAACGGCGTTTCCGGTTTTTGAGCCAAAGTGGCAGGGAGAATGGCGACGGTAAGAAACAAAGTAACCGACGCAAAGAATGTTGCATTAGCCAAGCCATCAAGCCACATGACCCACGATCAAGGCCAGAGCCGAACCCGATCCCATTCTTTGTGATCGGCGGATAGCGTGAAGCGCAGGCGCTTATGGTTGCGGTCGCTCGCCCCTTGCCAGAACTCGACAACGGTAGGTGCGACGGCATAGACCTGCCAGCCCGGGGCGACGTGATCTGGATTGGCCGAAAGGAACGCCTCCGCTTCCGCCAGTTTTCTCTCCAGTTCCGTTGCGTCCGAAAGCACCGCGCTCTGTCGCGAGGCAAGGGCACTGGCCCGAGAGCCTTGCGGGCGCTCAAGGTAGTCGGCAGCGCATTCGTCGGTTGGAAGAAGACTTGCCAGTCCGCGCAGCCGGATTTGCCGGCCGAGCACCGGCCAATAGAACGTCAACGCAACATGCGGCTCCGCTGCTATCTGCTGTGCCTTTGGGCTTTCTGCCTTGATCGCAAAATGCCAGCCGCGCCCATCGACATTTTTCAGGATCAGCACGCGGGCATCCGGCCAGCCATTTTCGTCGCGGGTCGAAAGCGTCATCGCATGTGGTTCGCGTATGCCGGCCGCCAGTGCCTCATCCAGCCAGATTGCAAAGGCCTCTTGTGGAGTTCTGGGGAATGCCTCCAGGTCCATGTCCGGAAGTGGCGCCTTCAAGGATGGAATTCGACGCAACTTGTCTTTCAGGCTTGTGGTTTCGGATGTCACGATAGGCACCTTTCTTCGGGGGATGCGGACTGGATGAAGGACGGGATGTCGCTCGGACGGCAATCGGACAGACCGTAGCCGGAACCGGAGCGCGTAAATTGGATAGCTGACAACGAAACGGCCAACGGCAAGCCTATATATTATGCATGAGGGGCGGGAGTGACAGCCTCGATCTGCGTGGTTTGTTTGAATTGAACAAATCCCTGGGTCCGCATTTCGCTATTCAATTCCAAAAGTAGGTCATCCCGATGTTCCGGCGCAGAAGAGGAGTAAATTGCAATTGAGGTTCGAGTGGCTTAGCCTCCGCCCATGCTTGTGGGAACCCTCTAACTATCTCGCTTGAGACACGCGATCGCAGCCTGCCCGTGTCGCCTGATCCGCGGTGCGGCGCATGTTGTATACTTGGGCTTCTATAAAGGTTCATGACATTGGAAATCAGATCCGAGCAACCAGCCGACATCGCCGCAATCAGCGCTGTCACCACCGCGGCATTCAAGACCGCGCCCCACAGCAGCGGGACCGAGGCTCGCATCATCGAGGGCCTGAGGGCGGCCGGAGCGCTGACCCTATCTCTCGTTGCCGTCGATCAGGATGAGATCATCGGTCATGTGGCGTTCTCGCCCATAAGTATCGCCGACGTCCAAGAGGATTGGTATGGCCTTGGGCCGGTCTCCATCAGTCTGGAGCACCAGGGCCAGGGGATTGGTCAGTTGCTCATTCGAGCCGGGCTCGAACGGCTTCGATCGTTGCAGGCCGCGGGCTGTGTGGTCCTGGGCGATCCCCGGTATTATCAGCGGTTCGGTTTTGTGAGCGATCCGGCTCTGACCTATGGCGGCGATCCTTCGCCCTACTTTCAGCGCCTGATCCTTAATGGCCCGCCGGCTGCCGGCGACGTCAGTTATCACTCCGCGTTCGAGGCGTAGCGAAAACGAAGGCGGCCCTTATGGCGCGCGGCCAATTGCACAGGCACATCGTTGTCGATTCAGCACCAAGGTTCGCGACGGCCGCTCCACGTCCGCGCAAGACCTTCGCTCACGAGCTGGTCGCCGACATCGCGCCCGTTGACCGAAAGGGCAGCCAATGTGCGACCGTAACGGTCCGTGCCCTGTCGATGAATTTGCACCCGCTGGCCGTCGAGAATGTCGGCCAGCCGACGCTTTGACCGAAAGGCGAGGTCAATTTCATATCGGCACTGACCTTCCAGCTCGGGGGCGTCGATATTGAAAATCCTACCTCAAAAGTAGGAAAGAAGACGTCTACAAATCCAGGAGCTATTCAAGCTTCTTGTCCTCTCCATAGCTAAGGACAAGAGACAGTACAATCCATTCATGCTTACGCTGAAACAAACGCATGGGCTGTTGAATCAAGAAGGCCGCCCGATAAGTTCAAGCGACCTTCGAGACTTCGCTAGCCGCGGAGGGTTAGCTCTTCAGGGCTGTGTTGCACAGGCTCCAGTAACCACCACCCTTCTGGATCCATTTCAGATCGCCAAGGGTGCCATTATCCTTGTTTGCCCGATAGCTGTCGACGCAGGTATGGAGCCGCTGCTTCCCGGGCGTCTCGCTGGAATACTTCTTGTCAACGGCCTTCGGGAAAACAACGCTTTTGGGGGCTTTCTTCGTGGACTTCGCCGGCTCTTTATCGGGCGTGGCCGCTATGTCTTTTTCGTCTGCTGCATCTTCCGCAGCAGCGTCGGTCCCGCAATTCTTGGCACGAAAGTCATTCCATTTCATGCCCTTGGCAGAGCCATCGGCCTTTGCCGCCTGATATTTGGTGCTGCACTCCTTCATGGTGAGCGCGGATGCGGGGGAAGTGAGCGCCACCGTAGCAAGCAGCGCGAAGGATGAGAAAATTACTGTCCGGATCATCTTGTTGAATCTCCTGTTTGGAGGTTGCCCCTTCCGCGGTGAATATCTAACTGACCGGGTTACTTGTCAACGCACTCTAAAACAGGAAAAGCGAAAGAAGTTTCGGATGGGGCTGCTTGAAATTCTACAATAGAGAGCTAACAGCGCGCTTCTTTCCCTTGCAGCTCACGGACTTCGCGAGAGCAAACTAGAAGAAAGTCGATCCAAATCCTCGAAAATCCAACGGTCCCCGGGTCTGCGTAGACATAACCTCAGTGCCAGTTCTGTTTCGCCGACGCCTACAGAATGAACTGTTGGAAGCAGTGAGCGTCTCCAGCCGCGACTACCGCAAGCTGACGACGCGCGGCACATCCAAGCCCCCCGGCCTAGTGATTACGTGAGCCGTTTTCAAAGCTCCGGCACGTTGCCTTCGTTTGAGCACAATTTAGTATCCTCTTATTCGCAATGCCAGATCGGGTCTGAATCGGAGATATCCATGGGACTGCTTGATGGACTGCAGAACATTGTCAGTGACGCCCTAAACGGAAAGCCGGTCGACCTCATGGCGGTGGCGGGGCAGGTCTTGCAAAACGCCGGTGGCCTGAATGGTATTGTTGCGCAATTGAACCAGGCAGGACTGGGCGAACAGGTCACGTCCTGGATCGGGACGGGCTCCAACCTGCCGATTTCCGAAGGTCAAATCAAAACCGCACTTTCGTCCGATACTTTGCGGAATCTCGCCCAGTCGTTCGGTGTCGACGTCGACCAACTCCCTCAACTTCTTGCCGAACATTTGCCGAAGATGGTCGACAAGGCAAGTCCGAACGGCGTGTTGCCGTCATAGCCAATTGAATAGCCCCGATTTTCGTAGACCCCCTCGGGTTAGATTTTCTGCTGCCTCTCGAACTCTACGGGCGACAGCATTC